>NZ_JAHACR010000276.1 GCF_018375725.1 Burkholderia sp. | reverse complement strand
CCGCTGCGGGCGCGCGGCAAGGACATCGAGGTGCTGGCGAGGCATATGCTCGACCGCTTCAAGGGCGATTCGCACCGCCGCCTGCGGGGCTTTTCGCCCGACGCGATTGCCGCGCTGTACGGCTACGACTGGCCCGGCAACGTGCGCGAGCTGATCAACCGGGTGCGCCGTGCGATCGTGATGTCGGAAGGCCGGGTGATCACCGCCGCGGATCTCGAGCTGGACGACTATGCGGTGCTCGCGCCGGTGTCGCTCGTCGAGGCGCGCGAGGCCGCGGAGCGGCAGGCGATCGAGCATGCGCTGATGCGTCATCGCGGGCGCTTTGCCGACGCGGCGCGCGAGCTCGGCGTGTCGCGCGTCACGCTGTACCGGCTGATGTGCGCGCACGGGATGCGGGATCGCGGCGATGAGCTTGCCGGGCTGGCGACGCCGTTGCAGGAAGCGCCCGGACCCTGTGCCGAGCGCGCTTGGTAAAATCCGCGGGTACGGCCGCAGTCGCGGCCGAAGGAACCCGCATGAAACAGTATCTCGATCTCGTTCGTACCATCCTCGACACCGGCACCTGGCAGGAGAACCGCACGGGCATCCGCACCATCAGCATGCCCGGCGCGATGCTGCGCTTCGACCTCCAGCAGGGTTTTCCGGCAGTGACGACGAAGAGGCTCGCGTTCAAGTCGGCGATCGGCGAGCTGGTCGGCTTCCTGCGCGCGTCGAAGAGTGCCGCGGATTTCCGCGCGCTCGGCTGCAAGGTGTGGGACGCCAATGCGAACGAGAACGCGCAGTGGCTCGCGAACCCGTATCGCCGGGGCGTCGACGATCTCGGCGACGTCTATGGCGTGCAATGGCGTCAATGGCCCGGCTACAAGGTGCTCGACGCCGGGGCGCACGCGCAGATCGCCGACGCGACGAGCCGCGGCTATCGCATCGTCACGCAATTCGACGAGGACGGTGTGTCGAAGGTGCTGCTGTACAAGGCGATCGACCAGTTGCGCCAGTGTCTCGATACGATCATGCAGAACCCGTCGGACCGCCGCATCCTGTTCCATGCGTGGAATCCGGCGGTGCTCGACCAGATCGCGCTGCCCGCGTGCCATCTGCTGTACCAGTTCCTGCCGAACGTGGCGAAGCGCGAGATTTCGCTGTGCCTGTACATCCGCAGCAACGACGTCGGGCTCGGCACGCCGTTCAACCTGACGGAAGGGGCGGCGCTGCTGTCGCTCGTCGGCCGGCTGACCGGTTATGCGCCGCGCTGGTTTACGTATTTCATCGGCGATGCCCACATCTACGAAAACCAGCTCGACATGCTGCAACAGCAGCTCACGCGCGAGCCGTACGAAAGCCCGCGCCTCGTGATCGCCGATCGCGTGCCGGATTATGCGCAGACGGGGGTGTACGCGCCGGAATGGCTGGAGCAGGTAGAGCCGTCCGATTTTTCGCTCGTCGGCTACCGGCACCATGAACCGCTGACGGCGCCGATGGCGGTCTGAGCGTACGTGCCGATACACGGCATTCGGCGATCGACGTCCGAATGCACGACGGCCCGACCGGCTGATGCCGGTCGGGCTGTTTTTTTTCATGTGCGTCTGCGCTCACTCTCGACGCCGGTTGTCGTGTCCGTTGTCATGTGGCGCCGGGTTGTTTTGTACGTGTGGTGGGAGCATCGGCGGATGCGCGTCCATGTGGGGTGCCTGCATCTGAGGCCGCGTGTCCATGTGGGGTGCCTGCATCTGCGGACGCGCGTCCATGCGAGGCGCTTGCACCTGAGGTCGCGCGTCCATGCGCGGTGCCTGTATCTGCATGGCCGGTTGTGGACGCGGTATTTCGCGGGCCGGGGCCGGGGCACGATATTCGTTTCCGTGCGGCGGCGCGTAGTCCTGACGTGGCGCGGGCGGGGCGTAGTCGGGGCGGGGATGTGGCGTCGGGGCGGCACGGTCCGGCCGTGGCCGCGGTTGCGGCTGGGGTTCGGGGGCGGCGAAATCCGGCTGCGGACGCGGCTGCGCGATCCGCGCGTCGCCGCGCATGCCGGGCGCATTGCCGAATGTCGGCGGATGCGGCACGCCGTGTTCGGGCGCGCCGGCTGCATGACGGGCTGTGCCGTTCGGCGGCGGCGGGACATTCGGCGTCGCGCCGTTCATGGGGTGGGGCGTATTCGGCGCACCGGCGTTCTGCGCGCGGGGCATGTTGGGTGCGAAGCCGTTCCTGACGCGCGGTGCGTTTGCGGCCGGCCCGCTCATCGGATGACCGGCGGTTGCCGCGGCGGCCATGCCGGCCGCTGCCGCGCCCAAGCCTGCCGCCGCCAAGCCGGGCGATCCGGCATGCAGGCTGCCCGATTGACCTTCACCGGCCTCCTGCGTCGGCCGCACCACCGGGCTGTGCGGATTGACGAGCTGCACGTTGCGCATCGCCCAGCGCGGTTCCTGCGGATTGCCGGGCATCCGGACCGGCCGCGGCGTATAGTCCGGCGGCACGGCCGTTTTCACGACCGGCACGCCAGCACCGGGCACGCGTCCTCCGTGCTGGACGAGCTGGGCCGCGGCTTGATCGCGATAGGCGGCCGGTACGGCCGGGTTGCGCGTCGCCATGACCGGATGGCGAGCCATCTCGGCGGGCGGCTGATAGGCGGCGGTGCGCAGTCCGCCGGTGAAGCTCTGGCGCACCGGTGCAATGCCGGGTGTACCCGGCGTCACATGCGCATGGCGCCACTGCTGCGGATCGACGTGCTGCGAGAAGTGCGCGACCGGCTGGCCGTGCACGAATGCGGTCGCGGGGACGGCCGTGATCGCGTGCGGTGCGCGGTAGTTGACATACGTGTTGGTGATGTTCGTCACGTTCACGGTCTTGTTCACATTGATGTGATTCACCACGATGTTCTGGTTCACGCGCGCGTAATAGCGCGGGCTCCAGCCGCCCCAACGGGGATGCCAGGACTCGCCGGGCCCGAGCGGGAACCAGGCGACGCCGGCGGCGGCGATGCCGCCGGCCGTCAGGCCGACGCTCCAGTCGGATCCGCCGTCGTCGCCGCCGACGAACGCGACGAGCGCCGGCGCGTACACGGGCGGCGCGCTGACGACGAGCGGACCGGGCACCCACGCCCAACTGTCGTCGACGTAGGCCCAGCGGCCGTAGTGGTAGGGCGCGAATCCCCAGGGCTCGTCGTCGACCCAGGTCCAGCCCCACGGCGCTTGCCAGATCCAGCGGCCGTCGTGATAGGGCGCCCAGCCGTCCGGCACGTCGCTCGGCACCCACATCGCGCCGTAGCCCGGATGCTCGCGCCACGTGCCGTTCGCGTCCAGATCCTGGTAGCCGGGCATGTCGCGCGACACGTAGCGGGCCGATATCGAGCGATCTTCGTTTGCATCGCGGCCGGCCGCCCAGCGGTCGAGCGGATCGAGGCCGGGCGCGGGCGATTGCCGGGCGACCTGCAGACGGGTGCCGGTAAACACGACCTGCTGTCCCGGCGACAGCGGGAACTGGCCATTTTCGCCGTAGACGGTCGCGCTGCCGCGCCGCACCGTCACCGTCGTGCTGGCGCCGTTCGGCGCGACGTCGACACGGTAGTCGCCGGGGCGGGTGATGCCGAGCGCGAGATTGGGCGTATCGATTTCATATGACGTGCCGGGCGGCAGCGATCGCACGTGCGTCGAGACGGAGCCGAGACCGACCTTCAATTGCGTGGTCGTGTCGTCGAGATTCATCACCGAGAGGCTCGTCGATTCGCCGAGCCGCACGGCAGTCGATCCGACATGCAATTCCGAGCGGGCGCCGGCGTCGTTCCACAGCTGGTCGCCGGTCGTCAGCGGCCGATTGACGGCAGCGTACGACCACGTATCGGTGCCGGCCGGCTCGGTCGTCACGGCGCCGGACAGGTAATTGAGCCGCGCGACGCGGCCGGGCGGATCGCCGCCCGACGGATCGCCGCCCGGTTGCCGGGCCGCGGCGTCATAGGGCGGCGCGCCGGCTGGCTGGGCGAAAACCGGAGGCAGCGCAGCCAGCGCGGCGCACGCGACCAGCGCGAAACGCGTGGTGCGCTTGAGCGTAAGCAAGGGGGCCATGATGAGCGTTTTCGTCGTTCTGACGGCGCGTCGATTCACGCCGGTGAATTCACTCTATCCGCTCGGCCTGTTTCAGGGCTCGGTGTTTTGTAAGGCGGAGGGCCCGGCGTGTAACAAAACTTGTCTGCGACGCGGGGGCGCACGCCGCAGGCGAGCGGCGGCAGCGTCGAGACGGATGGCATGGCCGGGCAGGGCGTGACGATTCGCCGCTGGGCGGGAACGGCCGGGCGGCCCAACAGGCCCGTTGCGATGCGGTTGCGGCACGTATAATGGATTGCTTCACTTTCCCGCGCGGTTCCAAGCACGATGTCCCCCAACCTGTCCACGTCCACCCTCGATCGCACAGAAACCGTGTTCCGCTTCCTCGCCGAACCGACGTCCGTGAATTTTGGCGGGAAGGTGCACGGCGGCGCACTGATGAAATGGATCGACGAGGTCGCGTATGCTTGCGCGGCGGTCTGGTCGAGCCGCTATTGCGTGACCGTCAGTGTCGGCAATATCCGCTTTCAGCGTCCGATCCTGGTCGGCAATCTGGTCGAGTTGAGGGCGCGGGTCGTCGCGACCGGCCGCACCAGCATGCACATCCATGTGTCCGTGCATGCCGGCGATCCGAAAGGCGGGGTGCTGCGCCAGACGACCGACTGCCTCGTCGTGTTCGTTGCCGTCGACGAGAACGGCAACCCGCTGCCGGTGCCGCCTTTCGTGCCCGAGACCGATGAGCAGAAGCGTCTCGCGAAATATGCGATGGACGTGCGCGCCGCGCTCGACAAGATCGTCGAGCTGAAGCCGGAAGAAGTGGCATCCGGCCAGGTCTGACGCACACGGCGCGGCGCCGGACAGCGGTGGCGGCGTCACGGCTTCGCCGCACCGCATCGCCCGGCGGGTACCCTTCGCGCTGTCAGCGCGTGCCGGTCATCTGTTCCGGCCGCACCCATGCATCGAATTCCGCCTCGGTCAGATACCCGAGCGCGAGTGCCGCGGCCTTCAGCGTCGTGCCTTCCTTGTGCGCCTTCTTCGCGATCTGCGCGGACTTGTCATAGCCGATGTGCGGATTGAGCGCGGTCACGAGCATCAGCGATTCGTTGAGCAGCGCGTCGATGCGCGCCCGGTTCGGCTCGATGCCGACCGCGCAATGATCGTTGAAGCTCTGCGCGCCGTCGGCGAGCAGCCGCACCGACTGCAGCACGTTGTGCGCGATCATCGGCCGGAACACGTTCAATTCGAAATTCCCGCTCGCCCCGCCGAAGTTCACCGCGACGTCGTTGCCGAACACCTGGCAGCAGAGCATCGTCACCGCCTCGGACTGCGTCGGATTCACCTTGCCCGGCATGATCGAGCTGCCCGGCTCGTTTTCCGGGATCGACAGCTCGCCGAGGCCGCAACGCGGCCCGCTTGCCAGCCAGCGGATGTCGTTGGCGATCTTCATCAGGCTGGCGGCGACGGTCTTCAGCGCGCCATGCGCAAACACCAGCGCGTCGGCGGCCGCCATCACCTCGAACTTGTTCGGTGCGGTCACGAACGGCAATTGCGTGAGCCGGCCGATCTCCTCGGCGACGCGCACCGCGAACGCCGGATGCGCGTTCAACCCCGTGCCGACCGCGGTGCCGCCCAGCGCCAGCTCG
>NZ_JAHACR010000275.1 GCF_018375725.1 Burkholderia sp. | reverse complement strand
CCGGCATCACCGGCTCGGCGGGCTCGTCCGCGGGCAATTCCGCGATGGTTTCCGTGTCGGCCGGCAGATCGGCCGCCGTCGCCTCCGCCTGCAGATCGGCCGCCGTATCGGCGGGCGCTGCGCCGCCAAACGTCGGCTCGACGCGCGCGGCCTCCTCGACACGGGTCTCGTCCTGCGTCTCCGGCACAATTGCCGGCTCGCGGCGAGCCGGCTGGCGCACCGGCTCGATGAACGGCAACTCGTCGTCGCGTTCCGGGCGGTTCATCGCCTCTGCCGCTTCCGGCGGCATCGGACGCGGCATCTTGCGCCGCACCTTCGCACCCTGCCACGCGTTGTAGACCACGACGCCGCCCACCACGACTGCGCCCGCGCCGATCAAACCGAGTGTCAACTCGTCCATACATGCTCCATCAGCCATTCTTTTTCATTGGACTCGCGGACGGGCGCTCATGCGCCGCGCGCCCGCGGGCCTGTTCGTCAAACGTCAATTCTGGGCAAAACCCGCGGCGGTTTCCATGTCCACCGCGACGATCCGCGACACGCCCTGCTCCTGCATCGTCACGCCGATCAACTGCTGCGCCATCTCCATCGCGATCTTGTTGTGCGAGATGAACAGGAACTGCGTCTTGTCCGACATCGCGCGCACCAGGTTCGCGAAACGCTCGGTGTTCGCGTCGTCGAGCGGCGCGTCGACCTCGTCGAGCAGACAGAACGGCGCAGGATTCAACTGGAACATCGCGAACACCAGCGCGGTTGCGGTCAGCGCCTTCTCGCCGCCGGACAGCAGATGAATCGTCGCGTTCTTCTTGCCGGGCGGCTGCGCCATCACCTGCACGCCGGCGTCGAGAATCTCGTCGCCGGTCATGATCAGCTTCGCCTGGCCGCCGCCGAACAGGCGCGGGAACAGATCGCTGAAATGGCGGTTGACCTCGTCGAAGGTGCCCTGCAGCAGCGTGCGGGTTTCCTGGTCGATCTTGTGAATCGCATCCTCGAGCGTCGTGATCGCGTCGGTCAGGTCGGCCGATTGCGCGTCGAGGAACACCTTGCGCTCGCTCGCAGCCTTCAGTTCCTCGAGCGCCGCCATGTTCACGGGCCCGAGCGCGGCGACCGCGTTGTTGATCCGCGTGACCTCGCCCTGCAGGTACGACGGCTTCAGATCCGGCGTCAGCTTCTCGCGCAGCGCGGCTTCGTCGACTTCGGCCGCCGCGAGTTGCTCCGCGAACTGTTCCGCCGACAGGCGCGCCGCCTGTTCCTTCAACTGCAATTCGGTGATGCGGTCGCGCAGCGGCTGCAGCGAGCGTTCGGCGACCAGCCGCGCATCGTCCGATGCGCGCAGCTTCGCGGTCAGGTCGTCGAGCTCGATGCGTGCGGCGGCAAGCGCCTCGTCCCTGGCGGCACGAATCTCGAGCGCGTCGTGCAGGCCGGTCTGCGCGGTCTGTTCGTTGATCGTCTCGAGCTCGGCGCGCGCGTCCTCCAGCGACGCGGCGACGCGTTCGCTCTGCTCGTGCGCGACCTGGATGCTGCGCTTGAGCTCGTCGATCCGGGTCGCCGCGTTGCGCGAGGCGAAGCGCGCGTCATTCGCGGTGCGCTCCAGATCGCGCGCCGCCTGGCGCGCCTGCGTCAGCGATTCGTCGAGCGACTCGAACGCGAGCTGGTTGTCCTCGAAACGCGCCTGCAGCTCCGCAAGCTCGCCGTCGAAGCGCTCGAAATTCGCTTCCGATTCCGCGCGCAGCGCGCGCTGCTCCTCGATCTGCGCGCCGATTTCCTCGAGTTCCTCGCGAATCTGCGTGCTGCGCTGCGTGTAGCGTTCGTGCGCCTGCGCGAGCTTCAGCACATCCATCTGCAACGCATGCACGCGCTGCGTCGCGCGTTCGGCCTGCGCGCGCACGTCGCCCAGCGCCTGGGTCGCCTGCGTGTGAGCCGCTTCGGCACGCACCGCGGCCGTCCTCGCGTCGTCGGCCAGCAGCCCCTGCGCACGCACCTGTCGCGTCAGATTCTCGATTTCCTGCTGGCGGGCAAGCATCCCCGCCTGCTCCGAGTCGGCCGCGTACAGCTGCACGCCGGCACGCGTGACGACATGCCCCGCCTGAACCACGAATGCGCCGCCCGACGGCAGCTGGGCGCGCGATGCAAGCGCCTGCGCGAGATCGTCGGCGACATACACGCTGCCGAGCCAGTCGTTCAGCACGGCGCGGATGCCCGCATCGTCGATCCGCACGAGCGACAGCAGCGGACGCAGCCCGGCCGCCGTCGCCAGCGGCTCGCCGGCCGGCGGCGGCGCGTAGAACGCGAGCTTGGCGGGCGGCGCATCGGTCGCGAACGCCTTCACCCAGTCGAGATTCGACACTTCGAGTGCCGCGAGCCGCTCGCGCAGCACGGCTTCGAGCGCCGTCTCCCAGCCCGGCTCGACGTGCAGCTTCTTCCACAGGCGCGGCAGCGCGCCCAGCTCGTGCCGGTCGAGCCACGGCTGCACCTTGCCTTCCGTCTGCACGTTCTCCTGCAGCTGCCTGAGCGCGGCGAGACGGGCCTCGAGCTGGTGAATCTGCGCCGCTTCCGCCTGCACGCGCTCCTGCGCCGCACGGCGCTCCGCGTCGAGACGCGGCACCGCTTCCTGCGCGTCGGCCAGGCGCGCCTGCGCCTCGGCGAGAATCTCCTCCTGCTCGGCGAGCTGCATGCGCAGTTCCTCGAGCTGTGCCTCGTCCGGCACGTCGAGGCCGCCCGCTTCGGACTTCAGGCGTTCGTGGCGCTGCTGCAGCTGTTGCAGCTGCTGGTCGGCATTGCGCTGGTGCGCGGCTTCGAGCTTCAGCGACTGCTCGGTCTGTGCAATCCGCGCACGCTCGTCGTTGAGCTGCGCCTGCGCATCGCGCCATTTCGCTTCGAACGCGGGCAGCGCATCATGCTTCGCAGCCGCGTCGTCCTCGGCGAGCGCGGCCTTTTCGTCGGCGATCGCGCGCGCTTCCTCGGCTTCCTCGAGTTCGTCCTGCGCCTTCTCGGCCTGCGCGCGCCACTGCTCGCGCTGTGCAGTGAGCGCGGCGATCTGCGCCTGGGCGCGATTGCGCGACTCGACGATGAACTTGATCTCGGCCTCGAGCCGGCTCACTTCGGCATTCGCCTCGTAGAGCGCGCCCTGCGCGCCCTGCATGGCGTCGCTCGCCGCATAGTGCGCGACGCGCAGCGTCTCGAGCTGCGCCTCGACCTCGCGCAGCCTCGCGGTCTGCGCCTCCAGGTCGATCTGGGCCTGCTCGATCGCGCGCTGCTGCTTCTCCTGCTCGCCGCCGGCTTCGTTCTTGCGCAGCAGCCACAGCAGGCGCTGCTTCTCCTCGCCGTCGGCCACGAGCTCCTTGTATCGGGTCGCGACGACCGCCTGCGCCTCGAGCTTCTCGAGATTCGCGCCCAGCTCGCGGATGATGTCCTCGACGCGGGTCAGGTTCTCGCGCGTATCGTGCAGGCGGTTCTCCGTCTCGCGGCGGCGTTCCTTGTACTTCGACACGCCCGCGGCTTCCTCGAGGAACACGCGCAGTTCCTCCGGTTTCGCCTCGATGATCCGGGCGATCATGCCCTGCCCGATGATCGCGTAGGCCCGCGGCCCGAGGCCGGTACCGAGGAAGATGTCCTGGATGTCGCGGCGGCGCGCCGGCAGGTTGTTGATGTAATAGCTCGACGTGCCGTCGCGCGTCAGCACGCGCTTCACGGCGATCTCGCCGTACTGGCCCCACTGTCCGGCCGCACGGCCGTCGGAGTTGTCGAAGATCAGTTCGACGCTCGCCCGGCTGCCCGGCTTGCGGGCGGTCGAGCCGTTGAAGATCACGTCCTGCATCGACTCGCCGCGCAATTCGGACGCGCGCGACTCGCCGAGCACCCAGCGCACGGCGTCGATGATGTTGGACTTGCCGCAACCGTTCGGGCCCACCACGCCGACGAGCTGGCCCGGAACCTGGAAATGCGTGGGATCGACGAAAGATTTGAAGCCAGCGAGTTTGATCGAGCTCAGACGCACGGCAGTACCGGATGTGAAGAATGGGTGAAACGGACGGCGGCGCGCGGCGCGCAGGAACCGGCCGGCCCCTGCGCGCCGCGCGCCACGGAATTCGAAAAGCGGGGCCGCGCGCTGTCGCGTCCGGCCCCGCAAACGGCTCCAATCATACCATTGCGCGCGAGCCGTCCCGGCCGCCGCCGGGTGCGCCCTGCGCCGGACCCGAGCGGTGGATGCGGCTCGACAGCAGCGTCGCCAGCACGATGCACGCGCCGCCCGCCCATTCGCGCGCGGTCGGCAGTTCGTTCGCGAAAAACCACGCCGACAGGGCCGTGATGACGATCTCGAACAGCATGATGATCGATGCGCGGTTGGCCGGCACGCGTGCGAGCCCGTACTGCACGAGCAGGTTGTTCGACGCCATCGTCACGCCGATGCCCGCGACGAGCAGCGTGGCGGCGGCGAGGCCGCTGCCCGACGGCACTGCCGGCAGCCCCTCGAACAGCGACGCGATCGCGCCGAACAGCGCCGAACCGCCGAACAGCGTCGCGGTGCGCATCTCCGCCTTCATCTGCGGCAGCTCGCGGCACGCCTTGACGACGAGCACGTTGCTCATCGCAAAACTCAGCCCGGCCGCCAGCCCGGCCCACTCGGCCGGCGTAGCCGGCAGCGGCACGCCGAGCTTCGGCGACCACAGCATCAGCATCGCTCCGCTGATCGACAGCGCCGCAAGCCCCGCGCCCGCCCAGGTCAGCCGCTCGCGCAGCAGGAAGTGCGCATAGATCGCGGTCCACGCGGGGGTCAGATAGAACAGCAGCATCACCCGCAGCACTTCGCCATGGATCGTGCCCCAGACGAAGCCGAGGTTCGTCACGCCGGCCGTCACCGCAATCCCGGGAAGCACCCAATGCCAGCGCAGCGTCGCGATCGCGCGGCGCCGCGTGACGATCACGAACAGGAACGCGACGAGGCTCGTCAGTGCGCTCGCCGCGGTGCCCGTCACGCCCAGCGATGCCAGGATCCGCAACGGATACCAGATCAGACCCCATACCGATGCGCCGACCAGGATCGCCAGCGTCGGCAGGCTGCCGCGTACCGCATGATTCATTTCGTTCGACACCCTCTATTTTTCGTTGCCCGGCGGACGTTCCGCGCCGCCGTGACGCGATGCCCTCACGCTATAATCGGCGCCTGCGGACGCGTCCAGCCTCGCTGGCGGGACGGCCCGCTGCCGTACGGCGCACAGCGCCGCTCCTTTCGCTCCAACCGGCCGCGATGGCCGCTTCGCCCGTGAATCCACGACTCGACTCGCTCCAGCCCTATCCTTTCGAAAAGCTGCGCGCCCTGTTCAAGGACGTGACGCCGCCCGCCGGCCTGAAGCCGATCAGCTTCGGCATCGGCGAGCCCAAGCACCCGACGCCGGCACTGATCCGCGACGCCGTGGTCGCCGCGCTCGACGGCCTCGCCGCCTATCCCGCCACGGCCGGCTCGGAAGCGCTGCGCGCAGCGATCGCCCGCTGGATCGAACACCGCTACGGCCTGCCGGCGATCGACCCGGCGACGCAGGTGCTCCCCGCGTCCGGCTCGCGCGAAGCGCTGTTCGCGCTGGCGCAGACCGTGATCGACCCGAGCAAGAAGGCGATCGTACTCTGTCCGAATCCGTTCTATCAAATCTACGAAGGCGCGGCGCTGCTGGCGGTTGA
>NZ_JAHACR010000274.1 GCF_018375725.1 Burkholderia sp. | reverse complement strand
TGTCCGAGCTGAAGGCCGGCGATCCGGTCGTCCACGCGCAGCACGGCATCGGCCGCTACATGGGCCTCGAGTCGATGGATCTCGGCGAGGGCGAGACCGAGTTCCTACATCTCGAATACGCGGGCAGCAGCAAGCTCTACGTGCCGGTCGCGCAACTGCATGTGATCTCGCGCTACAGCGGCGCCGATCCGGACAGCGCACCGCTGCACGCGCTCGGCTCGGGCCAGTGGGATCGCGCGAAGCGCAAGGCCGCGCAGCAGATCCGCGACACCGCCGCCGAGCTGCTGAACCTGTATGCGCGCCGCGCGGCCCGCGAAGGCCACGCGTTCGCGCTCGAACCGCGCGACTACGTGAAGTTCGCGGAAAGCTTCGGTTTCGAGGAAACGCCCGACCAGGCCGCCGCGATCGCATCCGTGATCGGCGACATGACGAGCGGCAAGCCGATGGACCGCCTCGTCTGCGGCGACGTCGGCTTCGGCAAGACCGAGGTTGCGCTGCGCGCCGCGTTCATCGCGGTGATGGGCGGCAAGCAGGTCGCCCTGCTGTCGCCGACCACGCTGCTCGCCGAGCAGCACACGCAGACCTTCGCCGACCGCTTCGCCGACTGGCCGGTGCGCATCGTCGAGCTGTCGCGCTTCAAGACCGCGAAGGAAATCAACGCGGCGATCGCGCAGATCAACGAGGGCACCGTCGATATCGTGATCGGCACGCACAAGCTGCTGTCGTCGGATGTGCAGTTCAAGCGGCTCGGCCTCGTGATCATCGACGAGGAGCACCGCTTCGGCGTCCGCCAGAAGGAAGCGCTGAAGGCGCTGCGCGCGGAGGTCGACGTGCTGACGCTCACCGCGACGCCGATCCCGCGCACGCTCGGGATGGCGCTCGAAGGGCTGCGCGACTTCTCGGTGATCGCGACCGCGCCGCAGAAGCGCCTCGCGATCAAGACCTTCGTGCGCCGCGAGGACGACAGCGTGATCCGCGAGGCGATGCTGCGCGAGCTGAAGCGCGGCGGGCAGGTCTACTTCCTGCACAACGAGGTCGAGACGATCGAGAACCGCAAGGCGATGCTCGAGGCGCTCGTGCCCGAGGCGCGCATCGTGGTGGCGCACGGCCAGATGCACGAGCGCGAGCTGGAACGCGTGATGCGCGATTTCGTCGCGCAGCGTGCCAACGTGCTGCTGTGCACGACGATCATCGAGACCGGCATCGACGTGCCGAGCGCGAACACGATCATCATGCACCGCGCCGACAAGTTCGGCCTAGCGCAGCTGCACCAGCTGCGCGGGCGCGTCGGCCGTTCGCATCACCAGGCTTATGCCTACCTGCTGGTCCATGATCCGCAGTCGCTGACCAAGCAGGCGCAGCGCCGGCTCGAGGCGATCCAGCAGATGGAGGAACTGGGTTCCGGCTTCTATCTGGCGATGCACGACCTCGAGATCCGCGGCACCGGCGAAGTGCTCGGCGACAAGCAGTCGGGCGAGATCCACGAGATCGGCTTCCAGCTCTACACGGAAATGCTCAACGACGCGGTGAAGGCGCTGAAGAACGGCCAGGAGCCCGACCTCACCGCCCCGCTCGCCGCCACGACGGAGATCAACCTGCACGCCCCCGCGATCCTGCCGTCCGACTATTGCGTCGATGTGCAGGAGCGGCTGTCGCTGTACAAGCGCCTCGCGAACTGCGAGCACGGCGACGCGATCGACGACATCCAGGAAGAGCTGATCGACCGCTTCGGCAAGATGCCGCCGCAGGCGCACGCGCTTGTCGAGACGCACCGGCTGCGCCTCGCCGCGAAGCCGCTCGGGATTACGAAGATCGACGCGAGCGAGGCCGCGATCGGCCTGCAGTTCGTGCCGAATCCGCCGATCGACCCGATGCGCATCATCGAGATGGTGCAAAAGCATCGCCACATCAAGCTCGCGGGCCAGGACAAGCTGCGGATCGAGACGCGCACGCCGGATCTGGCGATCCGCGTGTCGACGATCAAGGAGACGCTGCGCGCGCTGGACCGCAACCGGCAAGGCGCGGCCGTGCCGTCGCGCTGACCGGCGGAACGCCGGCCGGGATCCGTGAGCGGCGGCACGCCACGCGCCGTTCATGCTGCGCTGCACAGCGGCCCGCGAAGGCGGGCCGCATCGTTTTTGAGTATGATTTTCCCATTCCTCAGACGGAGTTCAGCCATGTCCACTCTCGACGCGCCGGCGCAGTCCGCCGCCGAATCGCGCGATGCCTCCCTCGTCAGCCTCGACTGGATCAAGCAACTGGTGTCGATGGATACGACGAGCCGCGTGCCGAACCTCGGCCTGATCGAAACGGTGCGCGACGCACTCGCCGCCAAGGGCATCGAAGCGACGCTCACACACGATCCGCGCGGTGGCTGGGCCAACCTGTTCGCCACGGTGCCCGCGCACGACGGCGCGACGAACGGCGGCATCGTGCTGTCCGGGCACACCGACGTCGTGCCGGTCGACGGCCAGCAATGGGACAGCGATCCGTTCCGTCCGGAAATCCGCGACGGCCGCCTGTACGGCCGCGGCACCTGCGACATGAAGGGATTCATCGGCGCGGCGCTCGCGCTGCTGCCGGAGATGCAGGCGGCGAAGCTCGCGCAGCCGATCCATTTTGCGCTGTCGTATGACGAGGAAATCGGTTGCGCGGGCGCGCCGCTGATGATTGCCGACCTGCAAAAACGCGGCGTGACGCCGTCCGGCTGCATCGTCGGCGAGCCGACCAGCATGCGGCCGATCATCGCTCACAAGGGCATCAACGCGTACCGCTGCTGCGTGCGCGGCCACGCGGCGCATTCGTCGCTGACACCGAAGGGCCTCAACGCCATCGAATACGCGGCGCGCCTCATCTGCCATATCCGCGATGTCGCCGACCGCTTCCGCGCCGAAGGCCCGTTCGACGATCTGTACGACGTCCCGTTCACGACCGCGCAGACCAGCACCATCCAGGGCGGCAACGCGATCAACACCGTGCCGGCCGAATGCCGTTTCGATTTCGAGTTCCGCAATCTGCCGACGCTCGACCCCGAGCAGATCTTCCGGCGCATCGAGGCGTACGCGCAGGAAACGTTGCTGCCGCAGATGCTGCGCGAGCATCCGAATGCCGCCATCGAGTTCTCGAAGATCGCCGCGGCGCCGGGCCTCGACGCGACCGAACAGGCCGCGATCACGCAGCTCGTGCGCGCGCTGACCGCCGACCAGGACAAACGCAAGGTCGCGTACGGCACCGAAGCCGGGCTGTTCGAACGGGCCGGCATTCCGAGCGTCGTGTGCGGCCCCGGCAACATCGAACAGGCGCACAAGCCGAACGAATACGTCGAGCTTTCGCAACTGGCCGCCTGCGAGCAATTCCTGCGGAAGTTCATCCGCAGCATGTCGGCCGACGCGCGCTGACCCATCCCGCCCCGCCGGCTCGCGCGCGGGCCGGCTCATCCACACGCCAGCCATGTCGACTGCACAACAGGGCGCCGCGCCCACGATCGACGGCGAGCCGATTCCCACGCTCGACGATATTGCCGCACAACATTTCGCGCTGTCGCCGTGGGTCGTGCGCACGCCGGTGTTCGAGCGCACGGATCTCCCGTCGCTCGAAGGAACGCACGTCAACTTCAAGTTCGAGCTGCTGCAGGCAAGCGGCAGCTTCAAGATACGCGGCGCATTCACGCACCTGCTCGCGCTCGACGAAGCGCGCAAGAACGTCGGCGTCACCTGCGTCTCGGCCGGCAATCACGCGGCGGCGGTCGCCTATGCGGCGAAGCGGCTCGGCAGCAGCGCGAAGGTCGTGATGTTCCACACGGCAAGCCCGTCGCGTATCGCGCAATGCAAGCAGTACGGCGCGGAAGTCGTGCTGGCCGGCAGCGCGTCGCAGGCGTTCGACCTGGTGCGCCGGATCGAAGCGGAGGAAGGCCGTTTCTTTATCCATCCGTTCAACGGCTACCACACGATCCTCGGCACCGCGACGCTCGGCTACGAATGGGCGACGCAGACACCGGATCTCGATGCGGTGATCGTACCGATCGGCGGCGGCGGCCTGGCGGCCGGCGTGTCGACCGCGCTGCGGCTCGCGAACCCGCGCGTGCATGTCTACGGCGTCGAGCCGGAGGGCGCCGACGCGATGTGCCGCAGCTTCGCGGCCAATCACACGGTCAAGATGACCGCGATGCATACGATCGCCGATTCGCTGATGGCACCGCACACCGAGGAATACAGCTATCAGCTGTGCCGGCGTCACATCGACCGCATCGTCACCGTGTCCGACGACGCGTTGCGCATGGCGATGCTTTACCTGTTCTCGCACCTGAAGGTCGCCGTCGAACCGGCCTGCGCGGCGGCCATGGCCGCCCTTCTCGGCCCGCTGCGCGAAACGCTGCAAGGCCGGCGGGTCGGTGTGCTGCTGTCCGGCACCAACACCGATCCGGTGACGCTCGGCATGCACCTCGCGCATGCGCGATTGCAGCGCTGACGAGGGCCGGATCACCTGCGTTCTGTCGGAAATGCCGTCGGCAAATGTCGGGGAAACCGGGCCAACGCATTGAATGCATGGGGTTTTTGACGCGACGCAGCATCCGGCCGCCCTGGCGCGAGCGTCACGACGACCACTTGGGGTTATCCCCAATTTTTGTTGACAGACTTGTGGAGAAGTTTCCCGAAAGATCGCCAAGCCATTGTTTTTAATAAGCAATATCGACAGGCTCACGCGCTGACACCGATTAGGCAGCCCACCCGGCCATCGAGGTTATCCACATTTTTTGTGGACAGACGTGTAGACAACACCGGGATCGCACCCCCAAGCCGTTGATGCGAAAGGATTTGTCCGCCGCGCCCGGCGTCCCGACAAAAAAAGACGGCCGCGTCGTGCGGCCGTCTTTCGTCATCGACATGGCGCGCTGCTGCGGCCGCCACCGGTCACGGCTTGTTGCCGTCGAACATATCCATGATCTGCTGCTTTTCCTGCGCCGACACGGGCGGCGGCGCCAGGCCCGCCGCACCGGCCGAACCGAGCGCATCGTTCGCGTTCATCGAACTCGCGGCCGGGTTGATGTCGACGCTCGACACGAAGCCCTCACCCGGCGTGCGATCCGCGTAATACAGCTCGCCGTCAATCGTCGTCAGCCCGTCGGGCATCGGCATCTGCTGCTCGGGCACATCCTTCAGCGCGGTGCGCATGTAGTTGACCCAGATCGGCAGCGCAAGCTGCGCGCCGAATTCGCGGCTGCCAAGACTCTTCGGCTGGTCGAAGCCCATCCAGGCGACAGCGACGAGCGACTGCTGATAACCGGCGAACCAGCCGTCCTTCGCTTCGTTCGTCGTCCCCGTCTTGCCCTGCAGGTCGCCGCGGCCGAGCGCGTTGGTGCCCGCGCCCGTGCCGGCCGTCGCGACCGTATGCAACAGGCTGTTCATCACGTACGCGTTGCGGCCCTCGATCGTGCGCGGCGCCGTGCCGCCCGCGACCGCCGGCTGCGCCTTCTGCAACGTCTGGCCGTGCGCGTCGTCGACTTCGGCGATCAGATACGGATCGACCTTGTAGCCGCCGTTCGCGAACACCGCATAGCCGGTCGCAAGCTGCAGCGGCGTCACGAGGCCCGCGCCGAGCGCCATCGGCAGGTACGGCGGCGTCTTCGCCGGGTCGAAGCCGAAGCGCTGCGTCACGTAGTCCTGCGCGTACTGCGTGCCGA
>NZ_JAHACR010000273.1 GCF_018375725.1 Burkholderia sp. | reverse complement strand
AGCAACGGCAAATCCGTGACGCTGGGCGGCGAGCACGTCGACTATGCGACCGGCCCGGTGATCTGGGGCGAGCCCGGCACCAACGGCCAGCACGCGTTTTTCCAGCTGCTGCACCAGGGCACGGCGGTGATTCCCGTCGACATGATCGTCTGCATGCGGCCGCAGCACACGCTCGACGCGCATCACGACATCCTGGTCGCGAACTGTTTCGCGCAATCCGAAGCGCTGATGAACGGCTCGCCGTCCACGGATGAACCGCATCGCCATTTCGAAGGCAACCGACCGACCAGCACGATCTGTCTCGACCGGCTCGATCCCTCGTCGCTCGGCGCGCTGATCGCGCTCTACGAGCACAAGGTATTCGTACAGGGCGTGGTCTGGCAGATCAACTCGTTCGACCAGTGGGGCGTCGAACTCGGCAAGCGGCTCGCGGTCGCGATCGAGAACGAGATCGCCGAACCGGGCCGCGTCGACACGCACGACAGCTCCACCAACCAATTGATCAACCGATACAAGGCGCGGCGCGACGCCGCGGCCTGACGACTGCGACATGACGATGAATCTTCCCCGACTGGTCGTATTTGGCGAAGCGCTGACCGACTTCATCCGCGACGACACGCAGCGCTGGCACAGCGTCGCCGGCGGCTCGTGCTGGAACGTGGCCCGCGTGGGTGCGCGGCTGGGCGTGCCGACCGGCTTCGCCGGCACGGTCAGCCGCGATATTTTCGGCGACGAGCTGATGCACAAGAGTGCCGAGGCCGGGCTCGACATGCGCTTCATGCGACAGGTCGACCGCGCGCCGCTGCTCGCGATGGTGGTGTCGAAGCAGCCGCCGGATTATTTCTTCATCGGCGACGACAGCGCCGACCTCGCGTTCGACCCGGACGCCCTGCCCGCCGGTTCGCTCGACGCGGCGGAAATCGTGCATTTCGGCTCGCTCGGCGTCGTGCGCGAGCCGCTCGCGTCACGCCTGCTCGATATCGCACAGGCTGTGCACGCGGCCGGCAAGCGCATCTCGTTCGACCCGAATTTCCGAGCGCCGATGGCCGATCCGGCCTATCGCACGACGCTGCGCCGCATGGCCGGCCTCGCCGACTACATCAAGGTCTCCGACGAAGACCTGCGCGGCCTGTTCCCGGAACTCGACGAAGCGGCCGCGCTCGCGCAGCTGCGCGCCTGGGCCCCCGCGGCCGCCGTGCTGGTAACGCGGGGGGCGGCGGGCATGCAACTGTTCGAAGGCGCCGACGTGCTGTTCCAGCCGGCCTTTCCGACCGACGTCGCCGACACGGTCAGCTGCGGCGATGCGAGCGTCGGCGGCTGGATGGCGAGCCGCCTGATGCATCCCGGCGCGTCATCGGCCACCCATTTGCGCTATGCCGCCGCGTGTGCGTCGGTCGCCTGCGCGCATGCCGGCGCCTACGCGCCCACGGCCGCCGAAGTCGCGGCGCTGCTCGATGCGGCACACGCGCCCGCGGATCTGACATAACGAATCCGTCCTCGCCCGCCTCTGTCGCGGGCGCTCGCATGCACCACCGCCACGGCGTCTGATCCGGCACGGAACCGCCCGCGCCGATCCGGCGCCGCGTCGTTCACGCCGCCCCGGTTTCCGTCAGCTGCTGCACGCCCTCGTCGACGCTCAGTTCGTGCATCGCATCGGCGCGCAGCGTCTCGTCGGCCGCACGCCGCAGCGCGTGCAACGCGTGCAGCTTGAGCCGCACGATGACGAAGCGCTGGCCTCGCGCCGCGCATTCCGCGGCGAAGGTCCGCAGCGACTCGATCGTCGTGCCGTCGACGTCCGGCGTCTCCTCCAGGCTCAGCATCACGGTATGCGCGCCCTGCGCCCCCCTCAGCAGCTCACGCACGCGGTTCAGCATCCGGTCGGCGTTCGCGAAGAACAGCTGCGCCTCCGGCCGCACGATCAGGATCCCCGGGATCGGCGTTGCATCGGCATGGATCGACACGTCGACGAAATCATGGCTGTCGCGCAGGCGGCCGAGCACGCTCACGTTCGGCTCCGACAACTTGCTCAACGTGAGCAGCAGGCTCACGCCGATGGCTGCGAGCAACCCGTGCAGCACGCCGAGCACCAGCACCGCGAGCAGCGCGGCGATCACGACGAGCCGGTCGCGATGCCAGATCCAGTACGGCTTGAACACCGATGGATGCAGCGAATGACTGACCGCGAAAATCACGATGGCCGCGAGCACCGGTTCGGGTATCCGTGACAGCTGCGGCAGCAGCAGCCAGACGATGAGCGCGATGACGCCCGCGGCGCATAGCCCGGAGAAGCGCGACTGCGCGCCGGCCGCCTCGTTCGCCGAGGTCGCCGAATAGCCCGCGCCGACCGGCATCCCATGGAACAGGCCCGACACGAGGTTGGCGCAGCCGAGCGCGACGAGATCCCGGTTCGGCGACACGCTGTCGCCGTGCTTCAGCGCGAAACTGCGGATCGAACCGTACGACTCCGCATAGAGGATCAGCATCAACGCGAAGGCAAGCTCGACCGTCTGCATCCACGCGTTGCGATCGAGCGACGGCAGGCCGAACGCGAGATGCTGGAAGTCGATCGGCCCGACGACGGCGATCCCGTATTGCCGCCAGTCGATCCTGTAGCCTGCCGCGATCGACAGCACGATCACGATCAGCGTGGCCGGCGCCCGCGAGCGGCGGCCGAGCACGAACAGCAACGCGAGCGCGGCCGTGCCGAGCGCAACGCTGGCGAGGTTCGCGCGTGCCGCGCCCTGAATCAGTTCGAGCACCAGATGCGGCGCATCGCTGTGCTGCACGCGGATCGACAGGATTTTCGGCAGCTGCTTGACGACGATCGTCAACGCCAGTCCGAACGTGAAGCCGCGCAATACCGGCCGCGCGACGAAGTCGGACATGCCGCCCAGCCGCGCGACGCCCGCGAGGATGAAGAGCACGCCCGTCATCGCGACCAGCGCCGCCGCGAGCGCGAGCTGCGCGGCGAGTCCCAGGCTCGACTCGGCGAACACCGTGGCCGCCAGCACTGCGGCCGACGACGATGTCGATGACACGATCGCGAAACGGCTGCTGCCCGTCAGCGCATAGACCACCAGCCCCGACAGCAGCGCGATCAGGCCGGCCTGCGGCGGCAGGTTCGCGAGCCCCGCGTAGGCGACGGCCTCCGGAATCAGCAGGCCGGCGATCGACACGCCCGCCAGCACGTCGCGGCCGATGCGCTGGGGACGCGGCATCGGCGTGTGGTCGAGCGGAGCGAAATGGTCCGCATGCTGCGGACCGGCGTCGGCATGGGGCGGCGTGATGGGCATGCGGTCGATCGGCGCGGCGCGCCCGTCAAGGTTTCGGAGCGATGATGCCCGACCAGCCGGGCAGATAGCGCGCCTCCTGCGCGTGCGCATGACGCAGCGCGAGGTCGAGCGCCGCCGAGAAATTCTTCCGGATCATTCCGGGCCGCACGTGCTGTCGCAGGAAGTCGGCCCACAGGAATTCGCTGAACGGCGTCGTGTCTTTCGCGTAGCCGCCCGCCGTGCGCAACTCGCCCGCAAGGCTGCGGTACGGGTCGTCCTCCAGGCCGGTCAGCTGTTTCGGCAGGCGCGCGTAGTCGTGGCGCGCACCGTCCGGGCCGAACGGATGCACCCACTGGTTGTGCTCCATCATCCGCCAGAAGATCGTCTCGTCGAGCCATGACAGATCCTTGAGCAGCATGGCCTTCACGACGGTCACGTCCTCTTCGATCAGCGCGAGGCCGAGATGGTGATGATCGGTGATGAAATGTTCGCCGCCCGGCCCGAGCACCGCCGGAAACCCGTGCGATTCGATCGCGGCCTTGCGATCGGCCTTGCTTAGCGATTTCCAGTGCTTGCGTTTTGCCTTGACCTCGCGAAAGCCGACCGTCATCTGGGTCGGACGCAGCGCTTCGAGCCTGACAGGAATGAGATGCACATCGCGGCCGAGTGTCATGGCGTCGCTCCCCTGCAACAATTTTCCGGCCACGATACTCCTGATCTGGCACTTCGTTAATAGCGCGCATCCCTTTGCCGGCGCAGCGCGCACATGTCCGTCCGCGGCGCGGGCGTCAGGCGCGCAGGTCGTCGCGTTCGAGCCGGTGGCGGACGTACGGAATGCCGTCCTGCACGACGCCGACGCGGCGCATTCCGAGCTTGCGCGCGACGTTCAGCGAGCCGGCGTTTGCCGCGGCGATGTCGGCGACGACGCGCGGCAGCCGCACCGTGTCGAACGCGTGGCGCACCAGCGCCGCCGCGGCTTCGCTCGCGATGCCGCGCCCCCACGCCGCGCGCACGAGCCGCCAGCCGATTTCAATGTCGCGCGCGCCGCCCGCGAAGTCCGGGATCAGCAGCACCCAGCCGACGAATGCATCGGGTGCGGCCTTCTCGAAGATCGACCAGTAGCCGAGACCGGACGGATAGTCACGCGTGATCCGGTGCGTGACGAACCGGCGATGTTCGTCCGGGTCATGCCACGGGCCGGCGATATGCCGCGTGACCTCCGGGTCGCGATCCATCGCCAGGCAGGCGTCGAGATCCGCGAGCACGCGCGGGCGCAGCCGCAGGCGCGCGGTTTCGAACGAAGGCAGCGTGGCGGCGGAACGAGCGGACGTCGGCATGGACAGTACGGCGTGCATGAGCGCGCAATCAAATGGCAGAACGGATTCAGAAAAAGGCCGTGCAAACGGACGGAATGACCGGCGCATCCCGTTCGTCGAACGCCACGGCCGGTCGTGCGGTTTTTCGGAGGATTATTCCCGATTCGACCGATTTGCGCCCGCCGCTGCGATGCCGGGATCTGCATTGCGCATCCACGATGCAACCGCATCGCGCCCCCGATCCTGCTGCCGCTCAACCCGAGGCCGCACCGCATCGACCGCCCGCAATCGGTCAATACACGTAGCGCCGCCGCCCCGGTCGGCCGGATGGCGCATTGCACCATGCCGTGCAGCCCGATGCATTGAGGCCGCATGGGATTTATCCCGCATCCGCACATCGGTCTAGAGGATTTTGTCCAGATTCAACGCTTGCCGGGCCTGCCCGCACCTTTTTATCTTAATAAAAACGCTTGTTTGAATTACACACTCGAATCACCTGTTCGCGGCCGGGCAACCGGCATGGGAGGCGGAACATGGCAGTTCGTCAGGCGGCCCGACCAGCCGGCAGCCGGCAATCCGGCGGAACCAAGGCGCGCATCCTCGATGCAGCCGAGGATCTGTTCGTCGAGCATGGTTTCGAAGCGATGTCGATGCGGCAGATCACGTCCCGTGCGGCGGTCAATCTCGCCGCGGTCAACTATCACTTCGGCAGCAAGGAGGCGCTGATCCACGCGATGCTGTCGCGCCGCCTCGATCAGCTCAATCAGGCGCGGCTGCGCATCCTCGACCGCTTCGACGCGCAGCTCGGCTCGCACGTCACCTGCGAGCACGTGCTCGGCGCGATGTTCATTCCCGCGCTGCAAGCGTCGCGCGACCCCGAACGCGGCGGCCGCGCATTCCTGCGATTGATCGGCCGCGCGTACACCGACCCGTCGCCGTTCGTGCGCAACTTCCTCACCGCGCACTATGCGAGCGTGGCCGGCCGCTTCTTCGACGCATTCCAGCGCGCGCTGCCGCACCTGCCGCGTGCGGAGCTTGGCTGGCGCCTGCATTTCGCGATCGGCGCCTTGTCGGGCGCACTCGCCGGCGGCGAGGACG
>NZ_JAHACR010000272.1 GCF_018375725.1 Burkholderia sp. | reverse complement strand
CGCGCCGGAGCGCGTGCTGCAGACGACCTGGTCCGCCGATGTGCTTGGCGGCCGCGGTGCATCGGTCTACCCGGTCGACCTGATGATCGAGGCGACCGATCGCCAGGGTCTCCTGCGCGACATTTCGGAAGTGTTCGCGCGCGAGAAAATCAACGTGGTCGGCGTGAAGACGCAAAGCCGGCGCACCGCTGCATTCATGCAGTTCACGGTCGAGGTGTCGAATTCCGCGCAGGTGCAGCGCGCCTGCACGCTGCTCGGCGAGGTGTCGGGGGTTGTCCGGGCCGGTCGGAAAGCGTGACGCGGCGGCCGGTGCGGAAATAATTTTGCTGCGGACGCATAAAACACTTGCCAAGTGAAAAGCAGCTCCATATAATTTCAGCTTCTTCAGGCTCGTAGCTCAGCTGGTTAGAGCACCACCTTGACATGGTGGGGGTCGTTGGTTCGAGTCCAATCGAGCCTACCAACGAATGAAGGGCGTCCGGTTTCCGGATGTCCGAAGCAGTAAAAACTTAACGCATACAAGGCGAATACGGTTATGACACCGCGAACGTTGACCGAAACCATTTCGGAGCGACGCTAGTCGAGGAACGTTTTCGCCGGTGCGGTTGGTTGAAGTATCGAATGCGGCCCCTCGAAAGCGGGGCCGCATTTTTTTTGTCGCGAAATTTCGCGTGCGTTTTTCTGACGCGTGCTTGGTCTGCCGCCCACTGTCGGCATCACGGAGATTGCTATGGTTTCGATACGCTTGCCTGATGGCTCAGTTCGACAGTACGAGCATCCGGTGACAGTCGCCGAAGTGGCGGCCTCGATCGGTCCCGGTCTCGCAAAGGCTGCGCTCGGCGGCAAGCTCGATGGCGAGCTCGTGGATACGTCCGCGGTGATCGATCGCGATGCGTCGCTCGCCATCGTCACGGACAAGGATGCCGACGGTCTCGACATCATCCGTCACTCGACGGCGCACCTGCTGGCCTACGCGGTCAAGGAGCTGTATCCGGACGCGCAGGTGACGATCGGGCCGGTCATCGACAACGGTTTCTACTACGATTTCTCGTATCACCGTCCGTTTACGCCGGAGGATCTGGAAAAGATCGAAAAGCGCATGCAGGAGATCGCGAAGAAGGATGAGCCGGTGTCGCGTCGCGTCGTGTCGCGCGACGAGGCGGCCGGATATTTCCGCAGCATCGGCGAGAAGTACAAGGCCGAGATCATCGAGTCGATTCCGCAGAGCGACGAGATCAAGCTTTACTCGCACGGCGGGTTCACCGACCTGTGCCGCGGCCCGCATGTGCCGTCGACGGGCAAGCTGAAAGTCTTCAAGCTGATGAAGGTGGCGGGCGCCTACTGGCGCGGCGATTCGAAGAACGAGCAGTTGCAGCGCATCTACGGCACGGCATGGACCAAGAAGGAAGACCAGGACGCGTACCTGCACATGCTCGAGGAAGCGGAGAAGCGCGACCACCGCAAGCTTGGCAAGCAACTCGACCTGTTCCACATGCAGGAAGAGTCGCCGGGCATGGTGTTCTGGCACCCGAAGGGCTGGGCATTGTGGCAGCAGGTTGAGCAGTACATGCGCCGCCGCGTGAACGAGGCCGGCTACAACGAGATCAAGACGCCGATGATCATGGACCGTTCGCTGTGGGAAGCGTCCGGCCACTGGCAGAACTACCGCGAGAACATGTTCACGACGGAGTCGGAGAAGCGCGACTACGCGATCAAGCCGATGAACTGTCCGGGGCACGTTCAGGTGTTCAAGCATGGTCTGCGATCGTATCGCGACCTGCCGTTGCGCTACGCGGAATTCGGCTCGTGCCACCGCAACGAGGCGTCGGGTGCGTTGCATGGCCTGATGCGCGTGCGCGGCTTCGTGCAGGACGATGCACACATCTTCTGTACGGAAGATCAGTTCATTTCCGAGTCGATCGCGTTCAACACGCTGGCGATGAGCGTGTACAAGGATTTCGGCTTCGACCACATCGACATCAAGCTGTCGCTGCGCCCCGAACAGCGCGCGGGCACGGACGAGACGTGGGATCGCGCCGAGCAGGGCCTGCGCGACGCGCTGACCGCATGCGGTCTCTCGTGGGAAGAGCTGCCGGGCGAGGGCGCGTTCTATGGTCCGAAGATCGAGTACCACATCAAGGACGCGCTCGGCCGCTCGTGGCAATGCGGCACGCTGCAACTCGACATGGTGCTGCCGGAGCGCCTCGGCGCGGAGTATGTCGCGGAGGACAACAGCCGCCGCCGGCCGGTCATGCTGCACCGGGCGATCGTCGGTTCGATGGAGCGATTCCTCGGCATTTTGATCGAGCACCATGCCGGTGCGATGCCGGTCTGGCTCGCGCCGATCCAGGCTGTTGTGCTCAATATCGCCGAAAGTCAGACGGAATATGCGCAATCTCTGGCCCAATCGTTGCAAAAACAAGGGGTTAGGGCGACGGCCGATTTGCGCAACGAGAAAATTAGCTATAAAATACGCGAGCACACGCTGGAAAAGGTGCCTTATCTGCTCGTCGTGGGCGATAAGGAGCGTGATGCACAAACGGTAGCCGTGCGTGCCCGTGGCGGCGTCGATCTGGGTGTCATGCCGATCGATGCCTTCGTTGAGCGTCTGCAGGATGACCTGCACTCGTTCAAGTAACCGCCCTGGCAGCGCGGCTCGTTTTTTTAATTTTTAGAGGAAACGTAACATCGCTACTGATAAGTCGTCGCATCGCATCAACGGTGAAATCACTGCGCCGGAAGTGCGTCTGGTCGGGGTCGAGAACGAACCGCTCGGCATCGTGAAGCTCGCTGATGCCTTCCGTAAATCGGAAGAGCTGGATGTTGACCTGGTGGAAATCGCGCCGCAGGCGGTGCCGCCGGTTTGCCGTCTGATGGACTACGGCAAGTTCAAGTACCAGGAAGCCAAGAAGCAGCACGAAGCGAAGCTCAAGCAAAAGGTCATCCAGGTCAAGGAAGTGAAATTCCGTCCGGGTACCGATGATGGCGATTACAACGTCAAGCTTCGCAATCTGTTGCGCTTCCTCGAGGATGGCGACAAGACGAAGATCACGTTGCGTTTCCGCGGCCGTGAAATGGCTCACCAGGAAATCGGCATGCGGATGCTCGAACGTCTGCGCGCGGACCTCGACGAAGTCGGCCAGGTCGAACAGATGCCGAAGATGGAAGGGCGCCAGATGATCATGGTGCTTTCGCCGAAGAAGAAGAAGTAACGGGCTGGCGCGCGATTGCGCGCCGGTCCGGAAGTGGTTCGGCGCACCGCCCGGTCAGGGCGGTGCGCCAGAAACAACGGCGGCCGCGCAAGCGGCGCGCCGTACACAAGTGGACTGGGTTTCGAAGGGCGGGTTCAGGGCGCAAGCCAACCGCACACCCACCTCCATCTAATAAACCGGAGTTGTTCGTCATGCCAAAGATGAAGACCAAGAAGAGCGCTGCAAAGCGCTTCGTGGTGCGTCCGGGCGGTACCGTCAAGCGCGGTCAAGCCTTTAAGCGCCACATCCTGACCAAGAAAACCACGAAGAACAAGCGTCACCTGCGCGGCGCAACGGCGGTCCACGAGTCGGATCTGAACGCCGTCCGCGCGATGCTCCCGTTCGCGTAACCCCTCAATCGATACTCACAGGAGAGAAACATGCCTCGAGTCAAACGTGGGGTAACCGCACGGGCCCGTCACAAGAAGATCATCAAGCTGGCCAAGGGTTACCGCGGCCGCCGCAATAACGTCTACCGCATCGCCAAGCAGGCGGTGATGCGCGCAGGCCAGTACGCGTACCGCGATCGCCGCAACAAGAAGCGTGTGTTCCGCGCACTGTGGATCACGCGTATCAACGCGGCTGTCCGTCAGCACGACATGACCTACAGCGTGTTCATCAACGGCCTGAAGAAGGCGTCGATCGAACTCGACCGTAAGGTGCTGGCCGACATGGCGGTGTTCGACAAGGCTGCTTTTGCTGCGATCGTCAAGCAGGTGAAAGCCGCCGTTGCAGCCTAATTGCGAAATTAGCACTGCGTGGTTAGTTGCAGCGATGTTCCGGTAGTCACGGCCGCTGCAGCGAAAACGGGGCTCTTCCGAGCCCCTTTTTTGTTTGGCCGGGCGATTCCGCTCGCCGAGAACGATTGACGTTGGAAATGATGGGATCTATGGATCTGGACCAGATTGTCGCCGACGCGCAGCAGTCCTTCGAACAGGCTGCCGACATCACCACGCTCGAAAACGAGAAAGCCCGCTTTCTCGGCAAGTCGGGTGCGTTGACCGAGTTGCTGAAGGGCCTCGGCAAGCTCGATCCCGAGGCGCGCAAGACCGAAGGCGCGCGTATCAATGTCGCGAAGCAGCAGGTTGAAGCCGCCCTGACGGCGCGTCGCCAGGCGCTGGCCGATGCGCTGCTGAACCAGCGTCTCGCGGCGGAGGCGATCGACGTCACGCTGCCGGGCCGCGGCGCCGGCGCGGGCAGCCTGCATCCGGTGATGCGCACGTGGGAGCGCGTCGAACAGATTTTCCGTACGATCGGCTTCGACGTGGCCGACGGTCCCGAGATCGAGACCGACTGGTACAACTTCACGTCGCTGAACAGCCCGGAGAACCATCCGGCGCGTTCGATGCAGGACACCTTCTACGTCGACGGCAAGGATGCCGACGGCCGTCCGCTGCTGCTGCGCACGCACACGAGCCCGATGCAGGTGCGCTATGCGCGCATGAATCGTCCGCCGATCAAGGTGATCGCGCCGGGTCGCACGTACCGCGTCGACAGTGACGCGACGCATTCGCCGATGTTCAATCAGGTCGAAGGTCTGTGGATCGACGAGAACATCAGCTTTGCCGACCTGAAGGGCGTCTATACCGACTTCCTGAAAAAATTCTTCGAGCGCGACGATATCCTCGTGCGCTTCCGTCCTTCGTACTTCCCGTTCACGGAACCGTCGGCCGAGATCGACATGATGTTCGAGCACGGCAAGAACGCCGGCAAGTGGCTCGAGATCTCCGGCTCGGGACAGGTGCATCCGACCGTGATCCGCAACATGGGCCTCGATCCCGAGCGCTATATCGGTTTCGCGTTCGGCAGCGGCCTCGAGCGTCTGACGATGCTGCGCTACGGCGTTCAGGACCTGCGTCTGTTCTTCGAGAACGACCTGCGTTTCCTGCGCCAGTTCGCATAACGCGCGCCATGCCGAACCGTGCCCGTGCGAGACCCGTGGGAGAACCCAGCGGGCGCCGGGCGTCGATCTAACCTGTTTCGAACGTAGACATCCATGCAATTCCCAGAATCCTGGTTGAGAACCTTTGTCGATCCGCAACTGACGACGGATGAGCTGTCGCATGCGTTGACGATGGCGGGGCTTGAAGTCGAGTCGCTGAAGAAGGCGGCGCCGCCGACGTCGAAGATCGTCGTCGGGCGGGTGCTCGAAGTCGTCAAGCATCCGGATGCGGACAAGCTCAATGTCTGCCAGGTCGACGCCGGCACGGGCGCGACGCTCAATATCGTGTGCGGCGCGCCGAATGTCGCGCCGGGCATCAAGGTGCCGGTCGCGCTCGTCGGCGCGGAACTGCCGCCGGCCGAGGAAGGCGGCAAGCCGTTCGCGATCAAGCTGTCGAAGCTGCGCGGTGTCGAGAGCCAGGGGATGCTGTGCTCGGCGCGCGAACTGAAGCTGTCGGAAGATCACGGCGGCCTGTTGATCCTGCCGGAGGACACGCCGGTCGGTCAGGATATCC
>NZ_JAHACR010000271.1 GCF_018375725.1 Burkholderia sp. | reverse complement strand
ACCTCGGCTAGCGGCACGATGCGTTGATTCGCCATCGTCGCGCGCTCGACGTACAGCGCGCGGCCCGTGAGACCGAGCGCGTCGAGCACGCGCCGCACCTTGTCGAAGTTGCGGCCGAGCTTCATGATCACCGCCGCGTCCGCCTGTGCGAGCCGCGTGCGCAGTTCGTCCTCCGGCAGCACGCCGGACAGCACCGACAGACTCTGGTTCCGGTAGACGAGCGGCTGGCCGAGCACGGCAGTGCCGCCGAGCATCGAGCATACGCCGGGCACGACTTCGGTTTCATAGCGCGGCGCGAGACGGTCGTGCAGATACATATACGACCCGTAGAAGAACGGATCGCCTTCGCAGATCACCGCGACATCGCGGCCCGCGTCCAGATGCGCGGCGACGATGTCGGCCGCGGTCGCATAGAAATCGGCGATCACGGTTTCATAGCACAGCGGAGGCGGGAGCGTTTCCGTCGTCACCGGATAGACGAGCGGCAGTTGCACCTGCGTCTCGCGCAGATGCGCTTCGACAATCCCGTACGCATTGCCTTTCTTGCCCTTGGCGACGAAATACGCGACGACGGGCGCGGCCTGCAGCAGCCGCACCGCCTTGAGTGTCATCAGTTCGGGATCGCCCGGGCCGACGCCGAGGCCGAACAGGCGTCCGCGCGCGGCTGTCATTCGACCTCCGTCGCGAGCGCGTTGACCGCAGCGGCCGCCATGGCGCTTCCCCCGCGCCGGCCGAGCAGCGCGACGTACGGTACGCCGCGACTGTCGGCGGCGAGCAGCGCCTTCGATTCGGCCGCGCCGATGAAGCCGACCGGGAATCCGAGTATCAGCGCGGGGTGCGGCGCGCCCGCATCGAGCATGTCGAGCAGATGGAACAGGGCGGTCGGTGCGTTGCCGATCACGACGATGCTGCCCGCGAGGACCGGGCGCCACAGTTCGAGTGCGGCTGCCGAGCGCGTATTGTCCAGCTGCCGGGCCAGTTCGGGCACCTCGGGCTCGCCAAGCGTACAGATCACGCGATTGCCGGCCGGCAGCCGGGCGCGGGTAATCCCTTCGGCGACCATGTTGGCGTCGCACAGGATCGGCGCGCCGGCGGCGAGCGCGGTACGGCCGGCCGTGCCGGCGCCCGCGGAAAAGCGCAGCGCGTCGACGACGTCGACCATGCCGCACGCGTGGATGACACGTACCGCAAGCTTTTCGAGGTCTGGCGGGATGCGCGACAGGTCGGCCTCGGCGCGAATCGTCGCGAACGACCGGCGGTAGATTTCCTGCCCGTTGCGAATGTAATCAAGCATCGGTGATGTCCTGGCTTTGCCGCGCGTCGCCCAGTCGGGCCGCGGCTTGGTCGATCGTCAGGTGGCGCGCGAGCGCGGTGCCGAAGCCCGCGGCGTCGCTGCGCCGGTAAAGGTCGTAGCGCGCCGGAGCGACCGCGATGAGCGTGTGCTCCGCGCGGTGCGGCAGCGCGCAATGGCGTTCGCAGCCCGTCAGATGCGCATCGACCGCATGGCCGACGCGCGCGGCGAGCGCCAGCGCATCCTGTTTCGTGTCGGCGCGCGCTTTCGCGCAACCGGTGCTGCCTGCGCACGCGACGACGCGTGCGCGCGGATCGGACGGCGACACGACGAGGCCGAGCGCGGCGAGTGCGTCGATCAGGTTGGGCGCGGCGGTCGAGGCGACGCCATGAATGAATATTCCTTGCCACGGCGTCATCGACATCGTGCCGTCGCCGTGCGTGTCCGCGAGCGCGGCCAGCCGGTCGAGCAGCGCCGCGTCGAGGCGGCCGAGCGCGAACTGCGCGCCGACGCTGCAGCGACCGAGGACGCGCGACGCATGCACGCCGAAGCGCAGCGCGGGATCGGCGGGCGTACGCCGCCACGCGGCCAGCAGCGGATCCGCGAAAAGCGGAAAGCGGAGATAGGCCTGCGCGCGATCGAGCAGCGCGCGGGTGCCGCAGACCGCCAGCAACGCGCGCATGCGTGTCACGTCGGGCGGGGCGAGGTCAAGGAACGCGAGCAGCAGTGCGCGGACGAGCGCGACGGTGTCTTCCGGGCGCACGTCGACGCATGCCGGCGCATCGGCTGCCGCAACCGGCGGACATCCCGCGAGCCCGGCCGCGATGCGCGTCGCGCCGTCGCGGCGCGTCCACGCGGACAGCCAGATGTCATGCGGATGATCCAGCACCGCGACCGTTTCGCCGCCGTCGAGCTGGATCGAAAATTTCGGCGACAACCCGAGGCGGCGCGGCTCGCTCGCCAGCATGGCGAGCATCGGCGTGGCGAGCGCATGGCCGTCGATGCCGGCACCGGGATCGTGGCCGGCAAGCGGGCTCAGCATCAGGTTGCGCACGTCGTCACTGGCGGCGAGCGCGGCGGCATCGCCGTCATGGTCGCCGCGCGGTCCGAGCCCCGCGGCAATCAGTGCGTGGCTCAGCGCATCTGCTTCGCCATCGCGGATGCCGCGCACCTGCAGATTGGCGCGGTTGGTCGCTTCGATGACGCCGGAGCCATGCGTGCGCGCGACGGCGGCGATGGCGCGTGCCCGGGCCGCATCGAAACGGCCGCCCGGCAGCTTGATCCGGCACAGACCGCCGTCGGCGGCCGCGACGACGCGCACGAGCCCCGGGCAGGCCGACGGGCGCACGGGGGGCAAGGAGGAAGACGGAACGGTTGAGGCACTCAACAGGGCACCGGATCAGTGTCGCACTGCGGCCAACGCATCGGTACACCCCGCCCGATGCCGGCTGGCACGCACGCACTTTCAGGCCGGCAGGTCTCCTGGCTGACAGGTCGACGCCCGCCCCGAGGCCTTCCCGGAAAACCAGTGGCGCGATGTCGGGGGCGAGCTCGCTGCCTACAGTTGCGGGGGCAGCCACAGCGGCGCGGCACGCGCCCTGTGTTCCCTCTTCGGCCCCGAAGGGCACCGGCGAACGAACGCTGTATTATGCCTTTTTTCGTAACGCAGACATATGCGCCGCGGCCCCGCAGCCGCGCGCGACGACAGGACGGAATCGAAGATGGGGAAGGGTGCATGACGGCGTGGCTGACGGTGGTGGGCATCGGCGATGACGGTTTCGCCGGGCTCGGACGCAGCGCGCGGCGCGCATTGCTCGACGCGAAGCTCGTGATCGGCGCGAAACGGCATCTCGCCATGCTGCCCCGACGCATCGCCGCCGCGCGCGAGCCGTGGCCGTCGCCGTTCGACCTGGCTGCCGTGCTCGCGCGGCGTCACACGCCGGTCTGCGTGCTCGCGAGCGGCGATCCGATGCTGTTCGGTGTCGGTGCGACGCTCGCACGCCAGCTCCCGGCCGGCGAATGGCGCGTGCTGCCCGCGCCGTCGTCGGTGTCGCTCGCCGCCGCGCGCCTCGGTTGGGCGCTGCAGGGCATCGGCATCGTGTCGCTGGTCGGCCGGCCGCTCGCGACGCTCGCCGCGCATCTGCTGCCGGGACAGCGCCTCATCGTGCTGAGCGCCGACGGCCGCACGCCCGGCGCGATGGCGGCGGCGCTGACCGAGCGCGGCTTCGGGCCGACCCGGCTCAGCGTGTTCGAGCATCTCGGCGGGCCGCTCGAACGCCGCATCGACGCGCTGGCGCAAGACTGGAGCGTCGCCGAAACCGCCGCATTGAACCTCGTTGCGCTCGACTGCCGCGCGGTGCCCGACGCACCGCGGCGCACGCTGGCGCCGGGGTTGCCGGACGATGCCTACCGCCACGACGGACAACTGACCAAGCGCGACATGCGCGCGCTGACGCTCGCGCGCCTCGCGCCCGCGCCGGGCGAGCTGCTGTGGGATGTCGGCGCAGGCAGCGGGTCGATCGGCATCGAATGGATGCGGATGCATCCGACCTGTCGCGCGATTGCGATCGAGTCGCACGCGGAGCGGCAAGGTTTCATCGAACACAACCGCGATGCGCTCGGTGTGCCGGGTCTGCAGCTCGTCGCCGGGCGCGCACCCGATGCGCTTGCGGGTCTTGCCGCGCCCGACGCGGTTTTCATCGGCGGCGGCGCAACGGTGCCCGGAGTGCTCGACGCATGCTGGTCGCAGTTGAAACCCGGCGGCCGGCTCATCGCCAATGCCGTGACACTGCAAGGCGAGATCGCGCTTGCCGCGTGGCGCGACCGGCACGGCGGCACGCTCACCCGCGTCTCGCTCGCGCATGCGGAGCCGCTCGGCCGCTTCGACAGCTGGCGGCAGGCGCTGCCGGTCACGCTGTACGAGGTGAGCAAGCCCGGTTCGGCCGAGACGGACACGGCGGCCTGATGCGCGACGAGACGCCCGAAAAGTCCGCGCCACTGCGCTTCGGCTACACGACCGGCAGCTGTGCGACCGCGACGTCGCTCGCCGCCGCGCGACTGCTTCTGGCCGGGGAGGTCTGCGATGCGGTCGAGATCGAATTGCCGAAAGGTCAGCGCGTGATGATGCGGCTCGCATTCTGCCGGACGACCGCCGACGGTGCGGAGGCGGGCACCATCAAGGATGCCGGCGACGATCCGGACGTGACGCATGGCGCACTGGTGTTTGCGCGCATCGCGCTGTCGACGGTGCCGGGCGTGCGTTTCCACGCGGGGCCGGGCGTCGGCACCGTCACGCGCGCGGGGCTCACGCTGCCGGTCGGCGAACCGGCGATCAATCCCGTGCCGCGCCAGATGATGACCGCGCATCTGGCCGCGCTTGCGGCCGCGCACGGCTACGCGGGCGGCTTCGACGTGACGATCGGCATCGAGGGCGGCGAAGCGCTGGCCCTCAAGACGATGAATCCGCGTCTCGGCATCGTCGGCGGCCTGTCGATACTCGGCACGACCGGCATCGTGCGGCCGTTCTCGTGTTCGGCGTATATCGCGTCGATCCATCAGGGTATCGACGTCGCGCGCGCGAACGGCATCGCGCACATTGCGGCCTGCACCGGCAATGCGAGCGAGGATGCGATGCGTGCGCATTACGATCTGTCCGACATGGCACTGATCGAGATGGGCGATTTCGCGGGTGCGGTACTGAAACATCTGCGGCGCGCGCCGGTGGCGCGTGTCAGCCTGTGCGGCGGGTTCGGCAAGCTCAGCAAGCTCGCGGCCGGTCATCTCGACCTGCACAGCCGCCATTCGAGCATCGACCTGCCGCAGCTCGCGCAGTGGGCGGCCGATGCGGGCGCAAGCGCTGCGCTGCAGGCGGCGATGCGTGCGGCGAACACGAGCCAGGAAGCGCTCGCGCTCGCCCGCCAGGACGGCGTGCCGCTCGGCGATATCGTCTGCGCGCAGGCGTTGCGCGTCGCGCGGGATATCGTGCCCGAGTCGGTCACCGTCGAGATGTTCGCCATCGACCGGCAGGGCCGTTTCGTCGGAGCCGCGCAATGAACGCCGCGCCGCGCATCCTGTTGCTCGGCGGCACCGGCGACGCGCTGCGGATTGCCCGCGCGCTGGGTCCGCGTGACGTGTACAGCCTGGCCGGGCTCGGCAAGGTGCCGGACGACCTGGCGTGCTCCGTGCGTGTCGGCGGATTCGGCGGCGCGGCCGGGCTGGCCGCCTATCTGCGTGAAGCCGGCATCGGCCTCGTGATCGACGCGACGCATCCCTATGCCGCACAGATCAGCGCGAATGCCGCCGCCGCCGCGCGCGAAGCGGGCGTGCCTTGCTGGGCGCTGCGCCGCGCGCCCTGGCAACCGCGAGCGGGCGACGACTGGCGCATGGCCGACGACTGGGCGGACATCGAGGCGGCGCTCGC
>NZ_JAHACR010000270.1 GCF_018375725.1 Burkholderia sp. | reverse complement strand
CTTCGCGATTTGCGCGACGACCGGGGCTGCGCCCGTACAGGTGCCGCCGCCCATGCCGGCCGTGATGAACACCATGTGCGCGCCGCGCAGTGCGTCGGCGATGCGCTCACGCGCTTCTTCGGCCGCCGCACGGCCCATTTCCGGCTTCGCGCCGGCGCCGAGGCCGGTGTTGCCGAGCTGGATCACGGACGGTGCGCGTGCGCGCGACAGCGCCTGCGCATCGGTGTTCATCACGATGAAGTCGACGCCCTGCACGCCACGGTTGATCATGTGCTGCACGGCATTGCCGCCAGCGCCGCCAACGCCCACCACCTTGATGATGGTGCCGTTGGTTTCGGTTTCCAGCATTTCGAATTCCATTGTTGCCTCCGTCAAGAAAAATACCGCTACTCGGCCGTTATTCGGCAGGAGATCGGGCAACCCCCTGTCGCGCGCCAGCCGCCGGCACCGGCGCGAATTCCGATTCGTTGTGTCAGAAGTTGCTCAGGAACCATTCCTTCATCCGCGTGAAGATCTGGCCCGCGGAACCGGACTGCACGGCGACCTTGCGGCCGCGCATGCGCTGAGCGCTGCCTTCCACCAGCAGGCCCATCGCCGTCGAATAGCGCGGATTGCGCACGACGTCGGCGAGGCCGCCCGCATATTCCGGCGCGCCGATGCGCACCGGCTTCAGGAAAATGTCTTCGCCGAGCTCGACCATGCCCGGCATCATGGATGCGCCGCCGGTAATGACCACGCCGGAGCTCAGCAGTTCTTCATAGCCGGACTCGCGCACGACCTGCTGCACGAGCGAGAACAGTTCCTCGACGCGCGGCTCGATCACCGCGGCGAGCGCCTGGCGCGACAGCGTGCGCGGACCGCGTTCGCCGAGGCCCGGCACTTCGACCATTTCGTCCGGATCGGCAAGCGCCTGCTTCGCGATGCCGTAGCTGACCTTGATGTCTTCCGCGTCCGGCGTCGGCGTGCGCAGCGCCATCGCGATGTCGCTCGTGATCTGGTCTCCGGCGATCGGAATCACCGCGGTATGGCGGATCGCGCCTTCCGCGAAGATCGCGATGTCGGTCGTGCCGCCGCCGATGTCGACCAGCACCACGCCGAGATCCTTCTCGTCCTCGGTCAGCACCGCGAGCGACGACGCGAGCGGCTGCAGGATCAGGTCGTTCACTTCGAGACCGCAGCGGCGCACGCACTTGACGATGTTCTGCGCGGCGCTCACCGCACCCGTCACGATGTGCACCTTCACCTCGAGGCGGATGCCGCTCATGCCGATCGGCTCGCGGACATCTTCCTGCCCGTCGATGATGAATTCCTGCGTGAGGATGTGCAGCACCTGCTGGTCGGTCGGGATGTTGATCGCCTTCGCGGTTTCGATCACCCGTGCGACGTCGGTCTGCGTGACCTCCTTGTCCTTGATCGCCACCATCCCGCTCGAATTGAAGCTTCGGATGTGGCTGCCGGCGATGCCCGTAAACACGTTGGTGATCTTGCAATCGGCCATCAGCTCGGCTTCCTCGAGCGCGCGCTGGATCGACTGCACGGTGGCCTCGATATTCACCACCACACCTTTTTTCAGACCTTTCGATTCACTCTGGCCGAGGCCGATGACCTCGTAATGACCTTCGCCCTTCAGCTCGGCGACGATGGCCACCACCTTCGACGTTCCGATGTCGAGGGAAACCAGCAGATCTTTGTAGTCTTTGCTCATAGAGTGCTCTTGCGTGTGATCTCTCGTTACTCTCGTTACTTCTTCCGATTGTCGGTATCGGTCAGGAACCGCATGCCCGCCGCGCGAATCGCGAATCCGTTCGGATAGCGCAGATCCGCGTACTCGATGTCCTTGCCCCAGCGCTGCGTGACGGCCGGCCACGCGGCGACGAGACGCTCGGTCCGGTCGTGCAGCGCTTCATGGGTGCGCTCCTTGCCCAGTTCCACCAGCATGCCGTTCGACAGCTTCACCGTCCACGCGTAGCGCGCCGACAGCATCACTTCCTCCGGCGTCGCGTTCAGCGGCGCGAACCACTTCGCAAAGTCGTGGTACCGCGCGACGACGTCCTTCGCGCTGCCCTCCGGTCCGTCGAACGCGGGCAGTTCGGCGTCCAGCTCGCCCTGGTTCGCAGTGAACAGCTCGCCGTCGACACTCACCAGCTGATCGCTGCCCCACGTCCCAAGCGGCTTGTACTCCTCGAGCGTGACAGCCAGCGCATTCGGCCATACGCGGCGCACGCTCGCGTGACGGACCCACGGCATCTGTTCGAACGCGACGCGCGCCGTATCCAGATCGACGGTGAAGAAATTGCCCTTCAGCCGGCCGACCACACCCGCGCGCACGGTCGGCGCGTTGATGTGATCGACGTCGCCGTCAATCCTGATCTCGCGCAGCGCGAACGCCGGACGCTGGATCAGCCAGTAGCAGCCGGCCGCCGCCAACGCGAGCAGCAACAGCGCGTACAGCGCGCTGGCGGCTAGGTTGAGCTGGCGAACGTTGTTCCACATGACGTCTTCCGTTCCTGCTTCAGTCGTTGAGCGTAAGCGACAGCACCTTCACCACCAGCTCCGAATAACCGATGCCGATCGCGCGCGCCGCCTTGGGCGGCAGCGAATGATCGGTCATGCCGGGCGCGGTGTTCACTTCCAGGAAATACGCGTTCCCGGCGGCGTCGAGCATGAAGTCCGCGCGGCCCCAGTCGGTGCAGCCGATCACGTCGAACGCGCGGCGCGCGAGGCGCTTCAGTTCCGCTTCCTTCTCGGCGGGCAGGCCGCACGGAATCAGGTACTGCGTGTCGTCCGCGACGTACTTCGCGTGATAGTCGTAGAACTCGCCGGCCGGCACGATCTTGATCAGCGGCAGGTCGAGATCCGCGGCGATGCAGGCGGTGTATTCGCCGCCGCCCTCGATGCTCTTCTCGACGAGCACGATCCTGTCGTGCTTCGCCGCTTCCTCGAGTGCCGCCGGCAGCGCCTCGGCCGACTTGACCTTCAGCACCGCGACGCTCGAACCCTCGCTCGCCGGCTTCACGAACAGCGGCAGGCCGAGCTTCGCGACGATCTCGGGCGCGCGCGCCGCGAAGTCGTCGCCGCGCAGTACCGTCTCGAACGGCGGCGTCGGCACGCCCGTCTGCTGCCACACGAGCTTCGTGCGGAACTTGTCGAGGCCGAGCGCCGAACCCAGCACGCCGCTGCCCGTGTAGCGGATGCCGTAGAAATCGAGCGCGCCCTGGATCTGGCCGTTCTCGCCGTAACCGCCGTGCAGCGCATTGAACGCGCGCACGAAGCCTTCATCCTTCAGCGCCGACAGCGGCCGTTCGGCCGGGTCGAACGGATGCGCGTCGACGCCTGCGTCGCGCAGGCCCTGCAGCACGAGCCGGCCCGAGGTGAGCGACACGTCGCGCTCGGCGGACTCGCCGCCGAACAACACCGCCACTTTGCCGAAACGTTTCGGATCGATCCCGCTCATGTCATCCCTTCTGTTGAGTGTTCTGCACGATCTTCGCCGGCACGCCGCCGATCGAACCCGCACCCATCGTGATCACCACGTCGCCGTACTTCGCGACCTGCGTCAGCGCGTCCGGCAAATCGTCGACCGACGCGACGAATACCGGCGCCACCTTGCCTGCCGCGCGCAGCGCACGCGACAGCGCGTCGCCGTTGGCGGTCGCAATCGCCGCCTCGCCCGCCGCGTAGACCTCCGTCAGCACCAGCGCATCGACGGTCGACAGCACGTTGACGAAATCGTCGAAGCAGTCGCGCGTGCGCGTGTAGCGGTGCGGCTGGAACGCCAGCACGAGACGACGGCCCGGGAATGCGCCGCGTGCGGCCGCGATCGTGGCCGCCATCTCGACCGGGTGATGGCCGTAGTCGTCGATCAGCGTGTAGCTGCCGCCGTCCGCCGCGGGCACTTCGCCGTAGCGCTGGAAGCGCCGCCCGACGCCGTTGAATTCCGCGAGCGCCTGCTGGATCGCGTCGTCCGACACGCCGAGGTCCGTCGCGATCGCGATCGCCGCGAGCGCGTTCTGCACGTTGTGCAGGCCCGGCAGATTCAGCACCACGGGCAGCGGCGCGCGCCCTTCGCGCACCACGGTGAAGTGCATCCGTCCGTCGCGCGCGTCGATGTTCTCCGCGCGCACCTGTGCGTCCGGCGACAGGCCGTAGCGCACCACCGGCTTCGAGATGAACGGAATGATCTGCCGCACGTTCGGATCGTCGACGCACACGACCGCGCTGCCGTAGAACGGCAGGCGCTGCGTGAATTCGATGAAGGCCTGCTTGAGCCGCGCGAAATCGTGGCCGTACGTATCCATGTGATCGGCATCGATGTTCGTGATGACTTCGATCACCGGATACAGGTTCAGGAACGACGCGTCCGACTCGTCGGCCTCGGCGACGATGAAATCGCCCGTGCCGAGCCGCGCATTCGCCCCGGCACTGATCAGACGGCCGCCGATCACGAAGGTCGGATCGATGCCGCCTGCCGCCAGCACGCTCGCGACGAGGCTCGTCGTCGTGGTCTTGCCATGCGTGCCGGCAATCGCGATGCCCTGCTTCAGGCGCATCAGTTCGGCGAGCATCACCGCCCGCTGCACGATCGGCACGCGCTGGTGGCGTGCGGCCAGCACTTCCGGATTATCCGAGCGCACGGCGGTCGACACGACGACCGCATTGGCTCCCTCGATATTCGCCGCATCGTGGCCGATGGCGATCCGCGCGCCGAGCGCCTCGAGTCGATCGGTCACCGCGTTGCGCGACAGGTCCGAACCGCTGACCTGATAGCCGAGATTGACGAGCACTTCCGCGATGCCGCTCATGCCGGCGCCGCCGATCCCGACGAAATGAATGTGTTTGACGATATGTTTCATTGCTGTCCTTCCTGGTTCGCGCCGGCCACCGTCGCGCAGACCCGCGCGACTTCATCGGTGGCCTCAGGCTTTGCAAGCGCGCGCGAACGCTCCGCCATCTCCGCGAGCGACGCCCGCGACTGGCTGCGCAGCCAGTCGGCGAGCAACTCGGCCGACAGGTCGCGTTGCTGCACCAGCACCGCGGCCCGCGCATCGGCGAGGAACGCGGCGTTGGTCGTCTGGTGATCGTCGACGGCATAAGGGAACGGCACGAACAGCGCCGCGACGCCGACCGCCGCGATCTCCGATACGGTCATCGCGCCCGACCGGCAGATCACCAGATCCGCCTCGGCATACGCCGCCGCCATGTCGTCGATGAACGGCACGAGTTCCACGTCGCTGCCGTACGCGAGGCCTGCCGCCTCGTAGTTCGCCTTCAGCACGTCGATATGCTTCGCGCCGGCCTGATGCACGACGTGCGGACGCTCGTCCGGCGCCATCATCGCCAGCGCGCACGGCACGACTTCATTCAGCGCCGCGGCGCCCAGGCTTCCGCCGACGACGAGCACTTTCAGCGGGCCGCTGCGCGCCGCATAGCGTGCTTTGGGTGGCGCCGTGTGCGTAAGTTCCGCACGAATCGGGTTGCCGGTCCATTCGGCGTGCGGCAGTGCGCCGGGGAAGGCGACGAGCACGCGCTTCGCGAGCTTCGCGAGTAGCTTGTTCGCGAGGCCGGCGATCGAATTCTGTTCGTGCAGCACGAGCGGACGGCCGCTCAGCGCCGTCATGACGCCCGCCGGGAACGTGATGTAGCCGCCCATCCCGAGCACGACGTCCGGCCGGACGCGCCGCAGCGCGCCGAGGCTCTGCCAGCATGCGCGCAGCAGGTTGAACGGCAGCGACAGCTTGGTCTTCAGACCCTTGCCGCGCACGCCGCCGAACTGGACGTACTCCATCGGAATGCCATG
>NZ_JAHACR010000269.1 GCF_018375725.1 Burkholderia sp. | reverse complement strand
CTGGCAGATGACGGCGCTTTGGTGGCGGTTATTGCCGCATTTTATCGCGCGTTCCTGGGTGTTGCGCTGGGGGCAGCGTCCGGCACGATGCAGAACGCTTTGGGATCGGTTTCATGTGTGAGGCGGCCGTTCCCGGGATGAATGTGCGACACGCGGACGGCAGGGGCGGGTTCATCTTTTGATGGTATTCGCGGCGTAGCGCGCGATGCGCGCGTCGTTTTGCAGTTCGTTCGAGCACCGGCAGCCCGAGATGCGCTGGTGGACAGATAACGTGAGCGGGTTCGCTGGGGCATGACAGCCGAGCAGCGGCGATAACGCAATCTGAGCATGCGGCCGGATAGTCACAGTCTCTTATCTTAATGTCAGACGTAAAGCGTTGGCTCGAGTCCGAGTTCAATGCTGTCTGTCCACGTGCCGAGATGTTGTTGTATATCTGAGATAGATCAAATCAAACGATTTTTCCTAAAAAGCATGGTGCCTCGACCGCTGTATTGCTGATGCAAATGTAAAGTGATTTTTTGTTGTTATACCAAAATTATTTTCTCTATTTTCCCTGTAAATCTCGATTTGGATGGCAGTTCGTTGCATTTGTTTGCAGAGGTGGTTGGTTGAAAATAATAAATAAAACAACGGCTTGAAATTTAACGAAGAGGCAGCGCGAATTTGTAAGATGTGCCTGGGATTCGCAGATGACGTGTGATGAATTTCATCTGGGATATGCCAAAAAATGTTGCGAAATATTAAAGAGATAGTGGTTCGAATATATTCAAATGTTATAAACCGTTAATTCCGGATAAGTTAGACGGTCGAGCGGCTTATGCCGGAGTGTGGCTGCTGCAAAAATTTTTTATTTTTGCACTCCGTAACAATTAGATCGCGTATGTTTTGTCGATTGCAAAATGAAAGACTAAACATCGCGCCGCTAAAAAGTGAAGAATCGAGAAACTTCGGCAGCGTTGATTTCGGCGTTGGCGAGCGTTTCCGCGTTAGCGCAAGGCAGCCCGCCCTCCGAAACGACGTCTGGTCCTCAAATCCAGCGTTTTCAGCAGCAGCAACTCGAAGCCGCCAAGGCGCTGAATCCGCGCCCAAATGTGCCGACACCGACCGGAGAGCAGTCTTCGGGGGCCAGCGTCATCAGCCTGCCGCTCGACAATCCGTGCTTTCCGATCAAGGAAATTGCGCTGGAAGCCAATCCGTTCGGTTGGCTCCCGCGTTTTCTCCAGCCGATCGTGGGGCAATGTGCCGGCAAGGCCGCACTCAAGCAGATTCAGGGCGCGGCCAATAACGCGCTGATCGGGCGCGGCTACGTGACCGCCCGCGTTCTCGTGCCGACTCAATCGTTGCAATCGGGAACGTTGACGTTGCATGTCGTTCCGGGCCGCATCAGCGACGTGCAAGCAGACAAATCCACGATCGGCTGGTTGCGCGTGGCGCTGCCAACTTCAGGCGGCGCGCTGCTGAACCAGCGCGACCTGGATCAGGGGTTGGAGAACCTGCGTCGCCTCCAGTCCCAGTCCGATGCCACGTTCGATATCGCGCCGGGTGTAAAGCCGGGCGACTCGGACATTGTCCTGCATCCCGGAACCGGCAAGCGCTGGCATGCCGTCATCGGCATGGACAACGCGGGCCTCGATTCGACGGGCAAGTACGAACTGTCCGGTTCGTTTACGTTCGATTCGCCGTTTCACCTCTATGACCAGCTGCAAATTGCCGGCATGTCGAATGCGAATTTTGGGGCATCCGACAAGGGCAACCAGTCGGTATCCGCCAGTTACAGCGTGCCGATCGGCTACGCGATGCTGGCGTTGAGCGCGAGCCGCTCCCGCTACAAGCAGACCGTTGCGGACTTTGGCGAACCGATCGAATACAGCGGCGTTCAGTCCCGGCTTCAGGCGGAACTGACTGGCGTGATCTATCGGAGCGCACACGCGCGTACGCAGATCCACGGCAACCTTTTCCATACGATCAGCCGCAACTCGATCGATGGCGTCGATCTTCCGGTGCAGCACCGCGACATCATCGGCTATGAATTGGGCCTGACACATCGCCAGTACCTCGGCACCATCGTGCTCGATGGCTTGTTCGCCTGGCGCGCATCGTTACCGGGCTTGTCCGGCAATCCCGGCACGGTGGTGGGTGCGCCGGACTTCGCCGGCAGGACGCAGATCGAATTGGCGAGCCTCAGCGCCCAGGTCCCTTTCAGAATTGGCGGCCAGACGTTCTCGTACCAGTTCCGCTGGAACATGCAGAACGCACGCACGCTGTTGACGCCTTCCGACTATTTCGCGATCGGCACGCGCTACGCCGTGCGCGGCTTCGATCAGCAACTGACGCTCGCCGCGCAGAGCGGCTGGGCGATCTCCAACGAACTCGGCTGGTATGTGCCGACGCCTGCCGGCACGCAGGCGCTGTATGCCGGCGTCGATGCCGGGCGTGTGCGCGGACCGGCCGCGGAATTCCTGATTGGCGAGACGCTCGCGGGCGCAGTCATCGGCATGCGCGGCAATCTCGCGCCCGGGAGCGTTGCGGGGGCAGCGCTGAACCATGACGTCTCGCTCGGTTGGCCACTGTCGAAACCGCGAGGTTTCCAGACCCGCTCGCCGACGCTGCTGTTTCAGGTCAGCACATTGTTCTAAGCGTAGTTGGAGTGGTCCGGGCGAGGTGAGCTATCTCGACCCGGTGTTTCGTTGATCGTCAAGTAGAGGAAGGAAAGACTATGCAACACGTGTATGAGAAGCGTCATATCTTGCAAGCCGCGACGGCAACGTTTGCGGTGGTGGCCGCGCTGGGGTTGAGCGCATGTGGCGGCGGTGACGATGGTGGCGACAGCAGCGGCTCGCCGGCCAGCGACATGTCCGCTGGCGGGTCGTCGGGTAGCGCATCTTCATCGTCGACGATTCGTGTGGAAGGGCAATCCCAGTCGCTCTCGAATCAGCATGAGACGGTTCGTGTGCTCATGCCGCCCGTCACGTGGAACGGCGGGCAAATGCCGACCGGAAACTTCACGTTCAGTGCGCTCGCTCAGCCGGCATCGATGCTCGAGGAGCAAGCGCCGGGCGCCTACATCGCGATTCCTTATAGCTCGTCGAGCACGATCAAGACCTTGGCGAAAGGTGTCGTGACGGATATCGCAGGAAATGGCGACATCGCGATCGGCCGCTGGGCTGACGGTACCGATTCGTCGGGAAATACCTATAACGCCAACCAGGGGCAAGTCTGGGCGGTTGGCGCGCCTGTTGCAATCGACGCGACGTCGCCGGTGCAAATGCAGTGCTCGCTCGCGTTCGCCACGCGCCCGACATCGGCGGACGGCAATACGGCGCCGGGCACGCTGAACGACGCCACCGCAACGCTGACGAGCGGCACGGACACGCTCGGCAAACAGGCCATCAACTACACCTTGAATCTGCAGTATTCGATCGGCAACGACCAGAACCAATCGTTCGCCGGTGTTTCGACGGTGGGGCAGGCGGTGATGAGCGCGAAGGCGAGATCAAGCTTGATGAGCACGGTCATGGGCGCTGATCCGAAGCAGCCGTATCTCGTCGTGTCATACGGCATCCCGGCTACGACGACGGGCAACGTGAACGGTCTGGCAGTGCTGAGCTGCAAGTAACGTTTGAACGAGGCCGGTTGTGTCCGGTGGCGCAGATGCACCCGGCCTGAATCGTATTCAAGAGCAGAGCGATCATGAATTCCGGAATCTTTCGCCTGGTGTTCAATGCCGTGCGCGGCATGTTGGTGGCCGTCGACGAATATGCATCGGCGCACGGGGGCGGCGACGACGCTCGTATGCGGCGAACGGTTCGTCCTGCGTCCAAGGATTTCCGCATCCCGATCTGGTTTGCAGCACGTGCGACCGCCTTTGCGGCGCTCTGCGCGTTCGGCATGCAACCGCGTGTGGCGGAAGCCCAGGCCACGCTGCCGATCACGCCTGATCGGAGCGGCCCGGTTCATCCGGTCGTCGGTGTGTCGGCGTCGGGCGTACCCCTCGTCAACATTACCGCACCGAAACAAGGCGTCTCGCTGAACAACTTCACGCAGTACAACGTCGGGACGAAGGGTGCAGTCCTGGTCAACAGCGGCCAGCATTCGCACACGCAGCTCGCCGGCTGGGTGCAGGGCAACCCGTTCCTTGGCAACAATGCTGCGCGCGTGATCGTCAACCAGGTCACGTCAGGCAATCCCAGTCAGCTCCTCGGGCCGACCGAGATCGCGGGCAATCGCGCGAATCTCGTGATTGCCAACCCGGCCGGTATCACGTGTGCGGGCTGCGGTTTTCTGAATGTCCCGCGCGCGACGCTGACGACCGGCGCGCCGATCTTCAATCCCGAGGGAACATTGGCCGGTTTCAACGTCACGCGGGGGCATATCGGCGTCGCCGGCGCGGGACTGGATGCCCACGGCAGCGCGATCGATCTGATTGCGCGCGCGATGACGATCAACGGTCAGGTGTGGGCGGATTCGATCAATGCGATGGCAGGTGCGAACCGCGTCGACTATGCGAGCAATACCGCGCAGGCCCAGGTCGGCAGCGGGGCGGCGCCGGGCGTCGCGATCGACGTGCAGGCGCTAGGCAGCATGTTTGCAAACAGCGTCCGACTGATCGGAACCGAGGCCGGGGTGGGCGTGCGGGACGCGGGTTCCGTCACGTCGCTGACGGGCGATATTCAAGTCTCGAACAACGGCGATGTGACGATCGCGCCGACCGCACGCATTCAGTCTGCGGCGAATACCCGAATCGATGGTGCCAACGTCGATCAGCAGGGCACGATTGTCAGTGCGCTGGCAACGGATATGAATGCGGATCAGGCACTGTCGAACGCTGGAACAATTTCGTCAGGGAGACGAACGAATCTGACTGCCGCGAATTCGCTCGGCAATAGCGGCCGGATTTATGCTGGCGCCGACACGGCGGGCAATCTGGCCGGTGGCGGCTCCATTACCGCGCACGCAGCGACCCTGACGAACAGCGGCATGCTGGCCGCTGGCGATAACATCAATCTGTTGGCGAACGATGTCACGCTCGATCACGGGATCGTGAATGCGCTCAGCGCGGTCAACGTCACGACGAATGGCACGCTGTCGAACATTGCCGGCACGATGAGCGGTCAGAACCTGTGGCTGAACGCTGGCCAGCTGGTAAACGATGCGGGCATGATCAGCTCGCGCGACATCGCGAATGTGACGGCGCAATCCGTCTCGAACCGGGCGGGTGTGTTATCGGCGGATGTGCTGCCCCTGAACTCGGCTGGCGTGCTCGACAATATCGAGGGGCAGATTACCGCGCGCACGGCGCAGATCGCGGCGACCGGCATCACGAATGTGGCAGGTGAGATCGGCACGTCGACCGGAGCATTGGCGCTCACGGCGACGGGGGTCGTGTCGAACGACAATGGAAAGATTGCCGGCGGCCATGACCTCAAGTTGACCGCAAACACCGTTTCCAATGCTCATGGTCAGGTCGGTTCCGTTGCGGGCGATGCCTCGCTCGACGTTACGCAATCGATCAACAATGCGAACGGCAAGGTTGGGGCCGGCAACGATCTGACCGTCCGCACGGCGCATGTCGACAACTCGGCAGGGGCGATAAGTGCGCGCGCCGCGCAGATTAGCGCAACCGACGTCGCGAATACCGGCGGCCAGATCGGCACCGCCGATGCACTGACCGTGACGACATCGGGCGATGTCTCCAACCGCGCAGGCGCGATCGTCGGTGGCAAGAGCCTGTCGTTGACGGCGAACGCTATCGACAATGTATCGGGCACGATCGCTTCTGCCGGAGCGCTGAACGCGCAGGTCGACACGCTCGACAATACACAAGATG
>NZ_JAHACR010000268.1 GCF_018375725.1 Burkholderia sp. | reverse complement strand
TCGCCGCACCAGACCTGATTCGGCGCATCAACCTCAAACTGACGGTTGAGATGGTTCGGAATGTCGATCCGCTCAACCGTCGCCTGCTTGTACGCATGGACGAGTTATCAGACAATGGTGTTGCTGGAGCGGGCGAACCCAAGACGGGGTCCCGTTGGGGGCAAGAGCGAAGGCTCGAATTTATCGACTTCCGTCTCCAATGGGACGGGAGGCTGAACCGCAGCGATGTTATGGATTTCTTTGGCATATCGACGCCACAGGCATTCTTAGACATCTCGAAGTATCAGTCGATACGGCCACAAAATATGGAGTACGATCGCAGCACGCGGATGTACATAGCAACACCGGATTTCAAACCGGTGTTTCCCGTAAGCCATCCATCGCGCTACTTGAACGAGTTGTTGGCTACCGCGACCGGCGTGCTACCTCGGGATGTGACGTTTGTAGGTTGGTGGCCATCTGTTGCGGTCGCTCCAACTCCGAGCCGAATTCTTGATGTCAAGGTGCTGACTGCATTGCTTCGGGCGATTCGAGAGAACATCGGGCTGCGAATCCACTATCAGTCGATGTCGCGACCCAAGGCCATCAGCCGGGTTATTACTCCCCATGCGCTGGCATTTGACGGTTTTCGCTGGCACGTCCGGGCGTATTGTCACATTAGAGAGCTATTCCTCGATTTTGTGATTGCTCGAATCCTGGAGGTTGAGGCAACCGAGCCGCCGGGTCGCGGAGCAGAACACGACTCAGAATGGAACACCTTTGTCACGCTCGAGATAATCGCCAACCCTGGGTTAAGTGAATCCAAACGGCGCGTCATCGAGATGGATTATGGGATGGAGGGCGGCCAGGTTACCCTCCGTTGCCGACAGGCGCTTCTTTTCTACACTCTCAGACAGCTAAGGCTGGACGACGGCAGGAATGAGCGTCCTGAACCGCAACACATCGAGCTCAAGAACCGCATCGAGGTGGAGTCGTTTCGAAAGAGTCGGACAAGCGAATAGTGGCGCCGCTTGGCAGCGAACCGAGTACAGCTCCTAAGCTACGTTGCTCTTACGCTAGCGATTCAGGTAAGAAGTTTGACCGAGCGGTACTGGGGCATGCAGTTGTTGCCGCTCGTAGCGCCCAAACGAATCGTCCTGGCCCAGGTGTGCATACATCCGCTAGGACGGTCTCCAGCTTGTCGTGCAACAGCAAGGAAAGAGTAGGATAGTCGTTCGAGTTTGTTCGACGATAGTCAGTTGCGGTGAGATGGCAGGGATGCCTGCGGGCCAAAGCCACCGAGCGGCGGCGTAATTAAAAATTGATGAACTAAAACTACAGATACGGGGAAAATGAAACTAAATCTGAATGACGCGAATGCCATTTGGGAAGCATTTCTCGCGCGCTGGCCGCTTGACAAGCTGGATGCCATCACGCTGGAGCAATATACGCAGGTCAAAGGGGACAAGGCCGAGGGAGACTCGTTTACCTACTGGCTTGAAACCAAGACCGAAAACGTCGGGTCTATATGGGGTGGCTCTTCGTTCAAGTTCGGTATCTACCATCGCAATAATAACGAGCCTAAAGAAGGTGGGCGCGGGAGAATATATGGCGAGGTATATGGATGGTACGAGCAGTATGGAGATACAGCTGAGGAAGCCTTCGAGGCCGTCAGGAGTGAGGTCGTCAAGGTCGCGATTGCGGCGAGGGCTGGGCAACTGGACGTAGTCGAAGCGGCCCGGCTTGGACCGACCGTTAAATGGAAGATTGCGTTTCTCTACCAGGACCGCGACAGGCCGACCATTGTTCCCATTTTCAAACTAGAAGTGCTCCGTGCGCTGACCGGAGTAAAGGCTGGTCAATATCCAGAGCTCTATTCGCGGCTGATGTTCGACCGCAATGGGGACGATATCTTTGCTTTTGCCGGCGACCTCTGGAAGAAAGGGCAGGAAACACTGGCTGCACGCCTAAAAGTTGAGGACGCGCTGGAGTTCCTGAAAACTCGCCTCATCCTTTTGAAAGAGTCCGTGAAATACATGGCCGGCTTCGAAACCGAGGCTGGGCGCCAGCTGGGACTGGTCCTGCGCGGCGGTAGCGTAAGCATTTTTATGGAACCTGGCGATTGGGAGACATTGGTTCCAGGCGCAATCCTGAGAAAGACTTACGCAAAGAATGAGGCGAGAATAAGCAGCCTTCAGGCGAACGCGCCGAAGTTGTGGGTCGGCAATCCTGCGCAGAAAATCGTGGTGCCCTCGATGGCTGTCCTTTCGTCACTCTGTGACGCTTACGAGGGTGAGGTGTCCGATACGGCTGTATCAGCTGAAAGTACTATGAGTGAAGCAAAAGTGAGCCACGGCAATAGCTATCCAAGCCTCAATACAATTCTTTACGGGCCGCCTGGTACGGGCAAGACCTACAGTACCGCCAAGCTTGCTGTTGAAATCTGCGATGGCGATGCAGACTTGGCGCGTGAAGACCTCATGGCTCGGTATGAAGAACTGCGTCGCGATGGGCGCATCTGTTTTGTGACGTTCCACCAGTCCTACGGATACGAAGACTTCGTTGAGGGCCTGCGGCCCGAGCTCAAGGATGGCCAAGTGTCGTATCGTGTGCGTCCCGGCGTCTTTCGGGAAATATGCGACGCGGCGCGGCTGAGTACGCTGGTCAAACCGGGACTGAGCGGAAAGGCACTCAAGGACCGGACGATATACAAGATGTCGCTGGGCGTTGCCGGCACGACCGAAGGGCAGAAAGTATTGCAGGAGTGTATCGAAAAAGGGTGCGTATTGCTCGGTTGGGGCGAGAACGTGGATTTCTCGGAATGCGATACAGAAGAAGCCATTCGCAAAAAGATTGCCGACGACCGACCAGATATTGAGAGGCCGGACTCACAGGCACGTTACATCGGCGTCTTCAAGAGCGACCTTCAGGTCGGCGACATTATCGTCGTTTCACAAGGTAACCGGTCCTTCCGCGCAATAGGCGAAGTGACCGGTGGTTATGAGTTTCTCGAGGCGCCGGCCGCAGGTTCATTCCATCAGATGCGTCCTGTGCGCTGGCTGGCTGTTCTCGACGCGAACCGGGCGGTTGAGGAAATCTATGACCGCAACTTCGTCCAATCGTCGCTTTACAAACTGGACCATGGCGGGTTGAAGCTGGATGTTCTCGAGGGACTTCTGACTGGGCAGCTGGAAGCCGGAAGCCAACCGTACGTGATGATTGTCGATGAAATCAATCGTGCCAATCTGTCCAAGGTATTCGGAGAGCTCATCACGCTTCTGGAGCCGGACAAGCGCGAGGGCTTGACCAACAGTCTGACTGTAAAGTTGCCATATTCGGGGGACGAATTCAGCGTTCCAGCGAACCTATATGTCGTGGCTACCATGAATACAGCCGACAGGTCGATTGCACTGCTGGATACCGCGCTACGGCGCCGGTTCGAATTCGAGGAGCTTCAACCAGATTACGACGCGTTGCCGTCGGAGCCCGTAGAGGGCGTTGACCTGCGAGCGCTGCTTAGGGCGATGAATGAACGCATCGAATATCTTTACGACCGTGATCACACCATTGGCCACGCATATTTTGTGACTGTGAATAAGCTCGCCGACCTGGAACATGTGTTCAGGAGGAAGGTTATTCCGTTGCTTCAGGAATATTTCTATGAGGATTGGTCGAAGGTGTGTCTTATCCTGAAAGATTCCACGGGCGGTTTCATTACATCTCGCAGTGACGTCCCCAACGGGCTGCAAGCGGTAGCGGATGGCTACGATGTCAAACCCCGCCATCGGGTCAAGGCCGAGGAGTTTTCCGTGGACGCGTACCTCAACATTTATCGGTAACGGCCGTGGCCCTGATATCTGTCCGTGAGTACGGCAGGCTCCATTTAGGGGAGTTTGACCCGGCGCGCCCCTCAATAACGGCTGCCCAGGCCGAACTGCTTACAAACCTCAGACCCACATACGGATTCGAGGTTTTCAGGTACGTCAATGGCAGCACTATCGCCGCACAGCAATATGTCGGAGTATTTCAGTTTGGGCCGCACACCATCGAGATACTCCCAAAGGTAGACGGCGACGACCGCAGCGTTCGACGCAATCTTGTGGCCATGTTGATGGTTGCATTAGACCTCGACATTGCTGAGGGTGAGATTGCGCACGTCGCGACGCAGCAGCACGGCATCCTCGAAATTCTCATTCGGCTCTTCTGTGACAAGCTCTTCGCCCAAGTGCATCGGGGACTTGTCCGGCGCTACGAAGCGCGCGAGGAGAACCTCGCAGTACTGCGCGGACGCTTGGCGGTGACGGAGCAGGTTCGCCGGAATGCGGGTAATCCGGAGCGGCTGTTCTGCCGGTTCGATGAGTTCCAGGAAGACAATCCTCTTAACCAGATACTGAAGGCTGCGATTCGGTTGCTTCTAGGAGCAGCTCGGACGTTGGATAACCAGCGACACTTGGCGGAACTGTTGCTGGTCTTCGAGGAGGTCTCGGACCGCCCCACAAGTGCGCTGCAATGGCAACGGGTGATTTTTGACCGGCTCAACGACCGCTACAAGCCGTGCTTCAAACTGGCTGAATTTTTCTTGAGAAGCGCGCCACCTGATGTTGCTGCTGGCAGGCGACAGGCCTTCTCGCTGTTCTTCGAGATGAATACGTTGTTCGAAGAATACATCGGGAGAGTGGCTGCTCGGGTCTGCCGTCCGTATGGCATTCTCGCGAAGCGCCAAGGTCCGCAGAAGCACCTGGCATACGATGAGGTTAAAAATCGCTCCGTATTCCTTATGAAACCCGATGTCGTCGGCCTCCGTAATGGACAGGCGGAATGGATTCTAGACACGAAGTGGAAAGAGCTTTCGGCAGATGACGCCAAAGACGGTGTTGTTCAGTCGGACCTATACCAGATGTATGCATATTCCAGCTGCTACAACTGCCCGGACGTCGTGCTTCTGTACCCGCATCACGAGTCGTTAGGGACCACTGCAGGCATCCGTCGCACGTATTCTCTCAATCCATGGGTGGGTAGTCCAAACGCAAGCGAAGCGCGACGGGTCAAAGTTGCCACTATAGATTTGTTCGACCTCTGCAACGTTCCCGAACAGCTTGAACTGATTCTCTTAGGCGTTGAAAGGGGAGGTTTAGCTGCGTTAGATGAGGTCATGTAACCGGCTACTGACGGGAAGCGCGAGCATGGTGAGATAGTTGACGTGATAATTGTGGGCTCGTCTTGTGCGACTGGATGAAATGGACAGCCATGAAATTTTGAAATGACTGGGAGCGATGCGGGTAGCGTTTCATACATTGACCCTGACCCAAGAAATAGTCCGGTCTAAAAGTAGAGAAATTCGGCATGATGTGTCCGATCGGACACGAAGGCCATGCCATGAAGACGAGCAAGTTTACGGAAGAGCAGATCGCATTTGCACTGAAGCAAGCGGAGCTGGGCACGAAGGTCGAGGAGATCTGTCGCAAGCTTGGAATTAGCGAGGCGACGTTCTACAACTGGAAGAAGAAATTCGGAGGGTTGGGGCCTTCTGAGTTGCGCCGATTGCGGCAACTCGAAGAGGAAAATGCGAAGCTGAAGCGGCTCGTGGCGGACCTGAGCATGGACAAAGCCATGCTGCAGGATGTACTCGCAAAAAAGCTCTGAAGCCTGCCCGTCGGCGCATGTTGATCGATGAGTTGCGTGATCGCTATCGAACCAGTCTGACGAAGACCTGCGCGTTGTTTGGCATGTCGCGTTCGCTGTATCGGTATCAGGTAAGCGTGGAGCCGATACCGTGTTGACGGCGTGAGTTACCGGTTTCCCCAACGATTGGAAGCCATGCGTAGCAGCGTGGCATTGGCAGCACGCAGAT
>NZ_JAHACR010000267.1 GCF_018375725.1 Burkholderia sp. | reverse complement strand
CGTCGATGCGCGCCGACGGCCAGCCGAGCAGGCGCGGCACGGTCGCGATGTTGCGTGCGACGCTCCAGTGCGGAAAGAGTCCGTGTCCCTGGATCACATAGCCGATGCGGCGCCGCAATTGCTCCGGCGGCACGCTTGCGGTGTCGACGCCGTCGATGCGGATCGTGCCGGCGCTCGGTGCGATCAAGCGGTTGATCATGCGCAGCAGCGTCGACTTGCCGCTGCCCGACGCGCCGACCAGCGCAGTGATCGTGCCGCGCCGTATCGTCAACGAGACGTCGTCGACCGCGGCGACCGACGCGCCTGCCGAAAGGGCGTCGTCGACGAAGCGCTTGCTGAGCCGCTCGATTTCGATCATCCCGTGCGTCCTTTCGCGAGTGTGGTCGCGGCCCCGAACACGACCGCGGCGACGAGCGCGAGCGCAATCGTCGGGATGGCGCCGAGCAGCACGAGATCGGCGGCGGATTGGCCGATGCCCTGGAAGATGAAGGTGCCGAACCCGCCGCCGCCGATCAGCGCGGCGACCGCGGTCAATCCGATGTTCTGCACCAGCACGATGCGCACGCCGCTCAGCATCACCGGCAACGCGAGCACGAGATCGACCTGCACGAGACGCTGAAGCGCGGTCATGCCCATGGCGCGCGACGCCTCGGCCACGTGCGGCGGCACTTGCCGCAGGCCGACCGCGACGCTCGACGCGATCGGCAGCAGTGAATACAGAAACAGCGCAAGCCATGCCGGCGCGACGCCGATTCCACGGATGCCGAGCGCCGCGGCGAGCGGAACGTGCGCGGCGAGCAGCCCGAGCGGCGCCATCATCAGGCCGTACATCGCGATGCTCGGCACCGTCTGCACGATATTGAGCAGCGGCATGACGGCGGCGCGGACGGCCCCGATGCGCGCGCAGGCGATGCCGAGCGGTACGCCGGCGACGAGTGCCGCCGCAACCGAGCCGCCGGCCAGCGCGACATGCCGCGCGGCTTCGCGCCAGAAATCGTCGCTGCGCACCGCGTATTCACGCATCACGGACAGGCCGTCCCACCAGCCCATCGCCAGCGGCACGGCAACCGCCGCAGCGGCCACGGCCAGCGCGGCCAGCCGCTGCCACGGACTGAATGCGAGCCGCGCGAGCGCATCCGCGACCAGCACGGCCCACGCGAACAGCAGCAGCCAGATGCCGGCGCCCGGCGACACGCGCGCGAGATCGTCGCCGGGCGCGACGACATGCGGCGCAATGGCGCCGGTGACAAGGCCGAGGGTCGTGAGCAACGTGCAGCCGACGGCCAGACGCCATCGCGGCTGACTGGCCAGCATTGTCCAGACCGCGCCCGCGATCCACAGCGCGCCGATGGCATCCGCCTGTGCGGCAGGCAACGCGCCGAATAACGACAGGCCGGTGCCTGCCGCAATCCGGTTCGGCCGCAGCACGACGAACGGCGCGAACAGCAGCGCGCCGATTGTCAGCGTGCCGACGAGGATGCCGACCTTGTCGAGCGCGATGCGCCGCGCGGAGGCCGCCGCGCGTGCGGTCATTTCACGAAGCCTTTCGATTTCAGATATTGCGCGGCGACGCTGGCGGCGGGTTCGCCGTTGATCTGGATGCGGCTGTTGAGCGTTTGAAGCGTCCTGAGGTCGAGGCTTGCGAAGACGGGCTTCAGCGCCTCGGCGATCTGCGGGTGCGCTTTCAGCACCGCCTCGCGAACGATCGCGGCGGGTGCATAGACGGGCTGCACGTGTTTGTCGTCGTCGAGTACCGCGAGGCCGCTCGACGCGATCCCGCCATCGGTGCCGTAGACCATCGCCGCATTCACGCCGTCGGTCTGGTTCGCGGCGGCCTTGATCGTCGCGGCGGTATCGCCGCCGGACAGCACGACGAGCTGCGCCGGCTTCAGCCTGAAGCCGTACGCTTTCTCGAACGACGGCAGTGCGGATGCGCTGTTGACGAACTCGGCGGACGCCGCGAGCTTCACACTGCCGCCGGCGGCGATCCATTTGCCGAAATCGGAAAACGTCTTCAGGTGTTTGGCCTGCGCGAGGGACGCGAGCACCGCGACACCCCACGTATTGTTCGCCGGCGCCGGCGTCAGCCAGACGATGCGATTGGCCGCATAGTCGAGCTTGCGCGCCGTTTCGTAGCCTTGCGCGGCGTTCTTCCACACCGGATCGTCGGCCTTGTTGAAGAAGAAGGCGGCGTTGCCGGTGTACTCGGGATAGATGTCGATCTCGCCGCCGATGAGCGCCCGGCGCACGATCGGCGTGGTGCCGAGCGCGATCTTTTCGGTGACCGGGATGCCGCGGGCCTTCAGAACCTGCGCGATGAGGTTGCCGAGCAGGTTGCCTTCGGTATCGATCTTCGACGACACCACGACAGCATCGGCGGCATGCGCGCCCGGTGCGGCGGCGAACGTTGCGGCGAGCGCGACACCCAGCATCCGGGCGGGCAGGGCGAACTTCATCGGGCTAACCTCCTGGCAATGACGGAAAAGGGGACGGCGAAACCTAGTCGAAACTTACTTGACTGCGCCTGCTTTGGCAAACCGCACGACGCGGCGTGCCCGCGGCGCGCGTGGGGATAACCCGCGCTCCGGCGCAGGCCTTGCTATACACTGCACCGCGTCCTTGTTACGCGAAATCCGCCCGATGAAACCCCGACTGCTTGTCCTTATTCCATTGCGCGACGACGCGCAGCGCAAGATCGCCGCGTCGTTCGACGTGCACGACGCGCCGACCGCCGATGCGCGCACGCGCACGATCGCCGAACACGGTGACGCGATCCATGCGGTGCTGACCAACGGCGCCACCGGCCTGACCGCCGACGAAATCGACCGGATGCCGCACCTGAGCTTCGTGAGCGCGCTCGGCGCCGGCTACGAGCGGATCGATGTCGCACATGCGAAATCGCGCGGCGTGGTTGTCGCGACCGGCGCGGGCACGAACGACGATTGCGTGGCCGATCATGCATTTGCATTGCTGCTTGCGACGGTGCGCGGCATCGTCAAGCAGGATCGTTCGACCCGCGAGGGCGTCTGGCGGGATGCGTTGCCGATGCAGCCGAACGTCTCCGGCAAGAAGCTCGGCATTGTCGGGCTGGGCAAGATCGGCGAGAAGTGCGCGCGCCGTGCGGCCGGCTTCGATCTCGAGATCGGCTATCACAACCGTGCGCCGCGTGAAGGCGTGGCGTATCGCTATTTCGACCGGCTCGACGCGCTCGCGCAGTGGGCCGACTTCCTGATCGTCGCGACGCCGGGCGGCGGCGGAACCCGTCACCTGATCGACCGCGCGGTGCTCGATGCACTCGGTGCGCACGGGTTTCTCGTCAATGTGTCGCGCGGCAGCGTCGTCGATACCGCCGCGCTCGCCGCCGCGCTGCGCGAGGGCCGTCTCGCCGGTGCGGGGCTCGACGTCTATGAAGGCGAGCCGGAACCGCCGCATGCGTTGACCGGCCTCGACAACGTCGTGCTGACGCCGCATATGGCCGGCTGGTCGCCGGAAGCGTTCGACCGCTCGGTGCAGCAATTCATCGACAATGCCACGCGGCATTTCGCGGGGCAGCCGGTGCTGACGCCGGTTTGAGCACACGGCGAACAGGTCCGACACTTCGACGGCGGCGCGAGCGCGCCGGCGTCGAATTCACAGCACGTGGTGCGCGTACCGTTTTCCGATCCGGCGGCGTTTGAGCGACTCGGCGCGCGCCGCGTGATCCCCGGCGATATCAGCCGTTCTCCGGCTTGACCTGCAATCCCTTCAGCCCTTCGATGACGACGAGCAACGCACGGCCGTGCTCGTCCGATCCGTCCCACGCTTCGACGATCGCTTCTCGCAGCAAATCGTTGAAGCCACCGCTGCGACGTCGCGACGAACGCACGTCGACACCATAGAAACTGCATAGCTTATTGAATGGCGCACTGCGGCGCAGTCGGCGGCCATCCGACAGACGAAGGCGCGAGACGGTTGGCTGGCTGACGCCGGAAAGCCTCGCTATTTCGCTGGACGAGCGCGAGTCTGCCCGCAACCGGCTCAATAGATCCTGGACAGGAAAATCAGTGTTTGGGGCTTCCATGTCATGCATTATACCTATACAGTTACGGTTATTGAATGACTCGCTGAATCTGGCGAGCTGCGGCATCCCGAGAAAGTTGATGACACTGAAACACCTGCCTCCCACGTTTTGCTGGACCAAGATCGGTACCGAGTCCGGCGAAGACCTCCCGACTGTCGTGCTGCGCAAGGAATGGGAGCGTCGGTTGGGCGGCGGGCGTTTTCTGTGGGGCATCAGTCAGCCGCTCGGCAGCGGCGCGCAGATCGCCGCACACCGCACGGGCGCGCTGCTCGCGCTGTTTTCGCCGGTCGCGAGTCGGCCGCGCGCGGCCGAGCGCAAGCGCGGAGATCTTCTGCTGTGGAAAGCGCAGCCAGAAGGTCGTGCGGCGGCCCGGCTCGCTGTCGACGCCGCATTCGCCGCCGTGATTGTCCATGATAGACCGGACGATCGCGAGGCCGAGCCCCGTGCCCGACGCCGAATTGTGGCGCGACGGATCGACGCGATAAAAACGCTCGAAAATCCGCCCGACGTGCTCCGCCGCGATGCCGGGCCCCGTATCCGACACGGCGATCGTCGTCGCACCGCCCTGCTCGACGCAATCGATCGTCACGACGCTGCCGCGCGGCGCATAGGTCAGCGCATTCGACAGCAGGTTGCTCAACGCGCGCTGGTACAGCGTCAGGTCCGCATCGACCCATGCGTGGCCGTCGACCTTCACGGTCACGCCTTCATCTTCCGCCAGCGGCTCGTAGTAGCCGGCCACCCGCTCCGCCTCCTCCGCCGCATTCAGGCGCCGCACATCGATCGACGTGCCGGCCTGTTCCGAACGCGCGAGAAACAGCATGTCCTCGATCATCCGCGACAGCCGCTGGTATTCGTCGATGCTTGACTCGATCACGCTCCGGTATTCGTCCGCGCTGCGCGGTTGCGACAGCACAACCTGCGCGGCCGCCTGCAGGTTCGTCAGCGGCGTGCGCATGTCGTGCGCGAGATTCGACGAGAACTGGCTCAGCCGCGTGAACGATTCGTTCAGCCGCGCGAGCATGCCGTTGAACGCATGCTCGAGCTCCTTCAGCTCGCCGGACGTATCGAGTTCCGGCAGCGGATGCGCGAGCCGGCTCGACGACATCTGCTCCGCGCGCGCCGCGAACCGCCGCAGCGGGCTCAGCCCGAGCGCGGCGATGCCGTATGCGATCGCGGCCGCAAGCACCACGCCGAACACCTCGATCACGACGATCGTATAGGCATGCGTGCGCAGCAGCAGCACGTCGGCGCTGCGATCGTACTGCACGGCGACGCGCACCACCGGCGCACCCGCGCCGGCGAGCGGCACGGTCGTCAGCAGATACTGGTGTCTTGCGCCGGGCGGGGCGATGCCGACCGGCACGCGCCCGGCGTTCGTCAACATCAGCGGCGCGTACGGACGGAAGCCGGGCGTGCCGACGAGGCGCGTACCGGCGGCATCGAAGATCGCGAGATCCATGTTCGGATGACCGTGCAACTGGTCGATCCAGATATCGGTGTTGCGCGCGACGTCGGCCGTCGTGCGCGCCTCGGCCAGGTGTGCGCCCAATGCGGCGGAAATACCGGCCATCTGCTCGGCTGCCGTCGTTTCGACACGGTTGCTCAGCGCTTCGTACAATGCGACGCCGCTCGACGCGAGGATCACCGACGTCGACAGGATGATCAGCGCGGTCAGCCGGCCGCGCAGCGTTCGCGGCAGCAGGCGCGCGATCATGCGGCCGCGCCGCCGCGCGCTTCGAGCACGTAGCCCATGCCGCGCACCGTGTGGATCAGCTTCGGTTCGTACG
>NZ_JAHACR010000010.1 GCF_018375725.1 Burkholderia sp. | reverse complement strand
TGCTCGGCGATCGCGACCGGCTGCGCCGCAATCGCGATGGCTCCGTCGACATCGTCGTGTCGGCGGTGTCGCCGGGCGGCGGGACCGCGTCGAACTGGCTGCCGGCGCCGCGCACGGATTTCGCGCTCGCGCTGCGCCTGTACGCGCCGAAGCCGCAGGCGACCGACGGTGCATGGATGCCGCCCGTCGTCGTCCGGCAATAGACCGCCTGATAAGCGGACCGCCGCGCCTGTTCGAAGGGCGCGGCGGCCCGGCCCCTGCGTGCGTCCGGCCATTCCGTCAGCCTATACTTTCGGGATAGCCGGTCGGACCGACGTGATCCCCCTACATACTGACCGCCGCATCGAAGGCAATTCAGCATGGCAAGCCCGAACAAAGAAACCGTATCCACGACGCTCCACACCCTCGGCGACGTCGCGCGCGCGCGACGCACGAAACGCATCGGCCTGGGCGTGCTGATTTTTCTCGTTTTATTCGGATTGCTGGGGTTCTTCGCTGCGCCGCCGCTGATCCGGCACATCGCCGAACAGCAGATGAGCCAGCAGCTCGACCGCCCGGCGACTATCCGGCGCATTGCGCTGAATCCCTACACCCTCAACTTCGAGGCCGACGACATTCATCTCGGCGAACGCGGCGGGCAGGGCGACTTCGTCGACATCGGCAAGCTGACCGTGCGGCCGTCGTGGACGTCGCTGTTTCGCGCCGCGCCGATCGTCAGCGAGATCCGCATCGATGCGCCGCGCTTTCACATCGTTCGATACGATGCGCAGCGCTTCAACTTCACCGACCTGATCGAGAAATTCTCGACGCCGTCGAAGCCCGAGAGCAAGCCGACGCATTTTGCGCTGGCAAACATCCAGATCAACGACGGCCGGATCGACTTCGACGATCGCCTGCTGAACGAGAAGCACGTTGTCGACAACTGGACGCTCGGGATTCCGTACATCGCCACGCTGCCGTCGAAGATCGACATCTTCGTCGAGCCGAAGCTGCGCGCCCGTTTCGACGGCAGCCCGATTGCGCTCGACGGCAAGTCGAAGCCGTTCGCGAAGTCGCGCGAGTCGGAGGTCGAACTGACGTTCGACCGGCTCGATGTGCCGCGGCTGATGTCGTACGTGCCGGCCAGGCTGCCGGTCGCGGTGCCGAGCGGCCTGCTCAGCAGCCATCTGAAACTCAACTTCGTCATGAGCGGCGCGACGCCGACGCTGCGCGTGTCCGGCACCGTCGACCTGAACGATGCGAAGGTGACGAGCGCGTCGTCCGAGCCGCTGTTCGCCGCGCGTGGTGTGCACGTCGCGGCGGCCGACTTGCAGCCGCTGCGCAATGTGCTGCATGTCGACGAGATCCGTCTCGACCGGCCGGTCGTCGATCTCGCGCGCGACCGCCAGGGCGTGCTGAACGTCATGAAGCTGGCTGCGCCGCCTGCGGATGCATCGACCGTATCCACGGCGGCGGCTTCCGCATCGGCTGCGTCCACGTCAGCCGCCTCCGCGCCCGCCTCCGCCCGCCCTGCCGCGAAAGCGAAGGCTGAACCGCTTGACCTGACGATCCGGCATTTCGCGATCGCCGACGGCACGATCAATTTCGACGACCGCGCGCTGGCGGTGCCGGCCACGACATCGCTGACGCGCGTGACGACGACGCTCGACGGCTTCACGATGCAAGGCAGGACGCCGGCGAAATATGCGGTGTCGACGGTGATGTCGCAGGGCGGCGACGTGAAGGCGGAAGGCACGTTCAGTCTCGCCGCGATGCAGGCCGATACGAAGCTGACGATCGACGCGTTCGCGCTGCCGGCGCTGCAACCGTATCTGGTCGAAGCGACGCGCGCACGCGTGCTCGACGGCAAGCTCGGCACGGTGCTCAACGTGAAGGCCGACTGGTCGAAGACGCCGCTCGACGTACAGGTCGCCGACAGCGAAGTCAGCCTGAAGTCGCTGAAGATCGCGGCACCCGATGCAAAAGCGCCCGCAATCGTCCTGCCCGACGCGCAGGCGAAGGTGGCGAAGGTCGATCTGGCTGCGCGCACGGCGCAGATCGTCAGCGTCGATGTGAACGGGCTCGCGCTCGACGTGAAGCGTCTGAAGAACGGCACGATCGACCTGGCGGCACTCGCCGGCGGATCGCAGCCGGCGGCCGCGCGGCAGACCGCGCATCGCGCACCGGCCGCCGCGCCGTCGTGGCATTACCAGATCGATGCGCTGAACGTGAAGGATGCGGCTGCCAACTACACCGACCTGTCGACGCCGCGTGCGGTGAAGCTGGCGATCAAGCCGCTGCAGCTGAACGTGCAGAAGATCAGCGACGATCTGACGAAGCCGCTGCCGGTTCAGCTCCAGGCGACGCTGAACCGCAAGGGTTCGCTGAACGTGTCGGGCGACGTCACCGCGCAGCCGCTCAGGCTCGGCCTGAAGATCAACGGCAATCGTCTCGATGCGGCCGCGTTCGAGCCGTATTTCGGCAGCGTGCTGAATGCGACGGTCGCAAGCGCGCTGTTGAATGCGCAGGGCAACCTGACGTTCGCGCAGGCGAAGGACACGATCCGCGCGTCGTATCGCGGCGATGCGGCGCTCGTCGACGTACGGATGCTCGACAAGGCGACGTCCGATCCGTTCGCGGGATGGCGCTCGCTTGCGCTATCCGGCCTGAAGGCGAACTACGACGAGCACGGCACCGACGTCGACGCCGCGCGCGTGACGTTCTCGAATTTCTACGGGCGCGTGCTGCTCGATGCGCAAGGTCGCCTGAACCTGAAGGACATCGTCGCGAAGGAGACCGGGCAGGCTCAGTCGCTGACGCGCGATGCGAGCAAGGGCGAGCCGGTGCCGCTGTCGCCGCAGGGCGCGTCGGCCGCGGCGGTCGCACAGGCGGCTCCGGCGAGCGCGGTCGCCGCGGCGTCGGCGACCGCAGTCGTCAAGGCGGCGACGCCGCCGCAGAATCCGGTGCGGATGCGCTTCGGCCAGCTGGTGCTGCAAAACGGCCGGGTGAACTACACCGACAACTTCATCAAGCCGAACTACACGGCGAACCTTGTCGCGATCAAGGGCACGGTCGGCGCGTTCGGCACGGAATCGGCAACGTCCGCGCCGGTCGACGTCACGGCGAACCTGGCGGGCAACGGGCCGATCGCGATCAAGGGCACGGTCAATCCGCTGATCGAGAAGCCGGCGCTCGACCTCACCGCGAGCGCGCACGACATCGAGCTGACCAACCTGACGCCGTATTCGGCGAAGTACGCGGGCTACCCGATCACGAAGGGCAAGCTGAACGTCGATCTGCACTATCAGCTCGCGAACGACCAGCTGTCGGCGAACAACCACATCTTCATCGACCAGCTGACGTTCGGCGACCATGTCGAGAACGACACGGCGACCCGGCTGCCGGTCAAGCTCGCGATCTCGCTGCTGAAGAACTCGCGCGGCGAGATCGACGTCAGCATTCCGGTGTCGGGCTCGCTGTCGAATCCGGAGTTCAGCATCGGCGGCCTGATCTGGCGCGCGGTGCTCAATCTGGTCGCGAAGGCGGTCACGTCGCCGTTCACGCTGCTCGCGCACGCGTTCGGCAGCGGCGGCGAGGAACTCGGCTACGTCGAGTTCGCGCCGGGCTCGTCGGAACTGACTGACGCCTCGCAGAAGAAGCTCGACACGGTCGTGAAGATGCTCGACGCGAAGCCGTCGATCCGTCTCGACATGATCGGCCGCGTGGATCCGGACAAGGATCTGCCGGGCCTGCGGGCAGAATATGTCGAGCGGCTCGTCCGCCAGCAGAAGCTCAAGGACGTCGTCGGGCAGGGCGAGAGCGTCGATACGCGGTCGGTGAAGGTCGAGCCGGCCGAGTACCAGAAGTATCTGACGCGCGCGTACAAGGCCGCCGATTTCAAGAAGCCGCGCAACATGATCGGCCTGCAGAAGACGCTGCCGGATGACGACATGAAGCAGGCGATCGCCGACCACGCGCCGGTCGATGACGGCAGCCTGCGCACGCTCGCGCTGGATCGCGCACAGTCGGTGCGTCAGTATCTCGAAGGCAAGATCGACGCGAGCCGCATGTTCGTCGTCGCGCCGAAACTCGATGCGAAGGGCATCGAGGACAAGGGCGCGACCACGCGCGTCGATTTCGGGCTGAAGTAATCCGCCGCGCGTCGCCGCCGCCATTGGCGCGGCGGCGCGCGGCCGGCACGGCCTCGCGCTTGTCGGGCTTCTTCCGTGCGGTGTCCCGCATCGCACGTTCATCTGACAAAAAAACGCATACCGGACGATCCGGTATGCGTTTTTTCGTTTTCTTGCGAGCGGGGAACGGCCCGTGTGCGACGTCCTGCGAAGGGCCGGGCCGGGCCGGCCCGGCAATCGAAGCGGCGCCGCGATGGCGGCCGAACCCGCTTCGTCAGGTCATTTCGCTGCCAGCAGCGTCAGTTTCAGGAGGATCTTGAACGCATAGCCGATGGTGACGGCGCCCATGACGCCGACCGCCCACAGCAGGATGAACCACAGCCAGCCGTGTTTGCGCGGTGTGGCCTTTTGATCAGTGGTGGTGGTAGTAGTGCTGGTCTTCATGACGAATTTTGCCTCGGAATACCCAGTAGCCCATCGTCGTATAGCCGATGATGATGGGGAGAATAACCGCTGCGCCGACCAAAGTGAAGATCTGGCTCACGCGGGGCGCGGCGGCGTCCCAGATCGTCATCGACCTGGGAATCGCATACGGGAACACGCTGACGAGCAGGCCGGCATAGCCGAGCAGCACGAGCATCAGCGCCAGCATGAACGGCGTCCGGTCATGCCGGTTGCGTGCGGCACGATACATGTACGCCGAGCACGCGGCGACGAGGAACGGCATCGGCACCAGATGCGCGAACACGTCGGAATCGAACCAGCGCGCGGCGATCTGCGGATCCTGCAGGGGCGTCCACAGGCTGACGACGGCCATGAAGCCGAGCAGCACGACGGTCAGCGGCCACACGACGCGTTGCAGGCGGCGCTGCAGGTCGCCGTCGGTCTTCGCGACGAGCCAGCAGCAGCCGAGCAGTGCGTAGGTCACGACGAGGCCGAGTCCGGTCAGCATCGTAAACGGCGAAAGCCAGTCGAAGGCGCCGCCGGCATAGACGCCATTTTTCACTTCGATGCCCTGCAGGTACGCGCCGAGCGCGATGCCCTGGCAGAACGTCGCGCCGGCGGAACCGCCGACGAATGCGATGTCCCACAGCGGCTTGGTGCGCCGCGCCTTCGCGCGGATCTCGAACGACACGCCGCGGAAGATCAGGAAGATCAGCATGAAGACGAGCGGCAGGTACAGCGCGGACAGCACGACCGAATAGACGACCGGAAAGACCGCGAACAGACCGGCGCCGCCCAGCACGAGCCAGGTTTCGTTGCCGTCCCAGACCGGCGCGACCGTATTCATCATCAGGTCGCGTTCCTTCTCGTCAGGAAAGAACGGGAAGAGGATGCCGATGCCGAGGTCGAAGCCGTCCAGCACGACGTACATGAAGAGCCCCAATGCGATGATGGCGGCCCAGACTACAGTGACGTCCATAAGTTTCCTCGTTAGCGATTGCGGTGGGCGTTCAGACCGTCCCGGTCGATTCGTTCGCGGCCGACAGCGGACGGCGCGCGGTGCCGCCGGCGTGGTGGCCGTGCGGATCGTCAGGCCCGGCGCCGGGCAGGGCGGGGCCCGCCTTCATCAGCTTGAGCATGTAGTAGAGGCCGGTGCCGAACACGAGGAAGTACACGACAACGAATGCCATCAGCGAGATGCCGACCTGCTGCGTGCTCAGCGGCGACGCGGCATGCGCGGTGCGCAGCACGCCGTAGACGACCCACGGCTGGCGTCCCGCTTCCGTCGTGATCCAGCCGGCGAGCAGCGAGACGAAGCCGGTCGGCCCCATCACGAGCACGAAGCGCTGGAAGCACTTCGATTCGTACAGGCGGCCGCCGCGGCGCATCAGCCAGGCGAGCACGGCGAGCGCGATCATCGCGAGGCCGAGGCCCACCATGATCCGGAAGCTCCAGAACACGAGCGTCGAATTCGGGCGGTCTTCGGGCGGGAATTCCTTCAGGCCGCGGATCTGGCCGTCCCAGCTGTGCGTGAGGATCAGGCTGGCGAGGTGCGGAATCTGCACCGCGTAGCGGGTCGTTTCCGCCTGCATGTCGGGGATGCCGAACAGGTTCAGCGCGGTGCCGCCCGTTTCGGTTTCCCACAGGCCCTCGATCGCGGCGATCTTCGCCGGCTGGTGCCTGAGCGTATTGATGCCGTGCTGGTCGCCGACCAGCGCCTGCACCGGCGCGAGCAGCAACAGGAGCCACAGCGCCATCGAGAACATCTTCTTCACGGCGGCGTCGCGGCGGCCCTTCAGCAGATGCCACGCGGCCGTCGCGGCGACCACGAGCGCGGCGACGACGAACGCCGCGATCGCCATGTGCGCGAGGCGGTACGGGAACGACGGATTGAAGACGATCGCGAGCCAGTCGGTCGGCATGACGCGGCCGTCGACGATCTCGAAGCCCTGCGGCGTCTGCATCCAGCTATTCGACGCGAGAATCCAGAACGTCGAGATCAGCGTGCCGATCGCGACCATCAGCGTCGCGCCGAAGTGCGCGCGCGGGCTGACGCGGTGCCAGCCGAACAGCATGATGCCGAGAAAGCCGGCTTCGAGGAAGAACGCCGTCATCACTTCGTACATCAGCAGCGGCCCGGTCACCGCGCCGGCGAAGGTGGAGAAGCCGGACCAGTTCGTGCCGAACTGATAGCTCATCACGACGCCGGAGACGACGCCCATCCCGAACGCGACGGCGAAGATCTTCGACCAGAAGACGCAGAGAGTCTTGTAGAACGTCTGGCCGGTCTTGAGCCAGCAGTATTCGAGCACGGCGATGAAGCTCGCGAGGCCGATGCTGAGCGCGGGGAAGACGATATGAAAGGAGACGGTGAAGGCGAATTGCAGGCGGGCCAGATCGAGGGCCGTGAAAGCAGTATCCATTCCAGTTGACCGATGCGGTAGATACCCGCCGGCGGAGCTGCCGGCGGACCCCCGCCGCCGCCCGGCCGCAGGAGTTGGCCGGAGTATGTATCCGCGTATTACACGGCGACATGCGCCAACTCGTCGCATATTGTCCAGTACATACGTCAAAAACCCGGGTTAAATGATTGATTCGTATCAAGATTGCGTGACGCGTCTACGCGCGGCCATCGTGGCGGGCTGTCGCGCGTGCGGCAATATGGCGCGCGGCATCTGTCCGAGTGCGGTTACATAAGTAGGACTGATATGAATTTTCGTCTGGCCGAGCGATCGGGCGAGGTTCCGGTGCCGTGTTTCTCGTCCGCGACGCATTCCGCCGATGCGCATCGGCGATGCTTCGCGCGACGCCGGCAGGCGCCGGGCTGTCGGGCGGCAAATCCCGGTCGAATTGCGTACACTCGGACTCTCGTTTCGGCGGGGCCTGTTCCGGCCCGCGTTCACTCTGGGATGACCGATGATCGATCTACGCAGCGATACCGTAACGCGTCCGAGCCAGGCCATGCTGGCCGCGATGACCGCCGCAGAAGTCGGCGACGACGTGTGGGGCGACGACCCGACCGTGCTGCGCCTGCAGGCGGCCGTGGCCGAGCGCGCGGGCAAGGAAGCCGGCCTGTTCTTTCCAAGCGGCACGCAGAGCAATCTGGCAGCGCTGATGGCGCATTGCGAGCGCGGCGACGAATACATCGTCGGCCAGCTCGCGCACACGTACAAATATGAAGGCGGCGGCGCGGCGGTGCTCGGCAGCATTCAGCCGCAGCCGATCGAGAACGCGCCCGACGGCACGCTGCCGCTCGACAAGGTCGCCGCCGCGATCAAGCCGGTCGACGACCATTTCGCCCGCACGCGGCTGTTCGCGCTCGAGAACACGATCGGCGGCCGCGTGCTGCCGGAAGGCTATGTCCACGAGGCCGTCGCGTTCGCGCGCAGCCGCGGCCTGGCCGCGCATCTCGACGGGGCGCGCGTGTGCAATGCGGCGGTCGCATCGCACTGCACGCTCGCCGAGCTGTGTGCGCCGTTCGACACGATCTCGATCTGCTTTTCGAAGGGACTCGGCGCGCCGGTCGGCTCGGTGCTGGTCGGCAGCCGTCCGCTGATCGAGCGCGCGCACCGCTGGCGCAAGGTGCTCGGCGGCGGGATGCGGCAGGCGGGCGTGCTCGCGGCCGCGTGCCTGTATGCGCTCGAGCACAACGTCGAGCGGTTGGCGGAAGATCACGCGAACGCCGCGCATCTCGCCGAAGGGCTGGCGCGCATCGAGCCGGTCAAGGTGATGTCGCACGCGACGAACATGGTGTTCGCGCAATTCCCCGAGGACGATTGCGCGCCGCTCGAGGCGTGGCTTCGCGCGCGCGGCATCCTCACGCAGATGCTCTACGCGTCGCGCTTCGTCACGCATTGCGACGTGTCGCGCCGTGACATCGACACGTTCGTCGACGCGGTCGGCGCGTATTTCGCGCAGCGGCGCGCGTAACGCGTTCGCTCGGCGCGCCGCCGGCCGCACCATAAAAGAACGCCCACCTTTCGGCGGGCGTTTTCAACTTGCGCCTCCGTAGCGCGGTCATGCCTGCCGGCACATTACTGCCATGCCGGCGCTGGCGTGATTTGCGTCGTGTACGCGGTGGCGGGAAGCAGCGTGATGTTGGAGATGCTCTGGCCGCCGTACGTCTCGGTCGACGTGCCGAACGTCACCCCCGTCACCGGCACCACGACGGATTGTCCGTCGGTCCGCGATCCGCTGACCGTGATCGACTTGCCCGGCACGAGCGTCGCCGCCACGTTCGACGTGTTGAACACGAGCCGCTGCTTGCCGAGCGTCCCGATGTCGGACAGTTGCGGACTGCGGATCGGCAGGCTCTTGTAGTACTTGTTGTACTTCGTGAGCACCGCGTTCAGCAGGTCGCTCAGCAGGGAGTTCGTCCCGCTGTATACGCGCAGGTTCGACTGGTGGAACATCAGCGGCCGGATGTCGTACGTGAGCAGGTAGGACACCAGCGTGTCGGACACGTGGCCCAGCACTTGCGTGTAGGTCTTGTCGGTGCCCCACCGCGTCGGATCGATCCCGTTCGCACCGTAGAAATAGTTGTATTCGTTGACCCATTCCTGCGGTTGGGACACGTTGTAGAACAGTGCGGTCGCGTAACGCGGAATCTCGAAGATGCTCTGGTTCACGCAGTTGAACTTGCCGGCATTGAACGGGGGCAGCGGCCAGTTGACGCCGTTGTTGGTCCGCGGGCATCCCGCCGTGCCGACCGGCGGCGTCGGCTTCGACGAATCGGATACGAGAACGTTGATGCCGAACGACTGCAGGGCGCTCAGCGTCGGCGCATAGTAAAGACCGGAGATCTCCGGCGTCACGATGACGCTCTTCGCGTATTTCTCGAAGCCGAAACTCTGGGCCACGGCATGATTGTTCTTCAGCTCGGACGTGACCTGGCTGGACGTGACCGTGGTCGTCGCGGTCGGTTCAAGCAGAAGGTGGTCGTAGGTGTGCGTGATCCACTTGAACTCGAACTCGTTCGCGTTGACCTCGGTGGACAGCGAGTCCGTGCCGGTCGGCGGATAGTCGCCGAGGCCGCCGTAGTCCGTGCCGAATCCCGCACCGTTGAAGGCCAGCGAGAATTTCAGCGCGCCTGCGTTCGCGGTGCCGGAATTGACGCCGTCCTGCCAGTTCATCGCGGTGTCGAACTCGGCGCCGTTGATCCGGTATTCGCACGCCGTGAGGCCGGTGCTGGACGACACGCCGCCGAGCGGGCATTGCCCCGGCGGGTTCGTGTTGGTCGCGGCATTCGTCCTGACGTCGTACCACACGTCGTTGCCGTTCGCATCGATGTACAGCGCATACGGGTAGATCTCGTCGGGGATGCCGACATCGTCGACCTGCGGATCCAGATACACGTGCCGGTTGCCGACGAACAGCCCGCGCGTGACCCAGTTGACGATGCCGTAAGACAGGATCATCGAGTGGAGCAGGAACGGGTTGTTGTCGAACGAGACCGCCATGATCTCGCGCGACGTGCTGTCGCCCGACACGGGCGTCGAGTTGGCGAACAGGCAGGTCGCGGCCACCGAATAGGTGACGTTGTTCGTGCCCTTGCCCTGGATCTGCGACGTCACGGTCGTGCCGGCCGGCAGCGGGCTCGCGGGCGACATGAAGTACGTCCACGCATTCTGCACCGGCAGCGGGTTGCCGGTGCTCGTGCCGGCGTTCACGTACGGGAACAGCGTCTTGCCGGTTGCCGTCAACGTCGTGTTGAGCGCGGTCGACGTGGTATCGCGGTAGCCGACGTACTGCATGCAGCCCGTGTCGCCCGGCCACGTGTACATGCTCGCCAGCCGCGTGTTGTACTTGAACTGGTAGCGCGCGAGGGCCGTCGCGAGCGCGCCGCCGGAGAACGGGTTCATGTACCGCGCGTCGCTGATCGGCATGATGATGCCCTGGTACTTCGCATGGTTGCCCGTTTCGAGCGCCGGCAGCGTCGGATTGTTCGTGTCGTAACTGTAGATCGTATAGGGGACGCCGAGACGATCGAGAATCGTCTGCGTCGCCTGCAATTCGGGACTGTTGCCGGCCTGCTGGCTGGCGAGCACCAGGATCTTCAGGTCGATCTGGGCATCGGCCGGGACCGCCTGGCTCACATTGGCGGCGGCGCAAAGTCCTGCGGCAGCCAGGCTTCGCGCCAATAACCCGGGAAAACGGGATGATGTTCGCATTGCACTCATGGCAAACCTCACGCATCGGTGATCGTTGACTGGATGTTTCCCCCGACAATGAAGTAAGCGCCGTGCTTACAGCTGTTGCTTGGTGATCTTCTGCGAGCTCTTTGCCTCACTGGGATGCGGGCCGGTCGGCAGCGTCGGGAACTTGGCCGCTATGTTCCCTTTCGACGGCAGCGAGTCGTGACCGGGCCGGCCTTTTCGGGCAGCGTCGGCCGTCGGGGAATCCAGCGCGGCGGCCACGACGAGTCCTGCGCACAGGCAGGTCAGCGCCGCGCGCCATAAACGTAACGACCCATTCTTGCTCCGGGTTTTCATGGTGTCCTCCTGAAGGGGCTGGCGTAGTTCGATACGATGCAAAAACGACTGTCCATCCGGTGGCTCGTTCCGCGCGTGATGCCGGACCTCAGCCGCTGGATTCTTCGGGTTCGACGAAATGGATCTCCTGTGCCGGCCGGCAACCCGGCCGCGCGTGGCGTCAGCGGCACTGCTGTCGCCTGGCGTCGAGGGCCGCGGCGGATCCTGCATCCCGGCATCGCGCGTGTGCGAATCGGTGATCCGATGCACGCGAGTAATGTGCCAGCCATCGCAACACCATGATTTGACGGGGGAATTTCGTCCGGATTGACCGCGTTGCGTGAAAAACGCGGGAAAAACGTTTCAGGCGTGATCGAGGCGGACATGGCGATGCGGACGCGGCAGACCGCGCGCTGCGCGGCGAGCCGGATCCGGCGCAAGCCGGCGGCGCGGCCGCCCGTGGCGCACGCTTTTTGACCTACGCTATAAACGCGCGCGGGATGCGGCAGTGTCGGCCTGCATGCCGCGCCGGGACGATCGCGCACCGCACGGGCGGCTGCGCAAACCGGCAGCGCGTCTGCGCCGGGTGGCCGGCGTGCGAGACGCGCTTCGCCGGACGAACGTTCGACGAATCGCGGCGCTGCCGCGCCGACCGCGGCGCGGGCGCCAGGATGCATCACTTCATGGAGGACGAAAATGTCGATTCGACTCGGAGAAGAAGCGCCCGATTTCACCGCCGAAACCACTGAAGGCACGATCCGCTTTCACGAATGGATCGGCGACCAGTGGGCGATCCTGTTCTCTCATCCGAAGGATTTCACGCCGGTGTGCACGACCGAGCTGGGCTACATGGCCGGGCTCAAGCCGGAATTCGACAAGCGCGGCACGAAGATCATCGGGCTCTCCGTCGACCCGGTCAGCGATCACCAGCGCTGGGTGAAGGACATCGAGGAGACGCAGGGGCATGCGATCAACTATCCGCTGATCGGCGACGCGGATCTGACGGTCGCGAAGCTGTACGACATGATCCATCCGAACGCGAGCGGCGGGGCGCGCACCGCGGTCGACAACGCGACCGTGCGCTCGGTGTTCATCGTCGGGCCGGACAAGAAGGTCAAGGCGATGCTGGTGTACCCGATGAGCGCAGGCCGCAACTTCGACGAAGTGCTGCGCCTGCTCGATTCGCTGCAACTGAACGCGAAGCATACGGTCGCGACGCCGGTGAACTGGAAGCCCGGCGAGGACGTCATCATTCCGACCTCGGTGTCGGACGACGATGCGAAGAAGAAGTATCCGCAGGGTTTCAAGACCTTGAAGCCGTATCTGCGATATGTGACGCAACCGCGTTGACGCGATGCGCCGGGCCGCGCGCGCGTCCCGGCGCATCGCCAGGACGGTGTGCGGGGACGGCCGGCGCGGCGGCGTGAGTCGCGCCGTGGGCGGGTACAGACGACGGAGCGACATCGTGGTGATCTTCCGGCAACTCTTCGACCAGCAGTCATCCACCTACACGTACCTGCTGGCCGACCGTGCGTCCCGGGAGGCGGTGCTGATCGATCCGGTCTTCGAGCAGGTGCGCCGCGATGCGGCACTGATCGAGGAACTCGGCCTGCGGCTTGTGATGACGATCGATACCCATGTTCATGCCGATCATGTGACGGGCGCGTGGCTGCTCAAGCAGCGCACGGGCAGCCAGATCGCGTTGTCCGCGGCGAGCGGCGCGGAGGGGGCGGACCGCTATCTGCGCGACGGCGACCTGTGCGCGTTCGGCGCACGCTACCTGACCGTGCGCGCGACGCCCGGGCATACGAACGGCTGCATCAGCCTGGTGCTCGACGACGAATCGATGGCGTTCACCGGTGATTGCCTGCTGATTCGCGGCACCGGCCGCACCGATTTCCAGCAGGGCGATCCGCACGCGATGTACCGGTCGGTGCACGGGCGGATTTTCACGCTGCCGGAAAGCTGTCTGCTCTACCCGGCGCACGATTATCGCGGATTGAGCGTGACGAGCGTGGGCGAAGAGCGCCGCTTCAATCCGCGCCTGGGCGGGGATCTCAGCGAGGACGATTTCGCGGGCTACATGATGAACCTGCGCTTGCCGCATCCGCGCCAGATCGACGTCGCGGTGCCGGCGAACCTGAAATGCGGCGTCGCGGCCCGCGCGCCCGACGAGCAGGCCGAGCCGGACTGGGCGCCGCTCGTGTACACGTTCGCCGGCTTCTGGGAGATCGACCCGCAATGGCTCGAGGATCATCTGCACGCGGTGCAGATCGTCGACGTACGCGAACCGGCCGAATTCGCGGGGCCGCTCGGGCATATTCCGGACGCGACGCTGATTCCGCTCGGTGAACTGGCGGCCCGCGCGGGCGAGATCGCGCGGGAGCGTCCGGTCGTGACGGTCTGCCGCGCGGGCGGACGGTCCGCGCAGGCGACCGTGATCCTGCGGCAGGCCGGATTCGACACGGTGGCGAATCTGGGGGGCGGCATGCTGCGCTGGCGCGGGGAAGGGCGCGTGGTCGTGAATGGCCGTCAGTAGCCGGCGCATGCGGTTCGTTCGCCGGATGCCGGTGCGGATCGGTTGCGTTCATCGTCGTATCCATCGGCCGGCAGGGCTGGCCGCGGCGCTTCTTCAAAGGGGGACAGGCCATGATGCCGACGCTCTACGCCCATCCGTTCTCGTCGTACTGCCAGAAGGTGCTGGTCGCGCTGTATGAAAACGGCACGCCGTTCACGTATCGCCGGCTGCTGCATGACGATCCGCAGCCGATGCAGGAACTGGCCGCGCGCTGGCCGATGAAGCGTTTTCCGATCCTCGTCGACGGGGACCGGACCGTGATCGAATCGACGATCATCATCGAATATCTCGGCCTGTACCATCCCGGCGCGACCCCGCTGCTGCCCGCGCAGGCGCGTGCGGCGCTCGAGGTGCGTTTCATGGATCGATTCTTCGACAACTATGTGGCGACGCCGCAGGCGAAGATCGTGGTCGACGCGCTGCGGCCGGAAGCGGAGCGCGATGCGCGTGGCGTCGCCGATGCGCGGAGGATGCTTGAAACGTCCTATGCGTGGCTCGACCGGACGATGGCGAATCGCGAATGGGCCGCGGGCGACCGGTTCAGCCTCGCGGATTGCGCCGCCGCGCCGTTTCTTTTCTACGCGGACTGGACGCATCGGATCGATCCGTCGTTCGAGCACGTGATCGCATACCGGAAGCGCCTGCTTGCACGGCCGTCGTTTGCGCGTGCGGTCGACGAGGCGCGACCGTATCGTCCGCTGTTTCCGCTCGGCGCGCCGGATCGGGACTGACGGGCCGGCCGGCGGCGGATAGGCAAGCGTCGAACGCCTGCCTATCCGTTGCATGCCGGGCATGTTGCCCGGCGCATCGCTTCAACGGCGCCAGAGCCGCACGACGAGCGCGCCGAGCGACGAGGCGACGGCCAGCGCGATCACCGCGATCCAGCCGAATTGCGCGAGCAGCAAGCTGCCGAGCGCGGCGCCGCTTGCCATGCCGATGAACATGCCGACGAACAGCACCGCGTTGAGGCGGCTGCGCGATGCCGGGTCGATGGCATAGACGATCGACTGATGCGCGATCAGCGTCGCCTGCACGCCCAGATCGAAGCCGACCGTGGTGAGCGCGAGCAGGCCCAGTTGTGCCGGGGCGGACAACCACGGCGCGAACGCCATGGACGCGAACGACACGGCCGCGATGCCGATGCCGAGCCGCGCGACCCGATCCGGCCCGCGACGATCCGCGAGACGTCCGGCGACCGGCGCGGCCAGCGCGCCGGCCGCGCCCGCGAGACCGAAGGTGCCCGCGGCGGCGCTGCCGAGATGGAACGGCGCGCCGTGCAGCATCACGGCCAGTGTCGACCAAAACGCGCTGAAACCGATCGCCAGCATGCCCTGCGCCAGCGCCGCACGCCGCAGCGCCGGATGCGTGCGCCACAATCCGCCGAGCGAGCCGATCAGTGCGCGATACGGCAGGCGTGTCGTCGGGGCGAAATGCGGCAGGCCGCGGGCGGCCGCGACGCCGATCGCCGCGACGCTGCCGGCCGCGATCACGAACATCGCGCGCCAGCCCAGGTTCTCGGCGACAAAGCCGCTCACGACCCGTGACAGCAGGATGCCCAGCAGCAGGCCGGTCATCACGGTGCCGACGGTCTTGCCGCGATGCGCGTCATGCGCGAGCACCGCCGCGGCCGGCACGACATCCTGCGCCATCGTCGCGGACAGGCCGATGGCGAAGCTCGCGGCGAGCAGCAGTCCGATCGAGGGTGCGCCGGCCGCCAGCAGCAGCGCGCCGACCAGCGCGGCTGCCTTGACGACGATCACGCGCCGGCGATCGAAGCGGTCGCCGAGCGGCGCGAGCAGCAGGATGCCGAGTGCATAGCCGAGTTGCGTGAGCGTCGGCACGAGGCCGACCGTGCGCGTCGACGCGCCGATATCGGGCCCGAGCACGCCGAGCATCGGCTGGCTGTAGTAGAGCGGGGCGACGGCCAAGCCGGCGGCCGCCGCGAGAAGCAGCACCAGCCGGGCGTCGAGCCGCGATGCCGCGGCCTGACCGATGGCCGGATCGTGCGCGGCGCCGGCTGCGGGATCGAGGTTCGTCGGTGTGGACATGATGAGCACCTTGTGTGTGGATTGAAGCAATGGCCTCAGTGTGACGGCACGGTCGCCGCGATGGTAGTAGCATGCGGCGAAGATGGGTTATACGGTGAACGCATGACAAAAAAACACCTTGTCACGTCCGCTGCGGGCGGGCCTTCGCGACTTTCTGCCGCCGCGCTGGACGGTGCCGGTTACCGTTTTCAGTTGATGGAAACCTTCGTGCGCATAGTCGAGGCGGGGAGCCTGTCGGCGGCCGCCGCACGGATGCGGGCGACGCAGCCGACGGTCAGCCGGCGTCTGCAGGCGCTCGAGCGCTCGCTCGGCGTGCGGTTGCTGATGCGGACGACGCATACGATGCGGCTGACCGTCGACGGCGAGCGCTGCTTCAAGCGTGCGAAGGAGTTGCTGGCGAACTGGGCGGCGTTCGAGGCCGACCTGCGCGGTGCGCAGGAGGAGCCGGAAGGGCTGCTGCGCGTCGCCGTGCCGCATGCGTTCGGTCAGGAGCGCTTCGTCGGGCCGCTGGCGCGGTTCCTGAACGACTATCCGCGCGTATCGGTCGAGTGGCTGTTGATGGACGATGTGCGCGACTTCATCGGCAGCGGCATCGATTGCGCGATCCAGGTTGGCGAGCCGAACGACGCGGGCGTTGTCGCGGTCCGGCTGTCGGAGGTGCCGCGCTTCGTGGTGGCGGCGCCGTCGGTGCTGGGCGGCGCCGACGTGCCCGACGATCCCGAGGCACTCGCCGCATTGCCGTGGCTCGCGTTGCGGACGTACTACCGGAACGAACTGTCGCTCACTCACACCGTCACCGGCGAAACGCGGCGCATCGCGATTCGTCCGCGCATCAGCACCGACAACCTTTACGCGCTGCGCAGCGCCGCACTGCTCGGCATGGGTGCGTGCGTCAGTTCGTCATGGCTGCTGACGGACGATCTGGCGCAGCGCCGTCTGGTGCATCTCGCGCCGCAATGGCAGGCATCGCCGCTGCCGGTCTATCTGATCTATCCGTATGCGCAGTTCTATCCGTCGCGGCTGGTGCGGTTTGCCGCGATGATGCGGGAAGCCGTGCCGCAGTTGATCGAGATGTAGGCGTGCCGATGCACCGGGCGCGTTGCGATGCGGGTGTCAGCCGTCGCCGGCGTTTGCGGGGCTGGTGGGCGCGTGCATCGGCCCGCCGTGCGCCATGACACGCACGACAGGCGTTCATTCACGGCTTTCGCCGCTCAGGCGGAGACCTGAATGACATTCGGAATCGGCACGTCCGGATTGACGTCGGCGTTGTAATCCACGCCGGCGATCTCGAACCCGAACAGGCGCAGGAATTCCGTCTTGTAGCCGGCGAAGTCGGTCAGTTCGTAGAGATTCTCGTTGGTGACCTGATCCCACAGCTGCACGACGCGCGCCTGCACCTGCGGATCGAGCTCCTTGCCGTCCGCGCGCAGACGGCCTTCGTCGTCGATGAGCGGCAGCGCGCCGTACAGGCTGTCGCGATACAGCCCGTCGACCTGCTCGATGCAGCCTTCGTGCGTGCCGGTTTCCTTCATCACCTTGAACAGCAGCGACAGATAGAGCGGCATCATCGGGATCGCCGAGCTTGCCTGCGTGACGACCGCCTTCAGCACCGACACGCGCGCGTCGCCGCCGATTGCGGCCAGCTTTTCGCGGATCTCGAGCACCTTCTTGTCCAGGTCCTTCTTCGCCGCGCCGATCGAGCCGTTCCAGTAGATGTCGTGCGTGATCTGCTCGCCGAGGTAGGTGAACGCCGTCGTCTTCGCGCCGTCGGCCAGCACGCCGGCGTCAAGCAGCGCATCGATCCACATCTGCCAGTCTTCGCCGCCCATCACCGCGACGGTGCTGTCGATCTCCTCCTGCGTCGCCGGTTCGAGCACGGTATCGCGGACGATTTCCTTGTCGGTGTCGATGCCGCGGAAACTGACGGTCTTGCCGATCGGCTTCAGCGTCGAGCTGATCACCTCGCCCGTGCGCGGATGCGTGCGGCGCGGGGCGGCCAGGCTGTACACGACCAGATCGACCTGGCCGAGATCGCGCTTGATCGTGTCGATCGTGATCCGCTTGACCTCGTCGGAGAACGCGTCGCCGTTGATGCTGCGCGCATACAGGCCTTTCGCCGTGGCGGCCTTCTCGAAGGCGGCGCTGTTGTACCAGCCCGCCGTGCCGGGCTTCGATTCGCTGCCGGCGCGCTCGAAGAACACGCCGAGCGTGTCGGCGCCGGATCCGAACGCGGCAGAGATGCGAGCGGCGAGGCCGTAGCCTGTCGACGCGCCGATCACCAGCACTTTTTTCGGGCCGTTCGCGATCGGGCCGCGCGATGCGACATATTCGATCTGTTCCTTCACGTTGGCTTCACAGCCGTCGGGATGGGTGGTCACGCAGATGAAGCCACGCACGCGCGGTTTGATGATCATGGGAGTCCCTTGTGTGCGACGCGAAAAACGTCTTTTGAAACGAAAAATTTCGCGCATTGTAAATGATGCGGCGGTGCGCGTGCCGCTTGCGATCGTCGCGCGTCGCGCATCGCGCGGTGCCGATGGCGTCGTGTGCCGGTCGATCTTCCGCGTCATCGGGGCGGATGGCGAAAAAAATGCCTGATTCGATTCACGGCCCGTGGTTCACGATCAATAAACGCTGCGGCAACGTTTTTTTGTCACGGCCGATGCTTCACACTTTGCGGTCGATATGTTCAACAGGCGACCGCCAGGGGTGAATCCATGATCAGGAAGCGTGTTCAGGCTGCCGTCGCCGGCATGGCGATCGCGATGGTCGCGCCGGCGGCTCAGGCGCAATACACCACCGACTGGCTGGCGAACACGTTCGGCACCCTGGCCGCGCATGTCGGAAACGCCGCGCGCGCCATGTGGGTCGCGCCCGAAGGCGTCATCTATACGGCATCGCGATGGGACGAGAATGCGGGCGGCATGGCGATTTACCAGAACGGCCAGCCCCTCGGCTCGATCGGCATTCACGACGAGTTCCACGGCGGCGCCATCACGGGCAACGCCACGTCGGTGTTCGCCGCGCTGGGTTACAACAGGACGTTCGGCAGCGGGTCGGTGGGGCGATACAACCGCGGTACGCACAAACGCGATCTGCGGATTCCGGTCAGCGTATGGACGTCCGTTCCCTATGCCGACGTGATTACCGGCCTCGCCACGGCCGGTTCGCTCCTCTATGCGAGCGATTTCTACGGCAATCGCGTGCGGGTCTTCACCACCGATGGCGTGTGGCAACGCGATATCGCCATTTCGCGGCCGGGCGCGCTCGCGCTGGACGGCGCGGGAAACCTCTGGGTCGCGCAGAAAAGCGCGGGAGCGGTGGTGTCGTTCGGGCCGTCCGGCGCATTGCTGAACACGATCCAGATGCCGCCCGGATCGCGGCCGTCCGCGCTGTATTTCGATGCGCCGTCCGGGCAGCTGATGGTCGGCGACGAAGGGCCGGACATGAACATCAAGCGCTATGCGATCTCGGGCATGCCGGCGCTGGCCGGCACGTTCGGCATCCGGGGCGGGTATCTCGACACCACGACGGGCATCAAGGGGCAGGTCGGCGACAAGCGCTTCACGCGCGTCGCGGGCATCGGCAAGGATGCCGCCGGCAACCTGTATGTGCTCAACAACGCATGGGGCGGCGGCTGGGATCTCGGCCGCAACGGCAGCACCGATCTTCACGCGTACGACGGCAACGGCAACCTGCGATGGAAACTGCAGGCGCTCAATTTCGAAGGCGCCGCCGCGCCGGACCCGGCGACGGACGGCGCCTACTTCTATAGCGGCAACAACCTCTATACCGGCACGGCCGGCGGCAGGTTCGTCGCGAACACCGTCGATCCGTTCGCCTACCCGTCCGACCCGCGCCTCAACATGAAGGACTATCAGCGCGGGCAGCATTTCGGCCAGCTCGTCGCGGTCGGCGGCAACCGGATTCTCGTGGCGTCCGGCCAGAATCCGGGCGACTTCAACTTCTATCACTTCAACGCGGCGAATGGCTATGTGGCGATCCCCGACGGGTCGATTCCGGGGCGCGCGTTCCGTACGAATCTGCAGGTCACGGCCGGATTCTGCCTCGACGGCAACGGCGATGTGTGGGCCGGGCTGAACGGAACCCGCCACATCGACCACTATCCGCTGACGGGTTTCGACGCGGCCGGCAAGCCGTCATGGGGCGCCTCGACCGCCATCCCGATTCCGCAGAGCGTGCTGCCGCTGACGCGGATCGTCTACCAGTCGGACAGCGACACGATGATCCTCGCGCAGGGGCTCGCCGGAAGCTGGGACTGGACGGCGATGAACGGGCGGATCGAGGTGTATCACGGCTGGAAGGGCGGCAATATCGGCGCGCCCAACCCGGTGATCACGCTTGCGAGTCCGAACCCCAAGTCGATCGCGGCGGCCGGCAACTATCTGTTCGTCGGGTACGTGCATACCGTGCCGAACATCGACGTGTTCGATCTGAATACGGGCAGCCTCGTTGCGACGCTGACCAATTCGAATCCGGGAAAGCTGGACGTCGGCAACGATGTGGATTCGATGTACGGCATCCGTGCATATCGACGATCGAACGGCGAGTACGTGATCACGAAGGACAACTACAACGGATCGAGCGTCGTCGTGTATCGCTGGACGCCGTGACCGGATGCGTGCCGGTCCGGCGTGTGCCGTCTTGTGCGGGGCGGCGTATCGGGCGGAAGGGCGTCCGGTCGAACGCCGTGCTCGCGGGCGGACGACGCGACGCCCGGGCATGGATGGGCGGCTTCCGGTCCGCGGGGAACAATGCCAGAATCGTCGTTCCGGCCGGATCCCCGCGCCCGGATTTCCCGTACCGTCCTCGCAAGGAGCCGGCATGTTGCAGATACTCGGAAAGGCGCCGTCCATCAACGTGCGCAAGGTGCTTTGGGCATGCGCCGAACTGAACATCCCGTTCGAGCGCGAGGATTGGGGCGCGGGTTACCGATCCACCGACGTGCCCGAATTCCTTGCGCTGAATCCGAATGGTCTCGTGCCGGTGATCAGGGACGGCGATTTCGTCTTGTGGGAGTCCAACGCGATCATCCGCTACCTGGCGAACCGCTTCGGCGGCGAACCGTTGTATCCCGCCGATCCGCAGCCGCGGGCGCGCATCGACCAGTGGATCGACTGGCAGGCATCCGAGCTGAACAATGCGTGGCGCACGGCGTTTCTCGGGCTGGTGAGGCAATCGCCCGCGCACCAGGATCCCGGCGCGATCGCGCAGTCGATCGAGCGCTGGACGAAGTCGATGCGCATCCTGAATGCACGGCTCGAAGCGACCGGCGCATTCGTGGCCGGCGACCGGTATTCGCTCGCGGATATTCCGATCGGGCTGTCGGTGAATCGCTGGTTCGGCACGCCGTTCGAGCATGTGGACTTGCCGGCGGTGTCCGCATACTTCGAGCGTCTGGCGGCGCGTCCGGGGTTCGGCGCCTACTGCGGGAACGGGCTGCCTTAACGCGGGCGACGCGAACGCGAACCGCGATGCGCCGCGCATCCCTGCGCGCGGCGGCGCCTACTCGCGACGGCCGGGCATCGCGTCGAGCACGTTCGCCAGAAACGCCTCGTGGTTCCATGCGGATTCCGGGCGCGACAGGCCGAGCCGCACGACGACCAATTGGCGGCTCGGCACCACGCTCACGAACTGGCCTTCGTGTCCGACCGCATGAAACGCGTCGGCCGGCAATGCCGGCGCATGCGGATCGCCGCGATTGAACGGCTCGGGCACCCTGATCCACAGATGCGCGCCGAAATCCCGTTGCGGCGCTTGCGGAGTCGCACGCGTCATGTAGTGCACCCAGCCTTCGGGCAGCAGGCGTTTGCCGTCCCACACGCCGTCCTGCAGGAGAAACTGCCCGAACCGGGCCCAGTCGCGCGCGCTGGCATACATGAACGACGCGCCGGCGAGCGTGCCGGACGGATCCGGCTCGAGGACGGCGCTGCGCATCCCGAGCGGGGCGAACAACGCACGGCGCGGAAAGGCCAGATAGTCGTATTCCGTGCCGCCCATCGCCTCGCGCATCGCGCGCGCAAGAATCGCGCTCGTGCCGCTCGAATAATGCCAATGCGTGCCGGGCGGCGCGACGAGCGGCTTGCCCGACGCGAACCGCGCGCTGTCCGGCTCGGTGAACAGCATGACGGCGACGTCGGACAGCGGATCGTCATAGTCCTCGTTGAATTGCAGGCCGCTCGTCATGCGCAGCAGCGCATCGAGCGTGATCTGCGCGCGCGCGTCGCCATGGCCGCGCCATTCGGGCAGCAATGCCGTTGCATCGAGCGCGAGCTTGTGTCGGGCGACGAGCATGCCGATCAGCGTCGCCGTGACAGTCTTGGTCATCGACCAGCCGGGCAGCGGCATGTCCGCCGAGAAGCCGGACGCATAGAGCTCGGCAATGACCCGGCCGCCAACCATCACGACCACCGCGCGCGTGCGCCGCGGCTGGGCCGGATCGGGCTCGGCGAACGCGCCGTCGATCGCCGCCTGCACTTTGCGGGCGTCGACAGCGTGGGGAAGCGCGGTCGCGGCCGTTTCCGCGACAAGCGGGGAGGCCGGAACCGTGTAGCCGGCAGCCGGCAGTACGCTGGGCGTCGTGCCGAGCGCGAGCGTGCAGCCGAGCTGCGGCCGGAACGCGGCTTCGCGCCCGGCAAAACCGGCGAACGTGGCGCGGGCGAGGCGATGTGCGTGGTCGACCGTCGGTTTCACGAGCTTGAGCAGCGGGTGCACGCCGGCCATGATGTCCACGTCGATGACCGACGACGCGGGACGCCCCGAGACGAACACGCCCGAGCACAGCGTCTTGGCCGCGTAGCCGGTCGCGATCGGCGCGAGCCGGAACAGCGTGTGGCCGGCAAAGCCGATCGCCGTCAGACAGGCGAGCGGCACGCTCCAACGAATCAGCCGCTTGAGGTTCGTTTTCATTCGCGAGCGTCCTGGGTGGCCCGTCTGCGGGCAGGTGTCGGATGGCGCGGTGACCGAAACGGCAGTGTCGCAGGTTTCGCGGGCGCGCGCGGCAGCATCGCTGAGTGCTTGCAGGTTCGGCGCGCGCCACACGTTGAAATCCATCGCGCCATCGATCGATAATCGTGCGGATTGCGCGACATCCCGGACAACCCCCTTTCGGAAACTGCCATGTCTTACGACAACAACAATCCGTTCGCCAGAATCCTTCGCGGCGAGCTGCCGTGCGTCAAGGTCGCGGAGGACGACGCCACGGTCGCGATCATGGATCTGATGCCGCAGGCGGACGGACACGTGCTCGTGCTGCCCAGGGAGCCCGCGGCGGAAATCTTCGATCTGTCTCCCGAGTCCGCCGCGGCGTGCATGCGCATGACGCAGCGCATCGCGATCGCGGTGCGCGACGCGTTGCAGCCCGATGGCATCTTCATCGGCCAGTTCAACGGACGCGCGGCCGGCCAGACGGTCGCGCATGTGCATTTCCACGTGATCCCGCGCTGGGAGGGCGTCGCGCTGCGTCTGCATGCGCGCGAAATCGCCGAGTCGGCGACGCTCGAAGCGCTGGCACGGCGCATCCGGGAACATCTCGTGTAACGGCGCACGTCCGGCAGAGGCACGTTTTGCCGTGCGCGCCTGCCGTGCGCCTGCATTCCGGCAGTCACAGCAGGTAACACGTGTAACCGCGCGCGAAACCCGGCGCGCCGGCCCGGGCGCTACACTCGATTTCGAGCTTCATCGAGTGGTAGGGAGGGCAGACTGAACCTTTCGTATCCGGCGCGCCTTGCGTCACGGCGAGGCCGCTATTGCAAAGATTCAATCGTCTCATGCGCTGGGAGCACGCCGATGTCCAGACTTCTCATTACCGTCGCCCTGATCGGCGCCCTGTCCGGCTGCGTCGTTGCGCCGCCCTACGGCTACGCACCTGCGCCGGCTTACTACGGCTATGCGCCGGGCTATTACGCACCGCCTGTCAGCATTGGCATCGGTGGGGTGTTCCGCGTTCGCTGACGCGTCATTCCATGCGTGTCCGGGCGTGTATCGACGCGCCCGCAGCGGAGCGCACGCGTTCCTCCGGCAGACATGACGCCCGCACCCAAGGTCGCGTCCCTGGCAATCGCGACGACCGTGCTCTATCTCGGCCTTGCCGTCCTCGGCCGTGGCGGATTGACCGCTTTCTTCTCGAATGCCGCGCTGACCACCGTGGCGGTCGCGACCCTCGCGATGACGGTCGTCGCGCTTTTCAGCGCAGGCAACCTGAGCCCCGGCGAGCGTGAGGATCGCGGCAATCGCTGGGTCATCGCCGCATTCGGCGTGATCGGGCTGCTGGCCGCCTATCTGCCCGCCTATACGGACCGCAAGGATATCTGGACGCTCGACGGCGAAACCCTGCGCTGGATCGGCGTGACACTGTTCATCGCGGGTGGCGCGCTGCGCTTGTGGCCGGTTTTCGTGCTGGGCCGGCGGTTCAGCGGGCTGGTTGCGATCCAGCCGGGCCATACGCTGGTCACGGACGGCATTTACCGCGTGATCCGCAACCCGAGCTATCTCGGCTTGCTGGTCAATTCGCTCGGATGGGCGTTCGCGTTTCGTTCGGGGGCCGGCGTGCTGCTGACGGCGGCGACGATTCCGCCGCTGGTTGCGCGCATCCGCGCCGAGGAAGCGTTGTTGCGCCTGCAATTCGGCGCGGAATACGACGCTTACTTCGCCCGGACATGGCGATTGATTCCGGGCGTTTACTGAGGCGGCCCCGGTACGCTCGCGGACGCGTGCGCATGCCGGCGATTCGTGCACGGCCGTGCGATGGGGAGCTGTGGCTGCCAAACAATCTGTTACCAGAATGTTTGGCGGTTTCGGACGGGGCCGATGATATTCTTCGCCGCAAGCTCGTTGAAATGGATGTGTCCCCTGAACGGCGCGATGCCGCACGGGACGATTTCATGCGTCACACCAGAGCGAATCCTCAATCATTCGTTTGCGAATAAGGAAGAATACGGGCATGTGGAAGAAGATCGCCCCCACTCTCGTCGTGGCCGCCATTGCTGCTGCGACGGCGCTGCCGGCAGCAGCTAACGATTTGAACAATGCGCTCGGTGGCGCGCTCGGCGGGGTAGCCGGCGCGGCCGTGGGCGGCGCGGTCGGCGGCCAGACCGGTTCGGTGATTGGCGGCGCGATCTGCGGCGGCGCAGGCGGCGCGGTGACGGCGAACCGTCACGAGCGCACCGGCGCGATCATCGGCGGCGCACTCGGCGGCGGCGCGGGCACGGCGGCAGGCAATGCGATGGGCGGCCGCACGGGCGGCCTGCTGGGTGCGGCAGTCGGCGGCGGCGCAGGCGCGGCGCTCGGCGGCAATCTCCAGCGCAACTCGTATGACGGCGGCTACGATCGCGACCGTGGCTACGACCGCGGTTACCACGGTCACAAGCACCACAAGCATCGCCGCGACTGGTAATCGTCCCCGCACGATCGTGTGAACGCGATCCGGCAAGCATGCCGGATCGCTGGTCGCGAAAGCGCATGACGCGCGTCCGCTTGGGCGGCACGCCGTCTGTCGCTCGTTTCCCCCGATCCGGACGTTCATGCGCGACGCGCATGTGACGTATCCCCTCGCCATCGTGACGTGCGATGCGGGCAGCCCCGGATTTCATTCGGCACCGGCAGCATTCGCCTGCACGTCGATGCCAGCCCATGGCGTTCGTCCATGCGGTTCTCCCCGTTCATGTTTCCGCTGTCCTCGATGGATCGGATCGATGCAATGCCGTCGTTTGCCGGCCCGATCGAGATCCCATGATCCGGATCGCAGGGCACCGTTCGTTGTCCGACGTCGCCGGCACGTGCGATGCATCGCGCCGTGCCCGCCGAAGTATCGCGAAAGTGAATGCGCGGCATCGCCACATTTAATTGGTGAATCGTTGCCGGCTTCGATATCGTCAAGGCATCCCGCGCACGGCATCCGGCCGTGCCTGGCGTGCCATTCCGCTCGCAGGGTGGCATCGTCGGCGTCGGGAGCCGGATCGACTTCTTCGCCTGGATGCCCATGTCAAAGACAACGTATTACGCGCCCCACGGCGGTCACCCGCCGCAGACCGACCTGCTGACCGATCGCGCCATGTTCACCGAAGCCTATGCGGTCATTCCGAAAGGCGTGCTGCGCGATATCGTGACCAGCCACCTGCCGTTCTGGACCCGCACGCGCCTGTGGGTGCTGGCCCGTCCGCTGTCGGGGTTTGCCGAGACCTTCTCGCAGTACATCGTCGAAGTCGCGCCCGGCGGCGGCAGCGACAAGCCGGAACAGGACGAGGGAGCCGAAGCCGTGCTGTTCGTCGTCGAGGGCGAGCTTGGCCTGACGCTGCAGGGCGAACAGCACGTGCTGACGCCGGGCGGCTACGCATTCATTCCGCCGGGCAGCGCATGGTCGCTGCGCAACGCCGGCGACACGGCGGCGCGTTTCCACTGGATCCGCAAACGCTATCAGGCGGTCGACGGGATGCCGCCGCCCGGCGCATTCGTGACCAACGAGCAGGCGGTCGAGCCGATCCCGATGCCGGGCACCGAGGGACGCTGGGTGACAACGCGCTTCGTCGACATGAGCGACATGCGTCACGACATGCACGTGAATATCGTGACGTTCGAGCCGGGCGGCGTGATTCCGTTCGCGGAGACGCACGTGATGGAGCACGGCCTGTACGTCCTCGAAGGCAAGGCGGTCTACCGTCTCAACCAGGATTGGGTCGAAGTGGAGGCCGGCGATTTCATGTGGCTGCGCGCATTCTGTCCGCAGGCATGCTACGCGGGCGGCCCGGGCCGCTTCCGGTATCTGCTGTACAAGGACGTCAACCGCCACATGAACCTGACGCTGGGCGCGCCGCGATGACCGCGATGGCATCTGTCACGCGGCCGGCCCGGCGAGGTCGCGAGGCATCGGGGCAATGCGGGGAGAGCAGGCTACGAAACCGATTCGAGGCGAAGCAGCAGGTTGCGCGCGTGTGCGATGAACGCGTCGTGCAAGTCGCGTTCACCCGGCGCTTCGAGGTTTGCCTTTTCCGCGAACGCGATCTGTGCGGCAAACGCGTCGCCCAGCGCGCGGCGCGTGTCGGGCGGGAGTGCGCGGATCATCGAGACGAGCAGCAACTCCTGCGCACGGAGCATGCCGGACAGCGATTGAGCGTTCATGCCGACCTCCTCGGACGATACGGCGCCGCGCGCGCCGTCATTTACATACTAGGCGGTCGGCATGCGCGCGGGGGAGGCGGCGCGGCGGCATGGGCTTCGCACGTGCCGAGGGATGCGTGGGGATCAGCAGGCGGCTGCGGCCGCCTTGGCATCGCGCACGACCTGCGCGACCCGGCTGACGAATTCGGAATCGACGCTCGACAGCGCTTCACGCTTGCCGTCGGGCATGTCGACCATGAGCCGGTACATGACATCCTGCGTGGTCCACGCGAGATAGCCGACGACGATCAGCATCACGCCGACGACGAGCGCGGCGCTCGAACCGCCGATGCCGCCCGCGGCTGCGGCGATGACGCCAATCACCGAGATGCCCGCCGGCACGAGTTTGTTCTTGGGAGCCGTGACGACTTCGACCTGGCGAATATCACGCAAAGCGAAGAGCTGACCGGCCGCCGACAGGCCGTTACGCGTGACCGTCACGCCCCGTTCGTTGAATGCGTTTTCCATCGTGAGTCGCATGGACGAAAACGCGCAGGGTAGCAGACTTCATGGCCTGATCAAACAGACCCGTTGCCGCATGCGATGCAACCGTGCGGTTCGCGGGCGTCAGAATTGCAACTGGCCGTCGCCATACAGGCGTCCCGGCACATGCGCCGCGACCACCTCGGCGATCTCCGCTTCGGTCGACTCGGCCGGCACGACCTGGCGTCGCGCGGGCGCGTCGAGATGCATCGTCCATTCGACGAGACGGTACGGGCGTCCCCAAGGGCGTTGCATCGCCACCGACACGCGGCAGCTCTGAACAGGCAGCGCGTGTTCGCGCGTGAGAATCGTGTGCAGATGGCTGTAAACGGTATCTTCGATCATCGTTGCCTCCGATCCTGTCTCACGGTGGCCGGCAGCCGTGCCGCGGGTTTCAAAAAAAAGCCGCCGGTGTTCAGGCGGCCAACAGGGGGGGTGAACGCATCGTCTCAGTCCAGAATTAAGCGAAACTTAAAAGCGCGCAAAAAGGCGCCCCGCACGGAGCGGGGCGCCTTGACCGTCGCGATTCGCACTCAGGCGAACGCTTCAGAACTTGTGACGGATACCGACGCGGACGGCGAACTGGTTCTGCGCGCCTGTGCCCGACGTGTTGAAGTAGCTCGTGCTCGTGCCGATCTGCGCTTGCAGCGGCGTGCCGTTCGCGAGCTTGCCCGACGCGTCCTGGTAGATCGCGAGCAGGTACACGTCGGTGCGCTTGCTGAATGCGTAGTCGAGCGCGCCGTTGACCTGGTTGTAGTGGCCGTGGATGGTGTCGCTCAGGCGCGTGTACGTGTAACCCGCGGCAGCCGAGAATGCCGGCGTGAACATGTACTTGCCGCCGACTTCATAGTTGTTGATGGTCAGGCCGCCGCCGGTGATCGGATCGAGATGCGTGTTGGTCCACAGCGCCCACAGGTTCGCGTGGCCGATCACGTAGCGGCCGCCGACGCCGTACGAGCGCAGCGAGCGCAGTTCGCTCGACGTGAAGTTGGCGATGCTCGCCTTGCCGGCATAGCGGATGTTCGTGTATGCCGCGCCCAGGCCGTACGGGCCGTTTGCGTAGTTCAGGCCGAAGCTGTACGTGCTCGGGGTGGCCGGCACGGCCGGCGTGCCGCCGACTGCGGGCTTGCCCGGCGTGCCGGCAAATTGCGTCTGGTTCGAGAAGCCGTACAACGCGCCGAACGACAGGCCAGCGTAGTTCGCGCTCTGGAACTTGACCGCGTTGTCGATGCGGCTTGACGTCAGCTGATCGATATCGTTGATGTGGTACGCGTAGTTGCCGGCGACCGTGTTGCTGCCGGCCGTGAAGTTGGCGCCGAGCACGTCGGTCGTCAGCGTGTACTGACGGCCGAACGTCAGCGAGCCGACGTTGTTCTGCGAGAGACCGACCCAGGCCTGACGGCCGAACAGGCGTCCGCCCTGACCGAGCGCGCCGGTGCCGACGTTGAAGCCGTTCTCGAGCACGAAGATCGCCTTCGTGCCGCCGCCCAGATCTTCCGTGCCGCGCAGGCCCCAGCGGCTGCCCTGCGGAACGCCCTCGTCGAACTTGAACAGCTTGTCGCTGCCGGTTGCCGACTTCGAGTGGTTGACGTAGCTGATACCGGCATCGATCACGCCGTACAGCAAGACGCTGCTTTGTGCATGAGCAGCGCCCGTCATGGCGGTAAGCATGGCGGCGGTCAACAGTTTCTTGTTCAAAAGATTCTCCGAGCGGGTGTAGGTGTGATGAGTGGCGATGTCAGCGTTCTTCCGGCGCTGTCACGAATTGGCCGCAACTTTAGTCACGTTCCGCGTAATGAATATGACAGTTCTTGTCTGATGACTCGGTGTGGTGTCGATGCGACATCGAATCTTGCCCGGTTGCGCCATCGGTGCTTATACCGATTCGGGCTGACATTCGAAGCCGTGCCGGAATATCGGTATGAAACAAGCTTGGTTGGCGGCGATGTGGCCCCGTGCGACGATGAGAGTTCTTTCACGACACGCAAAACAAGGACACCTCATGCGACGCTCGATCTGGTTGACCGGCCTCGCCGCCCTCGGTGCGGCATTGACGATGGCGGCGCCCGGCGCACACGCCGAATCGCAGACCCTGAAGGTCGGCACGATGAGCGGCACGGATGCGCAGATCTGGGCCGAAGTGACGAAGGTGGCCGCGCGCGACGGGCTCGCGGTCAAGGTCATCGAATTCAACGACTACGTGCAGCCGAACGCCGCGCTCGATGCGGGCGACCTCGATGCAAACGGCTTCCAGCATCAGCCGTTCCTCGACAGCCAGATCAAGCAGCGCGGCTACAAGATCGCCAACGTCGGGCTGACCTACACGTCGCCGATGGGTTTCTATTCGAAAAAGATCCGGTCGCTCAAGGATTTGCCGGTGGGTGCGAAGGTCGGCATCCAGAACGATCCGTCGAACGGCAACCGGGCGCTGCTGTTGCTGCAGAAATACGGCGTGATCAAGCTGAAGCCGGGCGTCGGCACGAACGGCGTGAATGCGACGCCGCTCGACGTCGCCGAGAATCCGAAGAAGATCCGCATCGTCGAACTCGATGCGGCACAGCTGCCGCGCGCGCTGCCCGATCTCGACGCCGCGTCGATCAATACCGATTACGCGGTGAAGGCGGGGCTCACGCCGGTGAAGGACGCGATCGCGATCGAGGATCTGAAGGGACCGTACGCGAATCTGATCGCGGTGCGCGCGCAGGACAAGGACAAGCCGTGGGTGAAGAAGCTCGTCGCCGCCTACGAGTCGAACGACGTACGCAAGTTCATCGAGGCGAAGTTCGGCGGCGCGATCGTGCCGGCGTTCTGAGTGGCCGGACGGGACGCGTTGCGCGTCTGTGCCGATGTGAAATCGCCCGCTTGCGCGGGCGATTGTCTTTGGGGCGCGCCGCCGATCGGGCGGCGCGCGTCATGCCGGCGTCAGGCCGACAGCAGCGAGCCGGTGCGGATCGGCGTTGCGCCGGCGATCCGCGCGACCTCCATGCCGGCCGTCGCGAAACGCACGACCTGGCGTGCATACAGCACGCCGGACACGCTGCTCTTCAGCGTGACGACACGATCGGTCAGCGGATCGACGATGTCGACCACGGCGTCGCCCGCCTCGATCCATGCGCCGACCGGCGTGCGGAACACGATGACGCCGGACACCGGCGCGACGAGCGGATCGGTGCCCGCGAGCGGCGTGGCCGGATAGGCGAGCGGCGGCATCGGCGCGGGCGTGCCTTCGATCACGCCGCGCTCGGTCAGGTATTCGACGATCGCCTGCGCGTCCTTTTCCGCGAACTCGTACGACACGTCGCGCTCGCTGCGCAGCTCGACCGTGACCGAGATCGTGCCGTTCGGGATCGGGAAGCGGTCGCCGAAGCGGTGGCGCAGATCCGACCAGCAGAAGCTGTGAATCTCGTCGAACGGATTGCCGACCGAGTTCAGCGCGAGCAGCGACGCCTGCGAGTCGAGATAGCGCGCGAGCGGCTCGACGTCCTCCCACAGATCGGGATTCGTGTACAGGTGCATCACGGCATCGTTGTCGCAATGCAGGTCGAGCACGATGTCGGCGTCGTAGGACAGCTTCTGCAGCGCGAGGCGCTGCGATTCGAGTTCGGTTCGCGGTTTCTGTTCGTCGAGCGCGTCGCGCATGGCATCGCGGATGATCGCGACATTGCGCTGCGCGTCGTTCGTCAGGCGTCCTTCGATGCGCGGCAGCACGAGCGCCGCGAGATCGTGGAAATTGCGGTTGAAGTTCTGCATCGAGCCGAGCTCGAAGCGGCCGAGATGATCGCCGAACACATGTTGCGAGAGTCCGATCGGGTTCGGCACCGGCACGACGACGATCTCGCCGCGCAGCTTGCCGGCCGCCTCGAGCGCGGCGAGCTTGCGGCGCAGCAGCGCGGCAACCAGCATGCCGGGCAGTTCGTCCGCATGCAGCGACGACTGGATGTAGACCTTCTTGCCGCCGCGCGGGCCGTAATGAAAGCTCGTGATCTGGCGTTCGGTACCGACGGCGGGGGAAATCAGCGGATGGGTCTGCGTTTGCATTATGAGGGGTGTGCGGCGCAGCCGCGAATGATCCGAATGCGGGAAGGACGATTGTACGTTGCCTTTCGCATGCCTATCAAACCGGCTTCGGAAGCCCGGTTTTTCCGTTGCGAATCATCCGGTTAACGCGGAAAAAATAACGGCTGTCGGCCGCGTGCGCAGTGCCGGTCCGTTGCCCGCGCAAAAAAAACGGGCTCCATGCGGAGCCCGTGTGCCTGCGTGCGAATCGCGCGCGTGCTTACTTGCCGTAGACGTCGAAGTCGAAGTACTTCTTCGCGATCTTGTCGTACGTGCCATCCTTGCGCATGTCGGTGATCGCCTTGTCGATCTTCGCCTTCAGGTCGGCGTCTTCCTTGCGCAGGCCGATGCCGGCGCCGTTGCCGAGCGTCTTCGGATCGTCGATGTCGCCGCCCGCGAACTGGAAGTCCTTGCCGCGCGCGGTCTTCAGGAAGCCGATATCGGCCTGCACCGCATCCTGCAGCGCGCCGTCGAGACGGCCCGCGATCAGGTCGGCATAGACCTGGTCCTGGTTCTGGTACGGCACGACCGATGCACCGGCCGGCGCCCAGTGCACCTTCGCGTAGGTTTCCTGAATCGTGCCCTGCTCGACGCCGATGCGCTTGCCCTTCACGGACTTCGCGTCAGGCATCAGGTTCGAGCCCTTCTTCGCGACGAGGCGCGTCGGCGTGTTGAACAGCTTTTCCGAGAAGGCGATCTGTTCCTGACGCGCCGGCGTCATCGACATCGACGACAGCACGCCGTCGAACTTGCGCGCCTTCAGCGCGGGAATCATGCCGTCGAAGTCGTTCTCGATCCACACACACTTCGCCTTCAGGCGCGCACAGATTTCGTTGCCGAGATCGACGTCGAAACCCACCACCTTGCCGTCCGGGCCTTTCGATTCGAACGGCGGATAGCTCGCATCGACGCCGAAGCGGACGGTCGACCAGTCTTTCGCGTACGCGCCGCCTGCCGATACGGCGAGCAGGGCAACAGTCAGGGCCGCAAGAACTTTTTTCACTCGGTGACTCCTCGTTTTGTTCGATTGGGTGCGCGGTCGTGCCGCGCCGTGATACCTCGGCCCGTCGCGCCTGCGCTTCGGGCTGACCGTTTCGCCCGCCCGATGGGGCACGCGACGTGCGGAGATTATCAGGACAAAATACCGGCGAGGCGCCTAGGACATGCCCCGATAGCCGCTCACCGGGCCCGGCAGCGGACCGGAGGTCAAATTGCCGCCGTTGCAGGATCAGTAACGATTCAGCCGAGCGTTTCGTTGACGGCGCGCCGCAGGCGATCGACGAACTGCGTGACAGCGGGTGTCGGCAGCAGGTCGCGCCGCGCAAGAACCGACAGTTCGTAGCTCGGCAGGGTTTCCTCGAGCGTCGCGGTGTTTTCTTTTCGGCAGAAGGGGGCGGCTTGCGGCGATGGCGCGCCGGTGGCCGGGCACAGGCCCGGTGGTATATTCGGGACCAGTTTGCCGATCATGGATGGGAGAGAGGGATGGCGGCCGTTCGCCTCGCGTTCGAAACAAGTTTCCGGCCACGCCAGATCTATGAGCAGGTCGCGGAGAAGATTCGGGCCGAAATACGCTCGGGGCGATTCCTGCCGGAAGCGCGCCTGCCGTCCGAGCGTGAGCTTGCGTCGCTATTCGGCGTCGGCCGGCCCGCCGTTCGGGAAGCGCTCGGCGCATTGCAGAACGAAGGCCTCGTTGTCACGCGGCGCAACTCGGGCACCTTTGTGGTGGCGGTCGCGAAGCAACTGCTCGCCGAGTCCGGGACGGACGACGCGGCCGGCCCGGCGCGGTCGGATTTCAGTCCGTCGGGCACGCTCGACGTTCGCCTGATCCTGGAGCCTGCGATCGCGCGGCGTGCGGCGGCGCTCGGGAAACGCGACCCGCTCGCGGAGCACTACCTCGCCCAGATGGAGACGTTGACCGACGTGTCCGATCCCGAGCAGCTCGCACTGTGGAACAACAGCGACAGGCTGTTTCATCGGCAACTCGCGGCCATGACGGGCGATCCGTTGCTGGCGAAGTTCGCGGAAGATATCGCCGAGGCGATGGACCAATCGCTCTGGAAGCGGCTGAAGGACGACAGCATCGATGATCCGGCGCGTATCCGCCTGTATGTCGCCGAACATCGGCTCATTTACGAAGCGATCGTGATGGGCGATGCCGACGCCGCCGCATTCTACGTCGAGCAACATATTCACCGCGTGCAACGCGACATCGCGCCAGGCTAGGCGGTGGCGGCGCGCGTGCCGGATGCCGGATGACCGACGGCGGCGGATCCGCCCGGATCGGCACATCCGAGGATCCGGAGCGCCCGCGTTGACGGTCGGCGCAATGCGAATTTGAGTTGACGTGGTATTGATCGGGATCCAGATCGGATCTGTTTATCCAAAATTTTGGCGATTTTTCGGCGTTTATCTCGAAATTTTCGTTTTCTGGTTTTATTAAAACCAGAGTGGACATATTTTATTTCCAGTTGTACAGTCTCCCGCGCATACTTCAATGACCGGCGTCGCCGGGAAGCATGATGAGGAGCGCCCTATGTTGCAGTTGAGCGACCGCGACCATGCGATGTTGCACGGGGAATTCGGCGCGGGCGTCGCGCGCGCGATGCGGATCGTCACGCGAACTGCGGACGTCATGTCCGCGCCATGCCTGATCGACATCGTTTCCGCGCATATCGACGGCTGCCTGTACCACGGCCAGACCAGTCTCGACTTCGTCGAGTATTTCGTCGAGACGGGCACCCGGGTGGCGGTTCCGACGACGCTGAACGTCGGCTCGCTCGACCTGATCCATCCCGAGCTTTATCACGGAGACCGCACGATCCAGCGGGACGCGCAGCGTCTGATGGATGCGCATCTGCTGCTCGGATGCGAATCGAGCTTTACCTGCGCGCCATACCAGCTGAAGAACCGGCCGGCGAAGGGCGAGCAGATCGCGTGGGCCGAATCCAATGCGATCGTGTTCGCCAATTCGGTGCTCGGTGCGCGCACGAGCCGCTATGGCGACTTTCTCGATCTCGCTGCCGCCATCACGGGCCGCGCGCCGTACGCGGGGTTGCACGTCGAATCCAATCGGGCCGGCCGGATCGTGTTCACGGTGCCGGATTTCTCGCATCGTCCGTCCCGCGACATTTTTTTCGCCGCGCTCGGGATTCTGGTCGGCAAGGTCGCGGGTGCGGTGGTGCCCGTGCTCGTCGGACTGCCCGCGGACACCACCGAGGACGAGCTCAAGGCGCTCGGCGCGGCCGCCGCGTCGAGCGGTGCGGTCGCGCTCTTCCACGCGGTCGGCGTGACGCCCGAGGCGCCGACGCGGGATGCGGCGTTGCACGGCCGCGCGCCGCTGCGCACGCTCGACGTATCGATGGCCGACCTCGACGACATTCGCCGCACGCTGAACAGCGGTGCGGAAGGCGACGCGCTGGTTGCGGTGGCGCTCGGCACGCCGCACTTCTCGCTTGCGGAATTCCGGAAACTCGACGCGCTGCTCGACCAGTTCGACGGCAAGCCGAAGTGCGACTTCTACGTCAATACGAGCCGCTTCATCCTGTGGGAACTGGGCGAATCGGGCCTGGCCGGAAAATTCGCGGCGCGCGGCGTCCAGATCGTCGTCGATACCTGCACCTACATCACGCCCGTGATGAAGCAGCTCGCCGGCCTCGTCATGACCAACTCCGGAAAATGGGCGTCGTACGCGCCCGCCAACATCGGCGTCACGGTCGCGTATGGAAGCATGAGCGAGTGTGTCCGGTCGGCATTCGAAGGAAAGGTGCGATTCGATGACTAAGACATCTGGCAGTGTGACGCTTGCGGCGGGCCGCGACCCGGCTGGTCTGGCGCTGGCGGGCGATACCCTCGTCGCCGGTCATGCCTTCGCTGAAAAGCTCGTCATGCAGAAGCCGCTCAGCTTCTGGGGCGGCTACGATTCGACCGCCGGCCGGATCGTCGATCGCAGCCATCCGCTCGCCGGGCAATCGCTGGCCGGCAGGATCATGGTGATGGAGCACGCGAAAGGATCCAGCTCGAGCAGCAGCGTGCTCGCAGAGGCGGTGCGAAACGGAACCGGTCCGGTCGGGATCATTCTGAGGGAGCGGGATCTCATCATCGCGATCGGTGCGATCGTTGCTGCCGAACTGTATGCAATCGCCGTGCCGGTGGTGTGCGTCGACGAACAGACGTTTACGGCCATCGTCGGCGCATCCGGGCCGTTGCGTATCGAGGCGGCCGATGGAGCAGGCGCAGCCAGGATCTACCTCGGCAGTCACGTGCATCGAACGTAGCGAAGCGCGACGGGGCGGGAAATTCTTTGCCGGTGTCGTCGGCCGATCGATCTGGACTGCGTATGAACATCCGTGATGTCGGGCATGACGTCCTTTGCTCGATGAGCGGCATGTCACCCGAGCATGCTGCGCCGTCGTACCGACGACGGCGGGTTGCCCGGAAACGACGACATCCGTCCAGGCGCCTATCCCGATCCGTGGGGACGGCAATCGTTGGGTGTCGCAACCCACCTTCGCTCGCGGGGAGCGGGCACTGGACGAGGAGACGTCATGAAGTTGAAACGCGCTATCGCATCGCTTGCCGTGAGCGGGGCCGCAATCGGCGCGGCGCACGCCGAACAGGTCGTCAGGATCGCGCTTTCGGGGCCCTTGAGCGGCCCGCAGGCGGCGAGCGGAAAGGACGATGAGAACGGACTCCGGCTGGCGATCGAAACGCTGAACCGCAAGCCGATCATCGTCGGTGGAAAGCCGGTCCGGTTCCAGATGATGTCCGAGGACGATCAGGCCGATCCGAAGACGGGTGTTCAGGTCGCGCAGCGCCTGCTGGATCGGCGTCCGGTCGCATTTTTCGGCCCGCAAAACTCCGGCGTGGCGATTCCGGTTTCGCGTTTGACGAGTGGCGCGCGCATTCCGATGCTGACCGTTGCATCGAATCCGCAATTGACGACGCTCGGTTATGACCATATCTTCCGCACCGGCGCGAGCGACTCGGTGCTCGGCGCATCGATGGCCGTGTTCGCGGTCGAGAAGCTGCAGGCCAGGACGGCCGCGGTGATCGACGATCGGACCGCATATGGCCAGGGGCTTGCCGACGAATTCATCGCGAAGGCCAAGTCACTCGGTCTGCAGGTTGTCGGCCGCGAATACACCCATTCGCAAGCGAACGATTTTCTCGGCATTCTCGCGACCATCAAGGCGAAGAATCCGGATGTCATCTTCTTCGGCGGTTACACGCCGCAGGCCGCGCCGATGGCGAAGCAGATGGTGCAGCGCGGCGTGCGTGCGAAGCTGCTGGGCGGCGACGGCATCTGCTCCGACGACATGGCGAAGGTCGCGCAGGCCGCCGCGCGGAACGTCTTCTGTGCGATGAGCGGTACGGGGCTGGACGGAACGCCGCAGGGGCGGGACTACGTCGCACGCTACAGGCAGCGCTTCAACAAGGTGCCACAGACGTACGGCGTGACCTACTACGACGGCATGATGCTGCTCGCCAACGTGATCGAAGCCGCCCAGACAACCGATCCGGCCCGGCTGATCCCTGCCTTGCGCGCGACGTCGTACCAGGGCGTTGCCGCGACTTACGCGTTCACGAAAGCGGGAGATCTCACCCACGCACCCACGACGACGTTCACATTTGAGAACCAGCAGATGACGCCGGTGAAGTAACCGGCTGTCGAACGCGGCGAGCATCGTGATGGCGCGGCAGACGATCGTCGCGCGCAACGTCGATCCGGCGCAGCCGGCCGTCGTCGCGGTCGGCTCGATGCACGCGGGCACGGCGAACAACGTGATTCCGCACGGCGCGCGTCTCGAACTGAGCGTGTGCTCGTTCAGCCCCGACGTGCGCGCGCTGCTCAAGCGCCGCATCGTCGAACTGGCGCTTCGGCGGCACGTCGCAGCGCGTTGCGACATGGCTCGTGCAGACGACGGGCAGCAAGCTCGCACCGGCCGGATACGTCGCGATGTGCGTGGCCGCCTCGCTGGTGGCCGTCGCGACGTTGCGGGAGACGGCGGGGCAGACGGTCGATTGACGCGTTGCCGGCGGCCACGCTGTGACACCGCGTCAGCGATCCGCCTGATCGTCTTCCTTCAGATACCGCAGCAATGTCTGCACAGCGGGCGACGGCGCGCGCGACTTCCGGGTGACGATCCCGAGATTGGCCATCGAGATCGGCAACGCCACCGGCAATATCGTGACCAGGCCGTGTCTGGCGTAATGCTGCGCGACATCGTTCGGTACGACCGAAATGATGTCGGACGCCTCGATCATCGCGGTCGTCGCAAGAATGGACGCCGTCTCCACGATATCCAGATCGGCGGTGAGCCGCGCTTCCTGCAGCGCACCTTCGACCCGGCGCCGCATCGGGCTGCCGAGCGGATGAAGAATCCACGTCGCGCTGACCAGATCCGCCAGCCGGAGCTTCGCACGGCTGGCGAGCGGGTGGCCGGGGCGGGCGATCACGCGCATCTGCTCGCCCTTTTCAAACGGCTCGATCGCCAGATCCTGCTGGTCGAACTGATCGGGCAGGCGGCCGAGCACGACGTCCAGATCGCCCCGCAGCAGGGCCGGCAGCAGCGTGTCGCTGGTGCCGACCTCGAGGCTCAGCCGAACGCGCGGATTGGCTTTCTTGAATGCCGTCAGCGCGCGCGTGAGCAGCGTGGGAACGGGGCCCATGACGCTGCCGACACGCACGAGACCCGCCGCCCCTTTCGCCAGCTCGGCGATTTCCGCTTCCGCATGCTCGAAATCGTGCAGCACGCTCTGGGCGTAGCGAATGAGGACTTCGCCATAAGGCGTCGGCTCCATGCCGCGCGCGAGCCGTTCGAACAACTTCACGTCCAGCCGTTCCTCCAACTGCTGCAGCAACAGGCTGGCGGCCGGCTGGGTGGTGTGCATCGCGGCCGCCGCGCGCCGCATGTTGCGGAGCTCGTTGAGCGCATTGAGCAGGGCGATCTGCCGGCTCGAAATCCGCAGGGCGGTGCGGGGCGTGGTCTCGGGCGCGGGCTTCGAAGTCATATCAAATTCGGGATCGATATATACGAATTGACAATTATGCGGGTATCGCCCCGGTTCGTAGAATCGTTCCATCACTTTCCCGTCCGAATCACGATCCCGACATGACAATCCGCATTACCGACCTGACCGTCCGCGACATCCGCTTCCCGACCTCCCGCTCGCTCGACGGCTCCGACGCCATGAACAGCGCGCCCGACTACTCGGCCGCCTACGTGGTCCTGCATACCGATTCCGCATCCGGTCTGGAGGGGCACGGCCTGACCTTCACCATCGGCCGGGGCAACGAGCTGTGCGTCGCGGCGGTGAATGCGCTGGCGCCGATGGTGATCGGCCTGACGCTGGAGGACATCGTCGCCGACATGGGCGCGTTCTGGCATCGCATCACGACCGGCGACAGTCAGTTGCGCTGGCTCGGGCCGGACAAGGGCGCGATTCATCTGGCCACCGCCGCGCTCGTCAACGCCGTGTGGGACCTGTGGGCAAAGTCGGAAGGCAAGCCCGTGTGGAAGCTCCTCGCGGACATGACGCCGGAGGAGCTCGTGCGCTGCCTGGATTTCACGTATGTCACCGATGTGCTGACCCCGGCGGAAGCGATCACGCTGCTGCGCCGCAAGGCGCCGACCAAGGCGTTGCGCGAGGCCGAGATGCTGGAGCACGGTTTCCCCGGCTACACGACGGCCGCCGGCTGGCTCGGATATTCGGAAGAGAAGCTGCGGCGGCTGGCGCGCGAGGCGGTCGCTGCCGGCTGGACCCACTTCAAGCAGAAGGTCGGCGGCAACCTGGAGGAAGACATCCGGCGCGCGACGATCCTGCGTGAGGAGATCGGCTGGGAGCGCACGCTGATGATGGACGCCAACCAGGTCTGGGGCGTCGACGAGTCGATCGAGAACATGCGGCGTCTGGCCGAGTTCGATCCGTGGTGGATCGAGGAGCCGACCAGCCCGGACGACATCCTCGGTCACGCCGCTATCCGCCGCCGTATCGCGCCGATCGGCGTCGCGACGGGCGAGCATTGCCACAACCGCGTGATGTTCAAGCAGATGTTCCAGGCGGGCGCGCTCGATTTCTGCCAGCTGGACGCGGCGCGGCTCGGCGGCCTGAACGAAGTGCTGATCGTTCTGCTGATGGCGGCCAAGTATGACGTCCCGGTCTGTCCGCACGGCGGTGGCGTGGGGCTGTGCGAATACGTGCAGAACATCTGCCTGTTCGACTACATCGCCGTCTCGGGGTCGCTGGACGGGCGCGTGCTCGAGTACGTCGATCACCTGCACGAGCATTTCCTGGAGCCGGTGGTCATTCGCAACGGGCGCTACATGCCGCCCAAGCGTCCGGACTACAGCATCGAGATGCATCCCGAGACGCTCGTGAACTACGCCTACCCCAACGGCAGCGCGTGGGCGTAGCCCGCGAATCGATCTGCGCCGGCGGCATTCACGGCAGTGCAAGACCCAGGCATTTGAAAAAAACGGTGCGTTGAAGGAAACAGCAGTACGGCGCCGCGCCACGCATGGCGCGCGTCGCGGGGCCGGGCGGCATGGTGCAGTCCTGCAATCGCGGGGCCCCATCAACCATAAAAATGAGGAGACGGAGGAGCATGAACCCCATTCTTGAACAGACCCTGCCCGCGCAGGCCGACCGCGTGGGCGAGCGTCCGCTGGACAAGCTTGTGTTCCGCAAGCTGATGCCGTTGTTGATCATCGTCTACGTCGTCAGCTTTCTGGATCGGACCAACATCGCGCTCGCCAAGGCGAGCATGGCGGTCGATCTGGGCATTTCCTCGGCAGCCTACGGTCTCGGGGCGGGCCTGTTTTTCCTGACCTACGCCGCGTTCGAAGTGCCGAGCAATCTGATCATGCACAAATGCGGCGCCAAGTTCTGGATCACCCGCATCATGATCACGTGGGGCCTGCTGTCGGCGGGCATGGCGTTCGTCCAGGGCGAAACCTCGTTCTATGTGATGCGCCTGCTGCTGGGCGCCGCCGAGGCCGGACTGTTTCCCGGCGTGATGCTGTATCTGACGTACTGGTTCGATCGCAAGCAGCGCGTGCGCGCGACCGGCTATTTCCTGCTCGGCGTGTGCATTGCCAATATCCTCAGCGGCCCGCTGGGCGGCGCGCTGCTGCAGATGCACGGCCTGCTCGGCCTGCACGGCTGGCAATGGGTATTCATTTGCGAAGGACTGCCCGCGATCGCGCTGGCGTTCGTGGTCTGGACGCATCTGCCAAACGGCCCGGCGTCGGCATCATGGCTGAGCGCCGACGAAACCCAGGAAATCGAGCGTCGGCTGGCCGCCGACCTGCGCGACGCGGAAGCCGCGGGCGCCAGCAAGCACCTGTTCCGTCAGGTACTTGCCGACCGCCAGATCTGGCTGGCCATCGTGGTCTACTTTTGCCACCAGATCAGCATCTATACGATGATCTTCTTCCTGCCGAGCGTGATCGGCACGTACGGCAAGCTGTCGCCGCTTCAGATCGGCACCTTGAATTCCGTTCCGTGGATTGCTTCCGCGCTGGGCGCCGCCACCTTGCCGCGGCTCGCGACCACGGCGGCGCGTTGCCGCCAGCTGCTCGTCGGCGGCTTGCTCGTCATGGCCGCCGGCCTGCTGATCGCCACGTCCGCCAACCCGTTCTACGGCATGGCCGGCTTCTCGCTGACCGCGCTGATGATCTTCGTGGTCCAGTCGGTGCTGTTCCTGTTCCCGTCTTCGCGCCTCAAGGGGGCGGCGCTCGCCGGCGGCCTGGCGTTCGTCACCACGTGCGGGCTGTTCGGCGGGTTCGTCGGGCCGTCGGTCATGGGCATGATCGAGCAGACGACCGGGTCGGTTCGAAACGGCTTGCTGGTCATCGCCGCCCTGCTCGTCGTCGCTGCCCTGGCGGGCACGGCGTTGCGCCAGGGTCAGGAGAGCCGCGGCTAATGCGTATCGCTCGCCGCACTGCGTGAAC
>NZ_JAHACR010000009.1 GCF_018375725.1 Burkholderia sp. | reverse complement strand
GCCGTTCTTGCAGCCGTACGGCAGATGGACGTTCTGGCGCAGCGCGGCCGCCAGCACGGTTTCGTCCGATTCGACCTGGAACTGTCGGCCGCTTTGCTTGAGAGTGACGTTGAATGCCATAGAACCGTCTAGAACAATATGTGGGGACCGTGCATATCGTGCACGGCAGCTACAATGCAAGCCGTTGCGCGCTGCGCAACGCTGCTCCTGATTTCACAACCATCATGATCGCGACACGAATTCTGCGCCGGCCGCGCGTGCTGATCGTCGGCTGCGGCGATGTCGGCCTGCGCTGCGTCGAGCAATGGCGCGCGCGGCGCGGCAACCCGCGGATCGTCGCGCTGACGAGCCATCCTGCCCGGCGCAACGAACTGCGCGCTGCGGGCGCGACGCCCATCGTCGGCAATCTTGACCGCCCGGAGACGCTCGCCCGCATTGCGGGCCTCGCCCGCACGATCCTGCACCTCGCACCGCCTCAGCCCGATGGCGCCGAAGACCGGCGCACGCGCGCGCTGGTCGCTGCGCTGACCGCGCGCGCGCGGCGGCCGTCGCGTCCGCCGGCATCGGTCACCGGCCGGTTGCGGATCGGGCGCGCGGCGGCCCGGTCGGCCGGCTCGCCCTTGCAGGTAGCGCGTATTGTACCCGACGGCCTTCGCGCGCCGCGCCTCGTCTATGCGAGCACGAGCGGCGTTTACGGGGATTGCGGCGGCGCGTGGATTGACGAAACGCATCCGTTGTGTCCAGCGAATCCGCGCGCGTATCGGCGCGTGTCGGCCGAGCGGCAATTGCGCGCGGCCACCGCGCGCGGCGTGCTGTCGGCGTGCATCGTGCGCATCCCCGGCATCTACGCGGCGAACCGGCTGCCCGTCGCGCGCCTTGAACGGGGCACGCCTGCGCTCGATCCGGCCGACGACGTCTATACGAATCACATTCACGCGGACGATCTGGCGGCGATCCTGCGGAACGTGGCGGTGCGCGGCAAACCATCGCGCGCGGTGCATGCGTCGGACGACAGCGTGCTGCGGATGGGGGAGTATTTCGATCGCGTCGCGCACGCGGTGGGGCTGCCGCCGCCGCCGCGCGTGAGCCGTGCGGAAGCGGAGCGCCTGCTCGAACCGACGCTGCTGTCGTTCATGCGCGAATCGCGACGGCTGCGCAATGCGCGGCTCAAGCGCGAATTGCGCGTGGCGCTGCGCTATCCGACCGTCGACGATTTCCTGGCAACGCTCGCGCACGGTGGCGCGTCAGGTCAGCGCCGGTAGCGCCTCGATCAGCAGGAAGCAGAGCAACTCGCCGATCAGCGCACCGATCAGGTTCGGGTGATATCGGTGTTTCAGGTGCATGGCCACAAGCAGCCCGCCGATCACAATCGCGCCGAGCGCGGCGAACGCGAGCACCACATATGACATTTCGATCGGGTGGGCGATCTGCATGATGTCTCCCCTACATCGCTTACAACTTGTGATTCGAGTATAGCGAGAGGCATCTGGCACCGCCATGCGGCAAGCCCGAATACGGGATCGAACGGTCGTGCGGATTTTCCCTTACAGGGTTTTCGCGGTGCTGCGCAGCGCGGCCAGTTCGGTTTCGCCGAGCCATTGCCATGCGCCCGGCGCGAGCGTGCCAGGCAGCGTGAGACCGCCGATGCTTTCCCGGTGCAGCGCCTCGACGCGGTTGCTTGCGGCGGCCACCATCCGCTTCACCTGGTGGTATTTGCCTTCGAGCACGGTCAGCGCGAGGCAATGCGTGTCGCGCGCTTCGGCGGCGACCGCGGCGATCGGCTTCGGCTCGCCGTGCAGCAACACACCAGCGCGCAGTGCGGCGAGCTGCGTGTCGTCGAGCGGATGGCGCACGGTCGCGAGATAGGTCTTCGGCACCTTGCGTTTCGGCGACGTATACGCGTGGACGAACTGACCGTCGTCGGACAGCAGCAGCAGCCCGGTCGTGTCCTGGTCGAGACGGCCCACGCATTGCACGCCGCGCGCGATCAGCGGCGGCGGAAGCAGGTTGAACACGCTCGCATGGTGTTGCGGGTCGCGCGAGCATTCGTAGCCGGCCGGCTTGTTGAGCGCGAGATAGGCGCGCGCGTGGAATGGCCATTCCACGCCGTCGACCGAGAAGACCAGTCCGTCGGTGTCGAACGCGGCGTCGGCGTCGGTGCAGGCCGTGCCGCCGATCGAGACGCGCCCTGCGTCGATCAAGCCGCGGCACTGGCGGCGCGAGCCGAACCCTTGTGTGAAGAGAATGCTTTCGAGATCCATAGCGCGCGCATTCTATCAAGCAGCGGCCCGTCGCCGGCACGATGCCGTGCGCAACTGGTAAGCTGCGGTGCGCCGTGGGTGGCATGCCCGCGCGCGGCAATCGTTCACTTGTCACGGACAAACCATGATCTTCGATTGGCATTCCTTCAGCCGCAAAGCCGCGGCGGCTGTGCTTGCGGCAACCGTTTCGGCGAGTGTGTTCGCGCATGCGCGGCCCGCCAAAACCGATCCGGCCGCAAACGCGGTAATGGCCGCAACGCCTGCCGCCGTCAAAATCGATTTCACCGAGACGCTCGAGCCGGCATTCAGCTCGATCATCGTCGTCGACGGCGAAGGCAAGACGGTGTCCGACGGCCGGGCGAGCGTCGACGCCGCGAACCGAAAGCGGATGACGGTGCCGCTCGCGCAGCTTGTGCCGGGTGCGTACACGGTCAAGTGGGTGGCCGTCGCAACGGACGGGCATCGCACGCAAGGCACGTATCGATTCAGCGTGAAGTAAGCGCGGCGGCGCGCCGCGCACACGACAGGGAGACCCTCGCATGAACCCGACGACACTCGACGCACTGGCGGATTTTCCCCGACTCCTCGCCGCCCACTACGCGGCGGTGCCCGATGGCTACGCGCACTGGACGCCGGACGACTGGGAAGGGATCCCGAGCGAGCGATTTTCTCCGCTCGGGCAGCTCTGTCATGTGCGCGACATCGAGATCGACGGATATCACGTCAGGTTGCGCCGCATGCTCGAAGAGGATCGGCCGCTGCTCGTGTCGCTCGATAGCGACGCGCTGGCGAGCGAGCGGCGCTACGACACGGCCGATGCCGCCGGCGTGCTCGCCGAATTTCGCACGGCGCGGCGCCGGACGATCGATATCGTGTCGCGTCTGACGCCGGCGCAGCTCGCGCGCACCGCCGCATTCGAGGGCTATGGCGCATTGACGGTGCGGGGGCTGGTTCATTATCTGTGCAGCCACGATCAGCAGCACCTCGCCGGCATGCAGTGGCTGCTCGGCAAGATCGATGCGGTCGCGCACGCTCGTTGAGCGGCGGTGCCGTCCGGTGCGGACGCCGATAGTGCCGGGCACAGTTCTGCCGGAAAACAAAAAACCCGCGAAGCGATGGGCTTGTGCGGGTTTTGATACGGCTGAGCGCTTGCTTATGCCGTGAATCTGGTGCCCAGGGCCGGAATCGAACCGGCACGCCTTGCGGCGGGGGATTTTGAGTCCCCTGCGTCTACCAATTTCACCACCTGGGCTTATTCGAGCCGTGCATACGATTGTGCGCGGCGAAAACGCGAATTATCACCGAAAACCGGGAACCGGGCAAGCGTCCGAACGGCCTCCCGTCGGGGCAGGTAACAAAAGGGGAGCATGGATCGGCATGACGCACCCATAAAAAAGGATGCGATTAGCTCCTCCGTTCTCGTTACCGCGGCCGCTCAAAGCTCATACGATTCGGCCTCGCCCTTGAGCGCCTGCTCGATCAGCTTGCGGTTCAGTGTCGGCGACAGCAGTTCGACGAGCGTATACACATAGCTGCGCAGATACGCTCCCTGCTTGAGCGCGACGCGCGTGACGTTGCTGCCGAACAGGTGGCCGACCGGAATCATCCGGAGATTGCGGTCGCGCTCCGGATTGAACGCGATGTCGGCCATGATCCCGACCCCGAGCCCCAGCTCCACATAGGTCTTGATCACGTCCGCGTCGATGGCTTCGAGCACGATGTCCGGCGACAGCCCGCGCAGCGCGAATGCCTGGTTGATCTTCTTGCGGCCGGCGAACGCGTCGTCGTAGGTGATCAGCGGGTATTGCGCGAGATCGTCGAGCGTGATCGTCTTGCGCTCGAGCAGCGGATGGTCGGGCGGCACCACGACCGCGTGGTGCCACTGGAAGCACGGCAGCGACACCAGATCCTTGTAGTCGGCGATCGCCTCGGTCGCGATCGCGAGATCGGCCTGATCGTGGATCACCATCTCGGCGACCTGCGTCGGGCTGCCCTGCAGGATCGACAGATGCACCTTCGGGAAGCGCTTCTTGAACTCGGCGATCGCGGCCGGCAGCGAGTAGCGGGCCTGCGTGTGGGTCGCGGCGATCGTCAGGTTGCCCTGATCCTGCGCGGCGTAATCTTTCCCGACCCTTTTAAGGCTCTCGACTTCCTGGAGAATCCGCTCGACCGACGCGAGGATGATCCGGCCCGGCTCGGTGAGCGAGCGCACGCGCTTGCCGTGGCGTGTGAAGATCTCCACGCCGAGTTCGTCCTCCAGCTCGATGATCGCCTTCGACACCCCCGGCTGTGACGTATGCAGCGCCTTGGCGGCTTCGGTGAGGTTGAAATTCTGCCGGACGGCCTCGCGCACGAAGCGAAATTGGTGCAGGTTCATTTATAACCCTTCCGCATATCAACAGAATTTTTTAGTCGTTTGAAATATAAGGCGAGTTTATTACGATTCACCAGAGTTTTTCAAATATGGATATCTGTATTCGTCATTAGCATTCCAGCCGGCGGCCGAAGGCCGGGCGGCGGCGATACGGAATTCGGGCGCGGCGTGGCTAGGACGCCGTGCAGTCAACACGAAAACCCTGGGGTCCCCGAATGTATCAGTACGACCAGTACGACCAGACGATCGTCGACGAGCGCGTCGCGCAGTACCGCGATCAGGTGCGCCGTCGCTTGTCGGGCGAATTGAGCGAAGAGGAGTTCCGTCCGCTGCGCCTGCAAAACGGCCTGTACATGCAGCGCCACGCGTATATGCACCGCATCGCGATTCCGTACGGCAACCTGCGCAGCGACCAGCTCCGGATGCTCGCCCGCATCGCGCGCGAGCACGACCGCGGCTACGGCCACTTCTCGACCCGCACGAACATCCAGTTCAACTGGGTCAAGCTCGAGGAAACGCCGGAAATCCTCGAAAAGCTCGCATCGGTGCAGATGCACGGCATCCAGACGTCGGGCAACTGCATTCGCAACGTCACCGCGGATCAGTTCGCGGGCGTCGCGCAGGACGAGGAGGTCGATCCGCGTCCGTGGGCCGAGATTCTCCGCCAGTGGTCGACGTTCCATCCCGAATTCGCATGGCTGCCGCGCAAGTTCAAGATCGCGGTGTCCGGCTCGAAGGACGACCGCGCGGCCGTGCAGATCCACGACCTCGGCGTCTACCTGAAGAAGAACGCGCAGGGCGAGGTGGTCGCGAGCATCCTCGCGGGCGGCGGCCTGGGCCGCACGCCGATCATCGGCGCGGTCATCAAGGAAGACCTGCCGTGGCAGCACCTGCTGACCTACTGCGAAGCCGTGCTGCGCGTGTACAACCGCTATGGCCGCCGCGACAACCTGTACAAGGCGCGGATCAAGATCCTCGTGAAGGCGCTGTCGCCGGCGAAGTTCTCGCAGCAGGTCGAGGAAGAGTGGCAGCACCTGAAGAACGGTCCGTCGACGCTCACGCAGGAAGAGCTCGACCGCGTGTCGCAATACTTCCGGCCGCCCGTCTACGAAAAGCTCGCGGATACCGACGCCTCGTTCGAGCAGCATCTGCTCGAGAACAAGGCGTTCGCGCGCTGGGTCGAGCGTAACGTCGCGCCGCACAAGGTGCCGGGCTATGCAGCCGTCACGCTGTCGCTGAAGGACCACCGCATCGCGCCGGGCGACGCGACCGACGCGCAGATGGACCAGGTCGCCGACTGGGCCGACGCCTATTCGCACGGCGAGTTGCGCGTGTCGCACGAACAGAACCTGATCCTCGCGAACGTGAAGAAGCGCGACCTGTTCGCCCTGTGGGAAAAGGCGAAGGCGGCCGGTTTCGCGACGCCGAACATCGGCCTTCTGACCGACATCATCGCGTGCCCGGGCGGCGACTTCTGCTCGCTCGCGAACGCGAAGTCGATCCCGATCACGCTCGCGATCCAGCAGCGCTTCGATGATCTGGATTACGTCTACGACCTGGGCGACCTGTCGCTGAACATCTCCGGCTGCATGAACTCGTGCGGCCACCACCACATCGGCAACATCGGCATTCTCGGTGTCGACAAGGACGGCGCAGAGTGGTATCAGGTGTCGCTCGGCGGCGAACAGGGCACGGGCCACGGCGGCGCGCGTCTTGGCCGCGTGATCGGCCCGTCGTTCTCCGCGGACGAAGTGCCGGGCGTGATCGCGAAGCTGATCGACACGTATGTCGAGTCGCGCGCCGAAGGCGAGCGCTTCATCGACACATTCGATCGCATCGGCATGACGCCGTTCAAGGAGCGCGTGTACGCTGCGCGCCAGGCCGCGCACGCGTAACCAACCGGGTAGAAGGAATTAGCAGATGGCTTCGATTATCAAGAACCGCGCAGTGATCGACGACGATGCATGGCAGGTCGTGCGTGCGGCGGAGGACGGTGCGCTGCCCGCGGTCGACGCGCTGCCGGCAGGCAAGGTGCTGGTGCCGTTCGCACTGTGGCAGGCCGAGCGCGCGGCGCTCGTCGCCGCGAAGGCGAAGGACGAACTCGGCGTGTGGCTCGCGCCGGACAGCGAGCCGGCCGATCTCGTGGCCGACTTCGATGCGATTACGCTGATCGGCGTCGATTTCCCGCGCTTCGGGGATGGCCGCGGCTACAGCATCGCGCGCCTGTTGCGCCAGCGTTACGGCTGGACGGGCGAACTGCGCGCGATCGGCGATGTGCTGCGCGACCAGTTGCTCTATATGTCGCGCTGCGGTTTCGACGCGTTTGCGGTGCGCGCGGACAAGGACATCCACGACGCGCTCAATGCGTTCGGCGAATTCACGCAGTGGTATCAGGCGTCGGTCGAGCAGCCGCTGCCGCTGTTCCGTCGCCGCGAGGCGGCCGAGGCCAAGGTGAACGCATGAGCGCCGCGACTGCAGACACGCTGACGTCGGAACTCGTCGCGAAGATCGGACGGCTCGACGCGCTGCTCGCGCAGATCGCCGGCCGTCATTCGAAGGTGAAGTTCGCGAGCAGCCTCGCCGCCGAGGACATGCTGCTCACGCACGCGATCCTGTCGAAGGGCCTGCCGATCGGCATCTTCTCGCTGAACACCGGGCGCCTGCATGCGGAAACGCTCGGCATGATCGACCGCGTGCGCGAACGTTACGGCTACGAGATCGAGCAGTTCCATCCGCAGCAGGATGCGGTCGACAAGTATGTCGCCGAGCACGGCCTGAACGCGTTCTACGAGAGCGTCGAGCTGCGCAAGTCGTGTTGCCAGATCCGCAAGGTCGAGCCGCTCAATCGCGCGCTCGCCGACGTTGATGCGTGGGTCACGGGCCAGCGCCGCGAGCAGTCGGTCACGCGTGCGGAGCTGCACGAGGAAGAGCAGGACGACGCGCGCGGCATCGCGAAGTACAACCCGCTCGCCGACTGGACCGAGAGCGACGTGTGGACGTACCTGAAGGCATTCGACGTGCCGGTCAATCCGCTGCACGCACGCGGTTATCCGAGCATCGGCTGCGAACCCTGCACGCGCGCGATTCGCCCGGGCGAGGACAGCCGGGCGGGCCGCTGGTGGTGGGAGTCGCGCGATACGAAGGAGTGCGGGCTGCACATCTCGATCACGCCGGTTTCCGCGACGGCCGATGCGAGCGCCGCGCGCTGAACGGCGAACACAAGACCGAATATTGCGCTGCCCGCGAAAGCGGGCGGCACGAACCCAGAAAAGAAGGACTGAAACCATGAGCACGACGCTCGAGCAATCCGCCTTTGCCCCGCCCGCCGGCGACGCCAGCCGCATGGGCCACCTCGACTGGCTCGAGGCCGAGTCGATCCATATCCTGCGCGAACTGGTCGCCGAATGCAGCAAGCCGGCGCTGCTGTTTTCCGGCGGCAAGGACTCGGTCGTCGTGCTGCACCTGGCGCTGAAGGCGTTCGGCCTTGGCGCGAACCGCAAGACGTCGCTGCCGTTCCCGCTCGTGCACATCGACACCGGTCACAACTACGACGAGGTGATCGACTTCCGCGACCGCCGCGCGAAGGAGATCGGCGCCGAGCTGGTCGTCGGCCACGTCGAGGATTCGATCAAGCGCGGCACGGTCGTGCTGCGTCGCGAGACCGACTCGCGCAACGCCGCGCAGGCCGTCACGCTGCTCGAGACGATCGAGCAATACGGCTATACCGCGATGATCGGCGGTGCGCGCCGCGATGAAGAGAAGGCGCGCGCGAAGGAGCGCATCTTCTCGTTCCGCGACGAATTCGGCCAGTGGGATCCGAAGGCGCAGCGCCCGGAGCTGTGGAGCCTGTACAACGCGCGCCTGCACAACGGCGAGCACCTGCGCGTGTTCCCGATCTCGAACTGGACCGAGCTCGACGTGTGGCAATACATCGCCCGCGAGAACCTCGAACTGCCGTCGATCTACTACGCGCACCAGCGCGAGATCGTGCGCCGCAACGGGTTGCTCGTGCCGGTCACGCCGCTCACGCCGATGCGCGAAGGCGAATCGAGCGAGATGGCGCAGGTGCGCTTCCGCACGGTCGGCGACATCAGCTGCACGTGCCCGGTCGAGAGCGATGCGGACGATGTCGAGAAGATCATCGCCGAGACGGCGGTGACCGAGATCACCGAGCGCGGCGCGACCCGGATGGACGACCAGACCTCCGAAGCCGCGATGGAACAGCGCAAGAAGCAAGGTTATTTCTGAAGCACACGAGGACATTCACATCATGAGCATCATCGAGAAAAACGAAGACCTCGGCGTGCTGCGCTTCATCACCGCGGGCAGCGTCGACGACGGCAAGAGCACGCTGATCGGCCGTCTGCTGTACGACAGCAAGGCCGTGCTGTCCGACCAGCTGTCCGCGCTGTCGCGCGCGAAGAACAAGCGCACGGTCGGCGACGAGCTCGACCTCGCGCTGCTGACCGACGGCCTCGAGGCCGAGCGCGAGCAGGGCATCACGATCGATGTCGCGTATCGCTATTTCGCGACCGCGAAGCGCAAGTTCATCATCGCCGACACGCCGGGCCACGAGCAGTACACGCGCAACATGGTGACGGGCGCGTCGACCGCGCATGCGGCGATCATCCTGATCGACCCGACGCGCGTGACGTTCGAGGACGGCGTCGCGCAACTGCTGCCGCAGACCAAGCGCCACAGCGCGATCGTCAAGCTGCTCGGGCTGCAGCACGTCATCGTCGCGATCAACAAGATGGACCTCGTCGACTACAGCGAAGCGCGCTTCAACGAGATCCGCGACGCGTACGTCGCACTCGCCCAGCAGCTCGGCCTGACCGACGTGCGTTTCGTGCCGGTGTCGGCGCTGAAGGGCGACAACATCGTCGGCGCGAGCGAGCGGATGCCCTGGTATGCGGGAGAGCCGCTGCTCGACGTGCTCGAGTCGCTGCCGGTCGAGACGCAGGCGCACGACGCGCTGCGCTTCCCGGTGCAATGGGTGGCGCGCCAGGACGGCAGTTCGGCCGACGATTTCCGCGGCTACATGGGCCGCATCGAGGCGGGTGAGGTGAAGGTCGGCGACGAGATCGTCGTGTTGCCGTCGAACCGTACCGCGACGGTCGCCGAGATCGTCGCGCCGGTGCCGGGCGGCACCGCGGCGGTCGGGCATGCGTTCGCCGGCCAGACGGTGACGATCCGTCTCGCGGAGGACGTCGACGTGTCGCGCGGCGACATGTTCGTGCCGGCCGGCGAGGCGGTCGCGCCGGCGAAGAAGCTCGAGGCGGATCTGTGCTGGTTCGACGAGGCGCCGCTGTCGCCGCAGCGCAAATACCTGCTCAAGCAGACCACGAGCACGGTGTTCGCGAAGATCGGTGCGGTCAAGCAGGTGCTCGACGTGCACACGCTGTCGCACGCGACCGACCGTCACGACCTGAAGATGAACGACATCGGCCGCGTGGCGCTTACGCTGCAAAAGCCGATCGTCTGCGACACGTACGACGCGCATCCGGGCACGGGCGCGTTCGTGCTGATCGACGAGGCGACGCACCACACGGTCGCCGCAGGCATGATCCGGGCGTTTTCGGCGTAATCGGCGTTGCCGCGCCGCTTCGGCGGCGCGGGCCGATGCCGGCGCTCGCAGGGAAGCGAGAACCATGGGCAAGGTGTATCTGATCGGTGCCGGGCCGGGCGCGGCGGACCTCATTACGGTGCGCGGCGCACGCCTGCTCGCCGAGGCCGATGTCGTGCTGCACGATGCGCTCGTCGAGCCGTCGATGCTCGACTACGCGCCGAACGCGCGCAAGATCGCGGTCGGCAAGCGCTGCGGGCAGCGTTCGACCGCGCAGCACTTCATCAACAAGCAGATCGTCGATGCGGCGCGCGAGCATGCGCGCGTCGTGCGGCTGAAAGGCGGCGATCCGATGCTGTTCGGCCGCGCGGACGAGGAGATGCGCGCGCTCGAAGCCGCGGGTATCGACTACGAGATCGTGCCGGGCATCACCGCGGCGCTGGCCGGCGCGGCGTCGCTGAAGCGCTCGCTGACCTTGCGCGGCGTGGCGCGCAGCGTCGCGTTCGCGACACACAGCCGCGCGCCGGGCAGCGAGGAGATTCGCGAGGCCGCGCGTGCCGACTCGATCGTGTACTACATGGGGCGCGACAGCGCGCCCGGCATTGCGCAGCAGCTGATCGACGCGGGCCGTGCGCCGTCGACGCCGGTGGCGATCGTCGAGGCATGCAGCACGGCGCGCGAGCGCACGCTGACGTTGACGCTGGCCGAGATGGCGGCGGGCGACGCGCAGGCGTGGCTCGATCCGGCGGAGCCGAGCCTGTTGATGATCGGCGAAGCATTCGCCGAGCGCGGACATCGCGCGAAGGCGGCGATGCGGGACGCGGCCTGAGGGCGGCGTCGCGCCGGGCGGCGAAGGCCTTGCGCCATGTCGACCGACGAAAAAAACGCTGGCGTCTGCCAGCGTTTTTTTGCGAACCCGAAATGCCTACGCGCCGTCGCCGGCCTGGTCGAGACAGTAGCGCGCGATCGCGTCGAGCACGCCGTCGTCCTCGCCGACAGCGGTCGCGCAGCGGATCTCGACGCCCGGATGCGCGGCCCGGCATGCATCGATCAACTGCGGCAGGTCGCGCCGGATGTGGCCGCCCTGGCCGAAGAACACCGGCACCACCGTGATGCGCGAGCAGCCCGCCGCAATCTGCGTGGCGATCGCGGTGTCGAGCGAGGGCGTCATCAACTCGAGGAATGCGAGCGATACCGGCGCATCGGCACCGCGCGCAGCGCGCAGCCGCGCGGCGAGCCGCTCGAACGGCTCCGCCCAGCGCGCATCGCGCGCGCCGTGGCCAAACAGGACGATACCGTGCGAATGCATGTCGAACTCCTTCGAAGGCCGCCGCTCAGTGCCGCTCGACCCATTTGAGCGCGAACAGGCCGAGACCCAGGTAGATCAGTCCGGGAATGGCCGCCGTCAGCGGCGCAGGCCACGTGTTCAGCGTGCCGATATGCGAGAACAGCGTGTTGAGCAGCTGGAAGCTCATGCCGAGCATGATGCCGCCGAACACCTTGACGCCGACCACGCCCGCGCGCGTGTGCAGGTACGCGAACGGCAGCGACAGCACCAGCATCACGAATACCGCGAAGGGATACAGCAGCTTGCGCCACAGCGCGATGTCGTAGCGCTGCGTGTCCTGGTGGTTCTCCCTCAGGTGCTGGATATAGCGGAACAGGTTGATGAGCGACATCCGCTCGGGCGATACCAGCAGCACCGAGAGGATCTGCGGGGTCAGGTCGGAGCGCAGCGAGAATTCGGGCAGCGTCACCTGCTGCGACCGGTACACCGGGTTCAGCGCGTCGGCGGCTTGCCCGCCGGCCGGCTTGATCGGCGTCAGTTCCGTTTCCGTCACGCCCTTGAGCAGCCAGTGGCCGGGCGGGTCGTAGCGGCCCGTCTGCGCGATCCGGACGTTCTGCAGCTGAAATTTCGAGTCGAATTCGTAGATCCGCACGTTGTTGATCGTCGAATCCGGGGACAGGCTGCCGACGTTGACGAAGCGCGTGACCTGCTCGCCGTCGGCGCGTGCGGTCAGCGTGTCCTTCACCCAGACGCCGGACGCGAAGTTCGACGACACCGACGAACCGAGCGCCTGCAGCCGCACGCGTTCGGACAGCTGGCCTGCGTACGGCCCGACGAACTCGCCGATCAGGTAGGTGAGGATCACGAGCGGAATGCCGATTTTCAGCAACGAGCGCAGCGCCTGGTTGGTTGCGAGGCCCGACACGCGGAAGATCGTGAATTCCGAGCTTGCGGCCATCTGCGCGAACACATAGATCGCGCTGATGAGTGCGGCGACCGGAATGATTTCGTAGAAGCGCGACGGCGTCTGCAGCGCGACGCGCAGGACCGCGTAGCCGAACTTGTAGTTGCCGTGCCCGACCGAGTTCAGTTCGCTGATCAGGTCGAAGAAAAAGAACAGGCCCGCGAACGCGAACAGGATGAAGACGAACGTGACATAGATCTGCCGCGCGAAATATTTTTCATAGAGCCGCATCGATCATGCTCCCGTCGAGCGGCTGAACAGCGCGCGTGTCAACAGCGGCCGGTTGCGCACCCGCAGCCAGAAGATGAAGCCGACGAGCGCCGCGACGACGAGATGCAGCCCGACGAGGCCGACGCCGAACGACAGCTTGCCCTGCTCGATCTGCGCCTGTACGACGTTGAGCAGGTTCGAGTAGGTCAGGTAGATCAGGACGGCCATCACGAGGTTGATCGTGCGGCTGCGGCGCGGGTTCTGGTATGCGAGCGGAATGCCGAGCACCATCAGGTTGATCGCGATCAGCGGCAGCCCCGCGCGCCATGCGAATTCCGCGAGGTTGGCGCGGGTCGGATCGCGCAGCAGATCGAGGGTCGGCAGGCTGTTGGTGCTCGGCGCGTTGACGACCGGCTTGCTCTGGATCTTCACGCCGTAGCGCTCGAATTCCATGATCTTGAAGTTCGGCTGGCCCGGCGTACCGTCGTAGCGGCGGCCGTCCTCGAGCACGACGAAACGGTCGCCGTTCTTCGTCGTTTCGGTATGGCCCGTCTGCGAGACGACGACGTTGACCTTGCCGTTCTCGGTCGACGTGACGAACACGTTCTGCACCTTCGCCTGGTCGGGCGACATCTTTTCGATGAAGAACACGCGGTGATTGGCCGACGATTCGCGGAACTGGCCGGGTGCGAGCAGCGAGATCTCGTCGCGCTGCTGGAAGCGGGCCTTGATCATCCGGCTTTGCTGGTTCGACCACGGCCAGCCGACGAAGGCGAAGAACGCGATGAGCAGCACGATGGGCGTCGCGAATACGCCGATCGGCTTGATGAGGCGCGTCAGGCTGACGCCCGATGCGAGCCAGACGACCATTTCGGAGTCCCGATACCAGCGGGTCAGCACGAACAGGATCGACACGAACAGCGTGACGACGAGCATCACGGCGAGGTAGCCGATCACGGTGAGGCCGATCAGCACGAGCACGTCTCGCGGATCGATTTCGCCGGACGCGGCGTAGCCGACGATCCGGATCATCATCGTCGTCAGCATGATCGTGAGCAGCACCATGAACACGGCGCCAGCCGTATACGCAAGCTCGCGCTGGAGGGAGCGTTCGAAGATCATTCTTGAAGAGAAGAGGGCGGGAGGCGGCGCACGCACGGGCAGGCGCTCGCGCCGCCACGGGAAAAATAGCGGATAATTGCGGCTTTCATCCTTAGCCCAGATTTTATCCGAGGACAAGCGCGATGGACTTTAGCATAAAAGGCTGTGATTGGAGCAAAGGCGAGTCGAAGGGGTTCCTGACCGGGAAGTCCGACTGCATCGTGCTCGGCATCTTCGAGGCGCAGACGCTGTCGGGCGCCGCGCTCGACATCGACACGGCCACCAAGGGACTGATTTCGCGCATCGTCAAGGCCGGCGACATGGACGGCAAGCGCGGCAAGACGCTGTTCCTGCACGAGGTGTCGGGCATCGGCGCGTCGCGCGTGCTGCTCGTCGGCCTGGGCAAGCAGGATGCTTTCAATCAGAAAGCCTATAACGACGCGGTGGGCGCCGCTTGGCGCGCGCTGCTCGCGACCAAGGTGGTCCAGGTCACGTTCACGCTGGCCCAGCTGCCCGTCGACGAGCGCAGCTCCGACTGGGGCGTGCGCGCGGCGATCCTCGCGCTGCGCAACGAGACCTACCGCTTCACGCAGATGAAGAGCAAGCCGGAACCGGCGTCGCACGCGCTGAAGCGCGTCGTGTTCAGCGTCGATCCGGGCGACGAGAAGGCGGCGAAGGTCGCGGTCAAGCAGGCGGTCGCGCTGGCAAACGGCATGGATCTGACCCGCGATCTGGGCAACCTGCCGGGCAATGTGTGCACGCCGACCTATCTCGCGAACACCGCGAAGAAGCTCGCAAAGGACTGGGGCCTGAAGGCCGAGGTGCTCGGCCTCAAGCAGATCCAGGCGCTGAAGATGGGGTCGTTCCTGTCGGTTGCGCGGGCATCGGTCGAGCCGCCGCAGTTCATCGTGCTGCATTACCAGGGCGCCGCGGCCAAGGCCGCGCCGGTCGTGCTGGTCGGCAAGGGCATCACGTTCGACACCGGCGGCATCTCGCTGAAGCCGGGCGAAGGCATGGACGAGATGAAGTACGACATGTGCGGTGCGGGCTCCGTGCTCGGCACGATCCGCGCCGTCGCCGAAATGGGCCTGAAGATCAACGTCGTCGCGATCGTCCCGACCTGCGAGAACATGCCGGCCGGCAACGCGACGAAGCCGGGCGACATCGTCACCAGCATGAAGGGCCTGACGATCGAGGTGCTGAACACCGACGCCGAAGGCCGCCTGATCCTGTGCGATGCGCTGACGTACGCCGAGCGCTTCAAGCCGGCGGCGGTGATCGACGTCGCGACGCTGACGGGCGCGTGCGTCATCGCGCTCGGCAGCCACAACAGCGGCCTGTTCTCGAAGGACGATGCACTGGCGGGCGAACTGCTCGACGCATCGCGCGAGGCGAACGATCCGGCATGGCGCATGCCGCTCGACGACGAGTACCAGGATCAGCTCAAGTCGAATTTCGCGGACCTCGCGAACATCGGCGGGCGTCCGGCGGGCAGCGTGACGGCCGCATGCTTCCTGTCGCGCTTCGCGGAGAACTATCAGTGGGCGCACCTCGACATCGCCGGCACCGCGTGGAAGGGCGGCGCGGCGAAGGGCGCGACCGGTCGTCCGGTGCCGCTGCTCGCGCAGTTCCTGATCGATCGCGCCGGCCAGTGATGGCGGTGCGAACGACGTTGCAGGCGGGCGGGCGCGGCGGACAATGACGCGGATCGATTTCCACACGAACGTCGGCGATTCGATCGCCTACGCGTGCCGGCTGCTGCGCAAGGCCTACCTGGCCGGGCAGCCGGTCGTCGTGCTTGCCGAGCCGGCACGCCTGCGCGCGCTCGACGAGCGGCTCTGGACCTTCTCGCCGCTCGATTTCATTCCGCATTGCGCGGTCGACAGCCCGCACGCGGCCGATACGCCGATCGTGCTGACCGCCGATCTCGACCAGGCGCCGCATCACCATGTGCTGCTGAATCTCGGCGCGGCGGTGCCGATGCAGTTCGCGCGTTTCGAGCGGCTGCTCGAAGTGGTCGGCAACGCGCCCGACGAGCTGGCCGCGGGCCGTGAACGCTATCGCTTCTATCGCGATCGCGGTTATGCGCTGAACAACTACAAGCAGGGCGCCTAGGCGAACCCGCCGACGGAGTACTCACATGGGTCAAGCCGAATCATCCTCGATCCCGACGCTGACCGACGTGCTGGTGCCGGGCGATCCGGCGCGCGCGCGCGCGGCAGCTGAAGCATTGCCGCCGGACGATGCGGCGATTCCGGTGCTGGTCGACGTGGTGGCGCCGGGTAAGCCGGCACCGGCGCGGACATGTGACGCGGCGGCATCGCCACACGAAACGCTGCATCCGGCGCCGGATGCAGCGCTGCCGGTGCAGACGGCGGTCGATGCACAGCATATTGCGGCGCGGCTGCAGCACCGTTTGACCACGTATCTGGCGGGAGAAGGGCGCGAGGCGATCGAGGCGCGCTGCCGCGCTGCGCTGAACGACCACACGGCCTGGCTGGTCGGCCAGATCACGCACGAAGTGGCGCTTGCGCTCGAAACCGAAGTGATGGAATGGGTGCGCGAGGCGGTCGACGATGAGATCGCGCGCCGCCACACCGGACATTCGGGCTGAACCCGCCCCAGGCCTTCCGGGCCGCGGGATTTATTGCAGCGACAGGATCCAGTGCGCGAGCGCATGCGCCTCGCCGCCTGTCAGCTGCGTGTTCGCAGGCATCGGCACATTGCCCCACACGCCCGCGCTGCCTTTCACGATCGTCTTCGCGAGATAGTCGCCCGCATCGTGGCGAGCCGTGTACTTGTCGGCAATGTCGTGGAACGACGGTCCCATCAGCGGTTTGTTCACCGCGTGGCATGCCATGCAGTTCTTGCGTTGCGCGAGCGCCAGACCGTCGGCCTGTTCGGCCTGCGCGATCGTGCTGCCTGCAAGCAGGGTCAGAAGCGTCGCGTGGACAATCGTTCGTTTCATGCGGGTCTCCGCCGGCTCAGCCGGCCGGCATGGGGATGCGCGCATTATAAAAGCAAAGGGAGCGCGAGGTCGTCGCGCTCCCTTTGCATCGGCGCCAGCGGGGCCGGGCAGCGGCCCCGCCGAAGCTCAGCCGGTGACTGCGCCCTTGTTCGCCGGGAGGGCGAGCGCCGCATACTTCGCGAGCACGCCGCGCGTATAACGCGGTGCAGGCTGCTTCCATGCGGCGCGGCGGCGCGCCAGCTCGGCTTCGTCGACGTTCAGCTGCAGCAGCAGCTTGTGCGCATCGATCGTGATCGAGTCGCCTTCCTGGACAAGCGCGATCGTCCCGCCGACGAACGCTTCCGGCGCGACGTGGCCGACCACCATGCCCCAGGTGCCGCCCGAGAAGCGGCCGTCCGTGATGAGGCCGACCGATTCGCCCAGGCCCTTGCCGATGATCGCCGACGTCGGCGCGAGCATTTCCGGCATCCCCGGGCCGCCCTTCGGGCCGAGATAGCGCAGCACGACCACGTCTCCTGCGTTGATCCTGTCGTCGAGGATCGCTTGCAGCGCGCTCTGCTCGTCGTCGAACACGCGCGCCGGACCGGTGATGACCGGGTTCTTCAGGCCGGTGATCTTCGCGACCGCGCCTTCTTCCGCGAGATTGCCCTTCAGGATCGCGAGGTGGCCTTCCTTGTACAGCGCTTGTTCGATCGGGTAGATCACCTTTTGATCGGCGCGCGGCACGCTCGGCACGTCCTTCAGTTCCTCGGCCATCGTGCGGCCCGTGATCGTCATGCAGTCGCCGTGCAGCAGGCCGGCGTCGAGCAGGATCTTCATCACCTGCGGAATGCCGCCTGCCGCGTGCAGGTCGGTCGCGACGAACTGGCCCGACGGCTTCAGGTCGCAGATCACCGGCACGCGCTTGCGGATGCGCTCGAAATCGTCGATCGACCAGTCGATCTCGGCTGCATGCGCGATCGCCAGGTAATGCAACACCGCGTTCGTCGAGCCGCCGGTCGCCATGATCACCGACACGGCGTTCTCGATCGACTTCTTCGTGATGATGTCGCGAGGCTTCAGGTCCTTCTTCACCGCTTCGACCAGCACGCGGGCCGATTCCGCCGCCGAATCGACCTTTTCCTGGTCCGGGTTCGCCATCGTCGACGAATACAGCAGCGACATGCCGAGCGCCTCGAACGACGAGCTCATCGTGTTCGCTGTGTACATCCCGCCGCACGAGCCCGTGGTCGGGCAGGCGTTCTTCTCGACCCCTTCGAAATCCTCCTGCGACATCCGGCCCGCCGTGAATTCGCCGACCGCCTCGAACGACGACACGATCGTCAGGTCCTTGCCCTTCCAGTGGCCCGGGCGGATCGTGCCGCCGTAGACATAGATGCCCGGCACGTTGATGCGTGCGAGCGCGATCATGCCGCCCGGCATGTTCTTGTCGCAGCCGCCGACGACGACCACGCCGTCCATCCACTGGCCCTGCACGCAGGTTTCGATGCAGTCCGCGATCACTTCGCGCGACACGAGCGAGTATTTCATCCCTTCGGTGCCCATCGACATCCCGTCCGAGATCGTCGGCGTGCCGAAGATCTGCGGGTTCGCGTCCGAGGCCTTCACGGCGGCCACGGCGGCGTCCGACAGGCGCTGCAGGCCCGCGTTGCACGGCGTGATCGTCGAGTGGCCGTTGGCGATGCCGATCATCGGCTTGTCGAAATCTTCCTTCTGGTAGCCGAGCGCGTAATACATCGAGCGGTTCGGCGAACGTGCCACGCCTTGCGTGATGTTCTTCGAGCGACGGTTGTACGACATGGGGACTCCATCCTTGTTTTGGTAATGTCGGCCGGCTGGCGCGCTACGGGATGCCGGCTCAGGTTGGGCAAGGATGCAGTGTCTCTTTGAGAATGTCCAATATATTATTCATCGCGAATTAGGTCGATTTTTATATCAATGGATCATGGCTGACCCGACCCCCGATCTGCGCCAGTGGCGCTATTTCGTCACCGTTGCCGAGGAGCGGCATTTCGGCCGCGCGGCCGCGCGCCTGTCGATGACGCAGCCGCCGCTGTCGCAGGCGATCCGCGCGCTCGAGGACATGCTCGGCGTCGCGCTGTTCGTCCGCACGAAGCGCTCGGTCGCGCTGACGGCGGTGGGCGCCGCGCTGCTGCCGGACGTCCGCCACCTGCTCGCCGCGGCCGACGCGCTGCCGCCGCTCGCGCAAAGCCTCGCGCGCGGCGAGGCGGGCTCGCTTGCGCTCTCGTTCGTGTCGACCGCCGACTACGGGCTGCTGCCGTCGCTGCTGCGCGAATTCGGCGCGCGCTATCCGCAAGTCCGGCTGCGGCTTGTCGAGGCGACGAGCGATGTGCAGATCGAGGAACTCGCGGCCGGGCGCGTCGACGCCGGACTGATCATCCCGCCCGTGCCGCCGCGCCATGCGGCCGAGCTGTCGTACCTGCCGGTCGTGCGCGAGCCGCTCGTGCTCGCGATGCCGGCCGCGGTATCCGATGCGCCGGAGGAGACGCCGGTGCGGCTCGCGGATGTCGCCGCGCTGCCGCTCGTGATCTTCCCGCGCCGTTTGGCGCCCGGCTTTTATGACATCATTACGGGCTGCTACGGTGCGGCGGGGGTGGCCCCGCGCATCGGCCAGGAAGCGATCCAGATGCAGACGATCGTGAGCCTCGTGTCGGCCGGCATGGGCGTCGCGCTGGTGCCGCAATCGTTGCGTAACCTGCGGCGCACGGGCGTCGTCTACCGGCCGCTCGGCGACGGCGCGCCCGTCGTCGAGACGGGTCTCGTATGGCGCACCGGCGACGTCAGCCCCGTGCTGGCCGGCTTCATCGACATCGTGCGTGCGCAGGCCGGTTCGCGCGCGTGAAGCGAACGTTGGCGTGCCGATGCCGTCCAATGCGCGGCGCACAGGCTTCCGGCCACCGCACCGAATCCGAAAACTTCACCGCTAACCATGATCATTCACCCGAATTTCGACCCCGTTGCGATCCATCTCGGGCCGCTCGCCGTGCGCTGGTACGGGCTCATGTATCTCGTCGCCTTCATCTCGGCGATCGTCGTCGGCCGGCTGCGGCTGAGGCTGCCGTTCGTTGCCGCGCAGGGATGGACCGCCAAGGACATCGACGACATGATGTTCTACGGTGTGCTCGGCACCGTGCTCGGCGGCCGGCTCGGCTATGTGCTGTTCTACAAGGCTGGCTATTACTTCGCGCATCCGCTCAACATCTTCAAGGTGTGGGAAGGCGGGATGTCGTTTCACGGCGGCTTTCTCGGCGTGACCCTCGCGATGATCCTGTTTGCATGGCAGCGCAAGCGTCACTGGCTGCAGGTCACCGATTTCGTCGCGCCGATGGTGCCGGCGGGGCTCGCGGCGGGCCGCCTCGGCAACTTCATCAACGGCGAACTGTGGGGGCGTGTGACGGATCCGTCCGCGCCGTGGGCGATGCTGTTCCCGGGCGCGACGCGCGACGATGCAGGCTGGCTCGCCACGCATCCGGCGCTGGCCGCGAAGTGGCATCTGGTCGACGTGTTCATGCAATACCAGATGTTGCCGCGCCATCCGTCGCAGTTGTACGAGATCGCACTGGAAGGTGTCGTGCTGTTCTTTGTGCTGTTCTTTTTCGCGCGCAAGCCGCGGCCGATGGGCGCGGTGTCCGCGCTGTTCCTGATCGGCTACGGCCTCGCGCGCTTCACGGTCGAATTCGCGCGCGAACCGGACGATTTCCTCGGACTCCTCGCGTTCGGCTTCTCGATGGGACAGTGGCTGTCGATGCCGATGATCGTCGCGGGCATCGCGATGATGGTGTGGGCATACCGCCGCGGCACGCCTGCCGCGAGGGGATGACGGAAGCGCATCCGCACTGCGTGGCGAACGGAAATCGTATTCAGGATGATCCGTAGACAGAACAATCCCCACCCGGCGGAGTGTGCTGGGTGGGGATCGGACTGACCATCTCATCGACGCCGGCTTTCGCGCCGGCGTTGTCGCATGCAGCGCGAGACGTCGGTTATTTCATCTGCACCGAGCCGTTGACCGTGACCGACACGGTCGCCTTGCCGCCTTCGACGGCGATCGGGGCGCCGGCCTTCGCGCTGTCCATCGCGGGCGCGGCCATGGCCATCATGCGCGCATACGGCTGCACATTGCGGCCGCTGCCGACGTTCACGTCGCGAATCGAGTAAGCGCCATAACCGAATGCCTTTGCGGCTTCGTCCGCGCGCGCACGGAACGAGCGGATCGCTTCGTTCGTGAGTTTCTGCTCGGCCGCACGCTGCGCTTCCGGCGACAGCGAGAATTCGACGTTCGCGATCTGCATCAGATTCGACAACTGACCGGCGAGCTTCGATGCCGCCGCAAAATCGCGCGACTCGAGCACGACTTCCGTGCGGCCGCGCCATGCGGAAATCTTGCCGTCGCGATCGGTGGTCGGATACACGGAGAACGCACCCGTGTGCGCGGTCACGCCAGGAACGCTCTTCACCTGTGCGAGCGCGGCGTCGGCGCGCTGGTTCAGCACGGTCGTCAGGCTGCCCGGATCCTTTGCCTGCTCTTCATGAAAGAGCGTGATGTGGATGATGTCCTGCGGCACTTCGGCGCTTGCCTGTGCGGACAGCGACAGCACACCCGAAGGCTGCGGGAAGTGCGGGTTGGCGGTCTGCGCCTGCGCGACGGCCGGCGCCACGGCCAGCGCGGCAGGCACGGCAGCAGCGAGGACGAGCGACAGCGCGAGGGCGGATTTTCTGGTCATTGTTGGACTCCTTGTGCGAGGGCGCGCACGTGGACGGCACGTGCGCGACGCGGGCGGGCCGCGCTTCGGAAAGAACTGCGGCCGGCGGAATGGGCCGGCCGCGGTTGCTTAGGTCGTCCCTGCTCACAGTGAGTTCCGGGCATGCGGCGCGCGCTGACCAAATTTGACGTTCGCGCCGCCGCGCCTATTCCATCAGCCGTTCGGTGATGAAGCGCCATTCGGCTCGCGTGACGGGCGTGATCGATAGCCGGTTGCCTTTCGCGAGCACGCGCATGTCGGCGAGTTCGTCATGTTCTCGCAGTGCGGCGAGCGGCACGAGCGGCGACTTCCTGACGAAGCGCACGTCGACGAGCAGCCAGCGCGGCATTTCGCGCGTCGACTTCGGATCGAAATATGGGCTCTTCGGATCGAACTGCGTGGGGTCGGGGTAGGGTGTCGATGAGACTTCGGCGAGGCCCGCGATGCCAGGCTCCGGACAGCTCGAATGATAGAACAGCACGCCGTCGCCGATCTTCATCGTGTCGCGCATGAAGTTGCGTGCCTGATAGTTGCGCACGCCGATCCACGGCAGCGTGCGCTGCGGCGCATTTGCGAGATCGTCGATGCTCGCTTCGTCCGGTTCGGACTTCATCAGCCAGTATTGCATGGATCGTGATCGACGCAGAAAGAGGCTGCTGCAAATGGAAACGGCATCGGGACTCGCCCGATGCCGTTGAATAGGCCCCCGCCTTGGCCGCTAGGCCGGCATCCTGAACCTGGGGTTCAGAATTGGTCGCAGTTAGCAGCACATCGGGTACATCAGACAGAGTGACGCGCGCGCCCGTGCTACAAATTTCCGCAACCGTGCACATGGCATTGGTTCAAGGAATATATGACCTTGGCGAACCAGGCAGGGAAGCTGACTGAACTGTGAATCTCTGCGTCTCATTTGACCACCGATGATCGTTCAGATCAAGGGAAATCGACGCATCGATTCGAGGTTACTGCGTTTCGTGCTGTGCGAGCACAGCGCCGAGTTGTTCGTTCATCTGGTGCATTGTACGCCGGATTTCCTCCGCCGGAAATGCTTCGCCGTGACGCACGCTCTGCTGCAGTCTCAGCAATTCCGATGCGAGCGACAACGCGGCCATCACGGCGATACGATCGGTGCCGCGCACCGAGCTGTTCGAGCGAATCTTCGTCATTTCCGCATCGACGCGTGCCACTGCTTCGAGCAGCGCGGCTTCCGTCTCGGCGGAACAGGCGAGACGATAGGCCTGGCCGAGAATCGACACTTCGATCTGCTTGGTGCTCATGCATGTTCTCCGTGGCTGGCCGCGTCGCCGCTATCGGTGCGCGCCTGCGCATCCAGCAGGTCGAGCTGGTTGTCGGCTTCCGCCGCGCCCTTCGCGCGCGGCAGTTTTTCAAGGATCGCGTTCAGCTTGACCTGAGCGTCGTCGATCTTCGCCGACAGTGCGTCGCGTTCGGCCGCCAGCGCATTGCGTTCCTCGCGCAGCTGGACGAGCTCGGCCTGCACCGTTTCCGTATCCGTGCGCAATTGTGCGACCTGCTCTTCGAGCGCGAGCCGTTCCGAGTGATAGCGTTGGTTCAGCGCGATCAACCGGCCAATATTTTGAGATAAGGTTTCGAGTTCGTTGAGCATTTGCTGCGTCCTCTAAAGACCCAGCATTTTAGCGCGGAATAACGCGTATTCCGATATCTGTAACGTTTCCAGTCGTAACACCCCCGCTTCTTTTCGCGAATGGGCGCGAATCGGCCCGGCTGGTTGCGCTCCGCCTCGTCCGGAGCGTTCCTTGACGCTTGCGCGGCCCGCTCCTAAACTGGCGCCGCCTCGGTGCTCGCGCGTGTCACGCGCGGTTAAACGGGAAGCAGGGCGCTGGCTCCGCCAGGAGCGGCCAACCTGCGCTGCCCCCGCAACGGTAAGCGGCCGCATCGGATCGATGCAGGCCGGCTCATGTGTTCAGCGACGCGCGATTTGCGCACGATGGACAGGCCACTGCGCGTTTCTCGCGCGGGAAGGCGAGCCGGTGTGCCGCCAGCCCGGATACCGGCCGAGACGGGAAGTCCGCATGCGGGCTTCGTGATGCGCAGCCTGCGGGGAAGCGGGCACGCAGTGACTCACTGGATTTTCTTCGATGCCGACCCCAATCACCCGCACCGCGCTGGGCGCGCTTTGCGGGCTGCCGCTTGTCGTTTCGCAGGCCGCGGCCGCCGATGCTGCGAGCGCCGGCCAGCATGCCGACGCCGCTTCGCTCATGCCGAACGCCGTCACCGCGCAGCGCGCACCGCAAGTGCTCGCCGACACGATTCCCCAAACCACCGTCTTCGATGCGCAGGACATTGCCGCGCATCCCGGCGCCGATCTGCCGACCCTGCTCGCGTTCGCGCCGGGCGCGCAGATCGTGCGCAACGGCGGCCCGGGCGCGGCTGCGACACTGTTCCTGCGCGGCGCGCAATCGACGCAGTCGCTCGTGCTGATCGACGGCGTGCGGATCGATTCGGTGAGCCTGGGCGCGGCCCAGTTGAGTCAACTGCCGCTCGACCAGATCGAGCGGGTCGAGGTGGCGAATGGCAACCTGTCGTCGCTGTACGGTTCCGGCGCGATCGGCGGCATCGTGCAGGTGTTCACGAAGCAGGGCGGCAACCATCCGCCGCGCTTCAATTTTTCGGTCGGCTACGGCAGTTACGGCACGCAGACGCAGCAGGCAGGCGTGTCGGGCCGGCTCGACAGCGAGGGCAAGACGACCTTCAGTCTGTCGCTGTCGCGCGAGAAGGACAACGGTTTTTCCGCACTGGATCCGGCGAAGAAGCCGAACGCGAATCCGAATGCGAACGGCTATCTGAACGAGAGCATCACCGCATCGCTGCGGCATCGCTTCGGCGACAACTGGGATGCCGGCGTCAGCTACTTCCAGTCGAACGGCAACAACAGCTTCGACGATGCGTGGGGCGCGCCGACCGACCTCAACAATCTCTATTCGAAAGTGCAGCAGGCGCGCGTGTTCGCGAACGGCAAGCTGTTCGACTGGTGGACGACGCACGTCAGCGTCACGGCGGGCAACGATCGCAGCCAGACGCAGCAGAACGGCGTCTACACCGACCACTTCAATACCGACAACCGCCAGTACACGTGGCAGAACGATTTCCGGATCGCGCCCGACCAGGCGATCCAGGCCGGATACGAACGTCTCGATCAGCAGTTCGTGTCGAACGTGTACTCGGCGCCGCAGCGCCATGTGAATTCCGGGTGGCTCGGTTACACCGGCCGCATCGGCCGCAGTCAGTTCCAGGCGAACCTGCGGCGCGACCAGTATTCGGATTTCGGCGGCGCGAACTCCTACTATTTCGGCTACGGTCTCGACATCACCGATCGATGGAAGGTCACCGCGAGCTATTCCGATGCGTTCCGCGCTCCGACCTTCAATGATCTCTACTATCCCGACGCGGGCAATCCGTCGATCCTGCCCGAGCGCAGCCATTCGGTCGAAGCGGCCGTGCAGTATGCGTCCGATGCGATCGGCGTCGTGCGCGTCACGGCATTCCAGACGCGTTACACGAACCTGATCGACTATCGTCCCGATGCGAGCGGCTTCTTCTACGTCGCGCAAAACGTCGGCCGCGCGAAGGTGCAGGGCCTCGAAGGGTCGTGGCAGGGACACGTCGGCGCAACCGACGTGCGGGTTGCCGCCACCTTGCAGAATCCGGTCGACGAAACGCAGAATCAGGACCTGAACCGCCGCGCGCGCCGCTTCGCGTCGTTCGTGGCGAGCCGTGCATTCGGCGGCTGGCGCGTCGGCGGAGAATGGCTCGTCAGTGGTGCGCGCAACGATTCGGGCGGCGGCCGCCTCGGCGGCTACGGCGTCGTCAATCTGTCCGCGCGCTACAACATCACGAAGGCGTGGTTTGTCAGCGCACGTATCGACAACCTCCTCGACAAGGACTACGAGCTTGCCTACGCATACAACACGCCGCGACGCGGCGCCTATGTCACGCTCGGCTGGCAGCAGCAGTAAGCGGCCGTGCGGCCTGCCCGCACGTACGGGACGGTACGCGGCATGAACGCCGCGCGCGCCGTCGCGATCTGGGCCGCGCTCGCGTGTGCGGCCGCCGCGCTGTTCGTCGCTTCGCTGACGATCGGCAGCGTGCCGATGTCGCCGCTCGATGCGCTCGGCTCCCTCGTGCCGCATGCCGGCGGCGATCCGCTCTTTGCCGATATCGTCCGTGCGTTGCGTCTGCCGCGTGCGCTTGCGGGTTTCGCGTGCGGCGCACTTCTCGCGCTTGCCGGTGCGTTGCTGCAGGTGCTGCTGCGCAATCCGCTCGCCGAGCCTTACGTGCTCGGCGTGTCGGGTGGCGCCGCCGGCTTCGCGCTCGTCGCGATGATCGCCGGCGGCGCGTGGTGGCTCGTCGATGCGTCGGCGTTTGCCGGTGCGCTCCTGTCGGTTCTGCTCGTGCTCGGCCTCGCGCGCCGCGAACTGTGGCGCGGCGAGTTGCGCGACGCGTCGCCGCGGCTGCTGCTCACCGGCGTCGTGATCGCGGCGGGGTGGGGCGCGCTCGTCACATTGTTGCTGTCGCTTGCCCCCGAGAGCCGGTTGCGCGGCATCATTTTCTGGCTGACCGGCGACCTGAACGGCGTCGCGCCGCCATGGTTCGCGTGGGCGGCGCTCGCACTCGCCGCGTGTGTCGCGCTGCCGGCCGCGCCGCAATTGAACGTGCTGCTGCGCGGCGATGCGGCTGCGTTGGCGCTCGGCGTGCCGGTCGCCAGGTTGCGCGTGCGGATCTATCTGGTCGCGTCGCTGGCCGCCGCGGCCGCGGTGACGACGGCGGGCACGATCGGCTTTGTCGGCCTCGTCGTCCCGCATGCGTTGCGTCTCGCGTTCGGCAACGACCAGCGCATGCTGCTGCCCGCCGCGATGCTCGCGGGCGGCACCGGCGTGATGGCGGCCGATCTGCTCGCACGCACCGTGATCGCGCCCGCGCAGTTGCCGGTCGGCGTGATGACCGCGCTGATCGGGGTGCCGGTGTTCCTGTGGATGCTGCTGAGGAGGCCGATGCGATGAGCATGGCGTCATCCGTTCGCGTCGGCGAACCCGCCTATGCGGCGATCGACCTGACCCTGCGCGCGGGCGCACGGACATTGCTGGGCGGATTCACGCAGACGTTCCGGCCCGGCGAGATCTGGTGCATTGCCGGGCCGAACGGCGCGGGCAAGACGACGCTGCTCGCGACGCTCGCCGGCTTGCAGCCGCCCGCCGCGGGACACGTCGAAATCGACGGCCGGCCTTTGCATGCATGGCCGGCCGCGCAGCTCGCGCGGCGTCGTGCGCTGATGCCGCAGCAGTGGCATGACGCGTTCAGCGCCACCGTGTTCGATACCGTGCTGCTCAACCGTTTTCCGTATCTCGGCGGCTGGGGCTGGGAGCGTGATGAGGATCGCGACGCGGCGCGTGCGGCGCTCGCGACGGTCGGCCTCGCACAGCTCGCGGAACGCGATGTGCTGTCGCTGTCCGGCGGCGAGCGGCAGCGGGTCGCGCTGGCCGGCGTGCTGTGCCAGGACGCGCCGCTGCTGTTGCTCGACGAGCCGCTCGCGCATCTCGATCTGCATCATCAGGTCGATTGCCTGACCGCGCTGACGACCTGGCTCGACGGCGGCGCGCGCACCGTGCTGTTTTCGTGCCATGACCTGAATCTGGCGCGGCGGTTCGCAACGCATGCGCTGCTGCTCGACGGCCGCGGTCACGCGTGGGCCGGGCCGGTGCACGACGTGCTGACCCCCGAGCGCGCCAGCGACGCATTCGGCTATCCGCTCGTGCTGCTCAGGCAGGACGGCCGCGATGTGCTGCTGCCCGCGTGGCCCGTGCGGCGATGAGCGCAATTTTTCTGTCGACGTGCGGCGGCGGCCGCGCATACGAGGCGTACTCCGAATGAATCAGACCTTCTCCCTGCCCGACATCGCACCGCTCGACGCATCGCTGCGCGAGCGCCTGCAGCACGTGATCGATCACAAGACCAAGCCGCCCGGCAGCCTCGGCCGGCTCGAGGCGCTTGCCCTGCAGCTCGGGCTGATTCAGCGTACCGAGCGTCCGGCCGTGCAGCGTCCGGTGACGATCGTGTTTGCCGCCGATCACGGCATCGCCGCCGAAGGCGTGAGTCCGTATCCGCAAGCGGTGACCGCGCAGATGGTCGCGAATTTCCTCGCCGGCGGTGCCGCGATCAACGCGTTTTCGGACGTGTCGCAAAGCACGCTCGAGATCGTCGATGCCGGCGTCGCGTCGCCGTTGCCCGCATCGGATGCGCTGATTGCGCTGCCGGTCGCGCGCGGGACGCGCAACTTCGCGCATGAACCGGCGATGACGCACGACGAGATGCGGTCCGCGCTCGCGGCCGGCGCGGATCGCGTGCGCCATCATGCGTCGCTGGGCACCAACGTGATCGGCTTGGGCGAGATGGGCATCGCGAACACGTCGTCCGCTGCGTGCCTGATGAGCCGTCTCGTCGGCGTGCCGATCGATGCCTGCGTCGGGCGCGGCACGGGGCTCGACGATGACGGGCTCGCGCACAAGCGCGCGGTGCTCGGGCGCGCGCTCGCGCGACATCCGGATGCGACGGCGCCGCTCGACGTGCTCGCGACGTTCGGCGGCTTCGAGATCGCGATGATGACGGGCGCCTATCTCGCGGCGGCGAGCGCACGCATGACGATCCTCGTCGACGGATTCATCGCGACCGCCGCATTGCTCGTCGCCGAACGGCTTGCGCCAGCGGTACGCGACTACTGCGTGTTCTCGCACACGTCGAACGAAGCGGGCCACCGGCGCATGCTGGCGCATTTAGATGCGCAGCCGCTGCTCGCGCTCGATCTGCGTCTCGGCGAAGGCACGGGGACGGCGCTCGCGCTGCCGCTCGTGCGCGCGGCGGCCGCATTCATGAGCGGGATGGCGAGTTTCGAATCCGCAGGCGTGGCCCATCGTGACGCCTGAACGTTCGAGCGGCCTGCGTGCCGAATGGCGCTACTTCTTCGTCGCGCTCGGCTATTTCACGCGCGTGCCCGTGCCGCGCGCGATCGGTTATGCGGCAGGCGATCTCGATCAGGCCGCACGCTATTTCCCGCTCGTCGGCGCGTGCGTCGGCGCGTGGGGGGCGCTCGTCTATCTGGCCGCACTGCGCGTGTTTCCGGCGTCGATTGCCGTGGGCCTGTCGATGGCGGCAACGCTCATGGCTACCGGCGCATTCCACGAGGACGGGCTCGCCGACAGTTGTGACGCGTTCGGCGGCGGCTACACGCGGGACGACGTGCTGCGCATCATGCACGATTCGCGGATCGGCACATTCGGCGCGGTCGCGCTCGTGATCGCGCTGGGCCTGAAGTGGCAGGCGCTCGCCGCGCTGCCGCCGCTGCGCGCCGCGTGGACGATGATTGCCGCGCACGCCGCGAGCCGCGCCGCGGCGGTGAGTCTTTTGATGTCGCTCGATTACGTGCGGTCCGAAGGGAAGGCGAAGCCGGTCGCGCAGCGCATGACGCCACGGGCCGCCCTCGTCGCGGCGGCATTCGGCCTGCCGTGGCTGTGCTGGCCGGACTGGCGCATGGGTGTCGCCGTGTTGGGCGCGCTCGTGCTGCTGCGGGCGCTGATCGCGCGCTATCTCGTCAGGCGCATCGGCGGTTATACGGGCGATGCCCTCGGTTTCGCGCAGCAGCTGAGCGAGTTGGCGATCTATCTCGTGGTGCTCGGATGGACGTCGTTCTGATTCGTCATCCGGCGGTCGATGTCGATGCCGGCGTCTGTTACGGATGCAGCGATGTGCCGCTGGCCGCATCGGCGGACGCCGGTGCGCAGGCGATACGCGAGCGGCTCGCCGCGCTGTGCGCGCCGTTGCCCGAGCGTATCTGGTCGAGCCCGCTGACACGTTGCGCATCGGTCGGAGAACGGCTTGCGCATGCGCTCGGCGTGCCGCTGCAGCGCGACGCGCGCTGGCGGGAGATGGACTTCGGCGCGTGGGAAATGCAGCGTTGGGACGATATCGATCGCGCCGCAATCGACGCATGGGCCGCCGATTTGATGCATGCCTGTGCGCATGGCGGCGAAAGCGTCGCGTGCTTTGCGGCGCGTGTCGCGCCGATGCTCGACGCGATCGTGGCGGCCGACGCACCGCAATGGGTGATCACGCATGCGGGCGTGATTCGGGTATTCGCGGCGCATGCGCTGCGCGTGCCGCTCGATACGGTGATGTCGCGGCCGGTGCCGCCTGGCGGCATCGTCTGGTTGCGGAGGCGCGATGCCGCGCCTGCTGCCGCGTCCGTCCGGGACGTCGTGCACTGGGGCGCGTAACGCCGCGGTGTCAGCGTGCGGGACGCCGCGCGCGTGCGGCGTCGAGATCCTCGCATAGCGTGGCTGCACCTTGAGCGATGCGCGGCGATGCACGGGTCAGCAGGTCGCCGTCGATCGCGAACAGGTTGTCGCGCGCGACGGCGGTGAGCGACGGCCACGCGCGCCAGCGTGCGAGGCTCGGCAATGCGTCGCGCGTGGCCGTCGCCCCGCGATCCGTTGTCACGATCGCTTCCGGATTCGCCGCGAGTACCGCTTCGTCCGTGACGGTCGGCGCGAGCGGCTTCAGCGATGCGAATATGTTGCGGCCGCCGCACAGATCGATCACGTCGCTGATCAGATGCGTGCCGTTGAGCGTCATCAGCGGCCGGTCCCATACCTGAAAGAACACCGTGACGGGCGGCCGTGCCGCGTAGCGTGCGCGCAGCGTTGCAATGTCGCGCCGGAACGATGCGGCGGCCGCATCGGCGACGGGCTGCGTGCCGAGCAGTATGCCGAGCCGGTTCAGCGACGACGCGATATCGTCGAGATGTTTCGGTCCGCTGAAGAACAGCGGGATATGCAGTGCACGCAGCGCATCGGTCTGCCGTTCCGCGTTGCCATGCCGCCAGACGACGATCAGATCGGGCTTCAGTGCGGCGATGCGCTCGAGATCGAGCGCCTTGTTGTCGCCGACGCGAGGTACGGCGCGCGCGGCGGCGGGATAGTCGCTGTACGTGACGGTGCCGACGAGCCTGGAGCCGCCGCCGGCGGCGAAGACCAGCTCGGTCGCATGCGGCGCGAGGCTGATCACCCGCTGCGCAGGCGCGGCGAGCGTAACGGTGTGGCCGTCGTCATCGCGTGCGCTGAGGGCGGCATGCGCCGGAAAGGAGACGCCGATGGCGAGCAGTGCCGCCCATGGCATGCAGTGCCGAGCGAGACTCAACGGCCCTCTCCTTGCAGCAGCGCAACGCATGCCGCGAGCGCTTCGGACAGACGCGTCCATTCCGTTTCGTTGCCCGGCAAGCCGACGCGCACGCTCGACGGCTTCGCAAAGTAACGCGTCCAGATACCGCGTTCGGCCAGTGCGGCATGCAAGGCCGCAGCGCGCGGATCGACGGTCCAGCCGAACAGCGGCGTCGCATGGGTCGCGAAGCCGTGCGCGCGCAGCAACGCCGCGAGCCGCGCGCTGTCTCGGACGAGCCGTGCGCGCGCCGTCGCTTGCCATGCACGATCGGTGAATGCGGCGGCGACCGCGTGACGTGCGGGGCCGCCGACGGTCCACGCGCCGAGCGTGTCGCGCAGCGAGTCGATCAGTGCGGGGCAGGCGAGCACGAACCCGGCGCGGATGCCGGCGAGCCCGAAGAATTTGCCGACCGAGCGCAGCACGATAAGACCCGGACGAGCGGCGTGCGCCGCAAGCGAATCGCAGACGCCGGTATCGGCGAATGCCTCATCGACGATCAGCGTGCCGCCGCGCGCCGCAAGCTGCGCATGCCAGTCGAGCAGGCGGCCAGGTGCGATGCGTTCGGCGGTCGGGTTATTCGGATTCCCGACGATGACGTGACGCAGCGTCGCGGGCAGCGTATCGGTGGCGATATCGAGCGTTTCGATGCGATGACCGTGGCGAGCGAACGCGGGTGCGTATTCGCCATACGCGAGGGCGGCCACGCCCGCTTCGCCGGTCGGCAGCAGGGCGGGCAGCGCACGAATGGCGGCTTGGCTGCCGGCGACCGGCAGCACGTGTGCGGCATCCGGCGCGCCGTAGTAGCGTGCCGCGCAGGCGGCGAGCCCGTCGCCGTCGTCGGGCAGGCGTCGCCAGGCGTCGGCGGGTACGGGCGGCACCGGATAGCCGACGGGATTGATGCCGGTCGACAGGTCGAGCCACGTGTCGTAAGGCCTGCCGTAACGGCGCGCGGCTTCGTGCAGGTTGCCGCCGTGGGTGATGCGGGAATCAGACATGATGCATGCCCATGACGAGTGTGGCGCCCGCGACGAGCAGCGCGAGCCACAGGACCAGCGTGCGCGTGACGAGCGACACGGCGGCGACGATGTGCGCGGCGGTCGCGGGCGCGCCCGCGCCGAGTGCCGGACGGTCTTCGAGTGCGCCGTGATAGACCGCCGGGCCGCCCAGCCGCACGTTGAGGCTGCCCGCGCCGGCCGCCATCACCGGGCCGGCATTCGGGCTGTCCCAGTGGCGGGCCTGCGTGCGCCAGCAGCGCCATGCGGTGGCGGTATCGCCGAGCAGTGCGTAGCTCGCGGCGGTCAGGCGCGCGGGAATCCAGTTCAGCACATCGTCGATCCGCGCGGCGGCCCAGCCGAACGTCAGGAAGCGCGGCGTGCGGTAGCCCCACATCGCGTCGAGCGTGTTCGCGAGCCGGAACAGCAGGGCGCCGGGGCCGCCTGCGACGACGAACCAGAACAGCGCGCCGAAGATCGCATCGTTGCCGTTCTCGAGCGCCGATTCCACGGCTGCGCGCGACAGCGCGCCTTCGTCGGCCGTGCTGGTGTCGCGCGACACGATCCGCGCGGTCAGCGCGCGCGCGCCGGGCAGGTCGCGCTGGAACAGGGCTGCCGCGATCGGCGCAAGGTGATCGGTGAGACTTTTCGCGCCGAGCGCGAACCATAGCAGCGCGATGTGCAGCACTGCCGCAAGCGGCCACGGCAGCACGGCCGTCAGCCACGCCGCAAGCGCGACGGGCGGCGCGACAGCGGCAAGCCATGCGGCGACGCCCGCGAGGCGGCCGCGCCGGCCGGTGTTCCACGCGCTTTCGATGCGGGCGGCGAGCCGTCCGAAGGCGACCAGCGGATGCGCGGCGGACGGCTCGCCGAGCACGCGATCGACGATGACGGCGACGACCGCCAGCATCGCGACGGCGGGCAGCGACAGCATCAGCATCACGCGGCTCCGGTCTTGATCGCGACGGGCAGGCCTGCGACGAGCAGCGTGACGTGCGTGGCGAGCGCGGCCACGCGCTGGTTGAGTCGGCCCAGTTCGTCGACATAGCGGCGCGTCATCGCACCGAGCGGCACGACGCCGAGACCGATTTCATTGCTGACGACGATCACCTTCGCGCGCGCGCCGCGCAGCGCGGCTTCGAGCGCGGCGGCGCGCGCCTCGTATTGCGCGTCGTCGAGCGGTTCGCCTTCGGCCGGGCACAGCAGATTGGTCAGCCACAGCGTCAGGCAATCGACGAGCAGGCAGGCGTTGGGATCGTCGAGCTGCACGAGCGTGTCGGCGAGTGCGACCGGCGCTTCGGCGAGCGCCCAGTGCGCTGGGCGGCGCGCGCGATGATGCGCGATGCGCTGCGCGAATTCCGCGTCCGCCACGCGTGCGGTCGCGATATAGGTGACGGGGCGGCCGCTGTCGGCGGCGAGCCGTTCGGCATGCGCGCTTTTGCCTGAGCGGGCGCCGCCGAGGACGAAGGTGAGATCGTGCGGAATCATCGCGTGATTGTAACGGTGCGGGCGATAATGCGGCCTTCCTTGTCAAGGCTTCGACACGATGAATGCATCCGACCTGCGCCCGCGCGGCACGCTGATGATCCAGGGCACGACATCCGACGCGGGCAAGAGCACGCTCGTCGCGGGCCTGTGCCGTCTGGCGCGCCGTGCGGGTGCGCGCGTCGCGCCGTTCAAGCCGCAGAACATGGCGCTCAACAGCGCGGTGACGGCGGACGGCGGCGAGATCGGCCGCGCACAGGCGCTGCAGGCGCTCGCCGCAGGCGTCGCGCCGCATACCGACTTCAACCCGGTGCTGCTCAAGCCGACGAGCGATCGCGGCGCGCAGGTCATCATCCACGGCAAGGCGCGCGCGAACCTGAATGCGCGCGCCTATCACGACTACAAGCCGGTCGCGTTCGACGCGGTGCTCGAATCGTACGCGCGGCTGCGCGCCGGATACGACACCGTGATCGTCGAGGGGGCGGGCAGCCCGGCCGAGATCAATCTGCGCGAAGGAGACATCGCGAACATGGGGTTCGCGGAGCGCGTCGACTGTCCGGTCGTGCTCGTCGCGGACATCGACCGCGGCGGCGTGTTCGCGCATCTGGTCGGTACGCTCGCCTGTCTGTCGGACAGCGAGCGCGCGCGCGTGCGCGGCTTCGTGATCAACCGCTTCCGCGGCGATTTCAGGCTGCTCGAACCGGGGCTGGACTGGCTGCGGGAACAGACCGGCAAGCCGGTGTTCGGTGTGCTGCCGTACTTGCACGGCCTCACGCTCGACGCGGAGGACATGCTCCCCGCACAGGCGAGAAGCGGTGCGGCGCACGATGCGGCCGGCGTGCTGCGAGTCGTCGTGCCGGCGCTGCCGCGTATCAGCAACCATACCGATTTCGATCCGCTGCGCGTGCATCCGCAGGTCGAGTTCACCTACTGGAAGAGCGGGCCGGTGCCGGCGGCCGATTTGCTGATCCTGCCCGGCTCGAAGAGCGTGCAGCGCGATCTGGCGTGGCTGCGCGACGCGGGCTGGGACGCGGTGATCCGGCGGCATCTGCGTTACGGGGGCAAGGTGATCGGCATTTGCGGCGGCATGCAGATGCTCGGCCGCACGCTCGACGATCCGCTCGGCCTCGAAGGCGCGCCGGGCAGCGTGCCGGGTTTCGGCCTGCTCGATTTCGTCACGACCCTGCAGCCGGACAAGACGCTGAAGAACGTGACGGGCCGCCTCGGGCTGGCCGACGGCCCGGCCGTGAGCGGCTATGAGATCCACATGGGCGAGACGCGCGGCGCGGCACTCGCGATGCCGGCGCTGGAACTGGCGGCGGACGGCGTCGACGGGATGCGCCCGGACGGCGCGCTGTCCGGCGACGGGCAGATCCTCGCCACCTATGTGCATGGGCTGTTCGATGCGCCGGACGCCTGCGCGGCGCTGCTGGCATGGGCGGGTCTCGATGCGGCCGAGCGGATCGACTACCCTGCGCTGCGCGAGGCGTCGCTCGACCGGCTCGCGGACGCGTTCGCCGCGCATCTCGACCTGCCGGCGCTGTACGCGGCATTCCGCTGACGCGCCGTTCTCGCTTTTTTCGTGGTGTGACGTACAACCAAAGCAGGGCGGATGTCCGTCCGGGGGGCACGACGATGAAGGCTCGGCGGTGGATTGTCGTATTGCTGTTGGGGCTGCTTGGCGCCTCGACGTGGGCGCAGGCATGCGATTCGTACGGATCGGATGGCGGCGGCCAGTCCGGCCATTCGGGGCCGGCGCAAGGCCGCGGCGGTTATTGATGCATGAATCGGATGAAGGGACATGATCAGTCATGTCCCTTTTTATTTTGGCTGCATTAATTCTCGCTGGGGATTAATTAATCCAATCGCGGAAGTTGCCGGCAGAACGGGTTGGATGGCGCACGTTCCATCGCTGTTCGTCATTCGCTCGAGAGGCGTCCGGGTCTGAGCCCGAATCGCCTGAGCGATTTCGCCGCCACGCTGCTGGCGTCAAACTTGACGTGCTTTGCCGCGCATACGTCGCGCACCGCGACGCAGCGCGCCTGATCCGGCCGGGCGGCAGCCCGCTTGACACCGGTTCCGGTGACGGCCCATTTGCCGATATCATCGCTCCCTGTATCCGCAATCCAGCGGCGCCGGCCGGCGCCGCGCGGCTTCTTCGGGAGAATTCATGACGGTGATCGTGGTGGCGAATCCGAAGGGCGGCGTGGGGAAGAGCACGCTGTCCACCAACCTGGCGGGGTATTTCGCGGCGCAGGGCGCGTGGGTTGCGCTCGCCGATCTCGACCGGCAGCAGTCCGCGCATGCGTGGCTCGACCTGCGTCCGGACGGGTTGCCGGCGATCGAGGCCTGGGCGCTCGATCCCGAGTCGCCGTCGAAGCCGCCGCGCGGCCTCGAATATGCCGTGATCGATACGCCGGCCGGCTTGCACGGCAACCGGCTCGATCTTGCCTTGCAGTTGGCGGACAAGGTGATCGTTCCGCTGCAGCCGTCGATGTTCGACATCCTCGCGACCCAGCATTTCCTCGAACGCCTCGCGGGCGAAAAAGCGGTGCGCAAGGGCGCCGTCGAGGTCGGGATCGTCGGGATGCGCGTCGATGCCCGCACGCGCTCGGCCGAGCAGCTGCACCGGTTCGTCGAGGGGCTGAAGCTGCCGGTGCTGGGCTACGTGCGCGATACGCAGAACTACGTGCAGCTCGCCGCGCACGGACTCACGCTGTGGGATGTCGCGAAAAGCCGCGTCGACAAGGATCTGGAACAGTGGCGTCCGATCATCGAGTGGGTCGAGCGCGGGGCATCGTAGCCGGCAGTGGCGCGGCGCGCCGGACGGGCGCCACGCGCGGCCGTGCGTTCTGTCTGCTGCGACGATCGGAAAAAACGCTGCAAATGAAAAGGGCGGAATCCCGTGCAAGACAGGATTCCGCCCTTGACCGTCAGGGTTGCCGTTTCGCGGCGCGGACCGGACGATCCGGATCGGGGTCCGGGCGCCCCGGTTCAGGCCGCCTGCGGTTTACGACCAGCTCTGCGTCGGCACGTGATCGCGGCTGCCCTTGATCTTGTTGTGCTCGTCGACGAACACCAGATCCGGCTTCCAGCCCGCCTTCAGCTCTTCCTCGTCGACCATCGCGAACGCCGCGATGATGACCAGATCGCCGAGCTGCGCGCGCCGCGCGGCGGAGCCGTTCAGCGAGATCATGCCGCTGCCGCGCTCGCCCTTGATCGCGTAGGTCGAGAAGCGCTCGCCGTTGTTGACGTTCCAGATGTCGATCCGCTCGTTTTCCACGATGTTCGACGCTTCGAGCAGATCCTCGTCGATCGCGCACGAGCCTTCGTAATGCAGTTCGCAATGCGTGACGGTGGCGCGGTGGATCTTCGATTTCAGCATATTGCGCTGCATGATGGCTCCTTGATGCCTTGTGTTGCGTTCCGGCGGGCAGCGCCCGTCAGATTTCCAGATTGTCGATGAGACGGGTTGCGCCGAGCTTGGCGGCCGCGAGCACGACGAGCGGCTCGCCGGCTTCGAGTTCGGCTGCGTTCGGCGCGATCAGGTTCGCGCGCCGGCGGATCGAGATGTAGTCGGGCTGCCAGCCGCGGCCGGCGAGTTGAGCGCGTGCCTGCTGCTCGAGCTTGGCGAGGTCGCGCTCGCCGCCGAGCACGCTTTCGCGCACGCGCTGCAGCGTCTTCGCCAGTTCCGGCGCTTCCTGGCGCTCGGCCGGCGACAGATAGCGGTTGCGCGACGACAGGGCGAGGCCGTCGGCATCGCGCACCGTTTCAGCGGCGACGATATCGACCGGCATCGCGAGTTGCTGGCACATGCGGCGCACGATCATCAGCTGCTGATAGTCCTTCTTGCCGAACACGGCGACGCGCGGCTGCACGCACGCCATCAGCTTCGTGACGACCGTGCAGACGCCGGTGAAGAAACCGGGCCGGAATTCGCCCTCGAGGATGCCGCCCAGGTCGTCCGGCGGCTGCACGCGGTATTCCTGCGGCTCCGGGTACATGTCGCGCTCGGTCGGCGCGAACAGGACATACACGTTTTCCTTCTGCAGCTTCTCGATGTCGTCCTGCAGCGTGCGCGGATACTTGTCGAAATCCTCGTTCGGGCCGAACTGCAGCCGGTTGACGAAAATGCTCGCGACGACCGGGTCGCCGTGCTGGCGCGCGAGCCGCATCAGCGACAGATGCCCTTCGTGCAGGTTGCCCATCGTCGGCACGAAGGCGGTGCGGTTCTGGCCGCGCAATTGATCGCGCAGTTCCTGGATCGAGCTGATGACTTTCATGATCGGTTAGCGGGTTCCTCGTGCATACGCACGTTGGCGCCGCAGCAGGCGGCGTCGGGGTCGAAGCGTCGAACACCCCCGCGCGCGGGGCGGCGTGTCGGGCGTCGGCGGATTGTAGAGGATTTGCTCGCAGGACGCACCGATAAGCGCACGATCGTTCACTTTTTTCGGGAATACGGCGGCGCGGATGCGATGCGGTCGATGCGCTCAGGCGGGGAGATAGGCGAGGCGCACGTAGATCGGCGCGAACGGTTCGGCTTGCGTGATCTCGACGAGCGATTCGCGCGCCAGCTCGAGCATCGCGATGAAGTTCACGACGACGACCGGCACGCCGCGCGACGTGTCGAACAGGTCGGCGAACTCCATGAAGCGCGCGTTCTGCAACCTGCGCGGGATCAGGCTCATGTGCTCGCGGACCGACAGCTCCTCGCGGGAAATCTTGTGGTGCTGAACCAGCTTGGCGCGCTTGAGCACGTCGGCCCACGCGGCGCGCAGGTCGTTCGCGTCGACGTCCGGGAAGCGCGGCGTGACGCTCTGCTCGATATAGACCTCGGCGCGCAGGAAATCGCGGCCGAGCTGCGGCAGCCGGTCGAGGCGCTGCGCGGCGAGCTTCATCTGCTCGTATTCGAGCAGGCGGCGCACCAGTTCGGCGCGCGGATCCTCGGCTTCCTCGCCGGTGTCCGCCTTCTTGACCGGCAGCAGCATCCGCGATTTGATCTCGATGAGCATCGCCGCCATCAGCAGATACTCGGCGGCGAGTTCGAGATTCGATTCGCGGATCTGATCGACATAGCCCAGGTACTGCGCGGTGACCTGCGCCATCGGGATATCGAGCACGTTGAAGTTCTGCTTGCGGATCAGGTAGAGCAGCAGGTCCAGCGGGCCTTCGAATGCTTCGAGGAAGATCTCGAGCGCATCCGGCGGGATGTAGAGATCCTGCGGCAGCTTGAAGAGCGGTTCGCCGTACAGGCGCGCGAATGCCGCGACGCTGTCGACCGTATCGGGTGTCGAATCGGCGCCGCCGGGCGCGGTGACCGCGTCTTCCGGGCGGGTGGCGCCGGCCTCGTCGGCTGCGCTCACGTCGTCAGAAGTTCTGGTAGTAGACGTACGACGTCTGCTTCACGCGCGACTGCTGTTGAGCGGCGCGCTCGTCGAGGTCGATCGGCTGCTTGTCCCACAGCAGCGCGCGGCCCTTGCGCTGCTCTTCTTCGAGCGTCGGCTTTTGCTGCTTGAGCTGGTTCAGGAATTGCGTGACGTCGGATTGGTACGGCATGGCTCGGCTTTCCGTTTCGGGCGGCGCGTGATGCGCCGGATTGTGCGATGGCGGGATTTTACCGCAACGCGGGGAACAGCCGGCGTCAAGCGCACGTCGAATGCGCGGGTTGCCGCCGGCGCGCCGTTGCGCGCAAGCGTCAGTCGGGATGGCGCAGGGGCGGGAGCGGCGTCCATCGTGTGGTCAAATACGGGGTCTTTAAGAAAACTGAGGGCGAGGTTCTATTTGGCAGGTCAGGCGAACCAGCAGCGAAAGGCGGCGCACGACGCCCGCGAGACGCGCGGCGCGGCGCGAGGCGGCCGCCGGTCCGCGTCCAGGGCCGCGAGGACGGCCCTGGCCGGCTGCGTCGCGGCGTTCGCCGCGCTGCCCGCCTACGCGAAATACGACGTCGAGATCGAGGCGCCGCGCGAGATCCGCAAGCTCCTCGAGCGGCACCTCGATATCGCGCGCTTCGCGAAGCGCGACGACATCAGCGACGACCAGTTCGAGTTTCTCGTCACCGCGACGCCGCAGCAGGTGCGCGACCTGGCCGCGACCGACGGATATTTCTCGCCGGTCGTGCGCACCGACGTGCGGTCGCACGACGGCAAGCGTTCGGTGACGATCGCGGTCGATCCAGGGCAGCTTACCGTCGTGTCGTCGGTCGAGCTGACGCTCAAGGGGCCGGTCGAGTCGGAGGATCCGAAGCAGGCGGCTGCGACGCGTTTCGCGTTCTCGCTGAAGGACGGCGACCCGTTTACGCAATCGGACTGGGACGGCGCGAAGGGCGCGGCCTTGCGGCAATTGCAGTCGCGCCGCTATCTCGGCGCGAAGATCACCGCGTCCGAGGCGCGCATCGACCCGCGCACGCAGCGCGCGAAGCTTTCGGTCACGTTCGACAGCGGCCCGACGTTCACGATCGGGCCGGTCGAGGTCGAAGGCGTGCGCCGCTATCCCGGGCGAATCGTCACCAACGTGAATCCGCTGTCCGACGGCGAGATCTACGACGTGCGGCGGATCGCCGAGCTGCAGCGCCAGCTGCAGAACACGCCGTACTACGCGAGCGTCGCGATCGACGTCAGCAGCGACCCGGCGAAACCGGAGAAGACGCCCGTGCACGTGAAGGTCAGCGAATATCCGTACAACAGCGTGCGCGGCGGCGTCGGCTATGCGACCGACACCGGTCCGCACATTCAGGGTTCGTACACCTATCTCGATACGTTCGGCGCCGCGTGGCCGCTGACGGTGTCGGGACGTATCGACCAGATTCAGCAGTACGGGCAGGTCCAGCTGTCGATGCCGCCCGGGCCGCGCGCGTGGACCAACAGCGTGCTCGCGTCGTACACGAACACGAATGTGTCCGATACGCGGATCTACAGCGCGCGGATCGGCGCGCAGCGCACGCGCACCGGCCAGTTCATCGATTATTCGTATTCGCTGATGTTCTATCAGGACCGGCTCGACCAGAACGGCGCGGGACAGACCACGAGCCGCGCGCTCGTGCCGCAATGGGCGTGGACGCGGCGCAATGTCGACGATCCGCTGTTCCCGCGCACCGGCAACCTGATCCATGCGGAGGCCGGCTTCGCGGTGAAGGGCGTGGCGACCGACCAGACCTTCATTCGCGGCTACGCGCGCGGCCAGCAATATGTGCCGATCGGCAAGCGCGACCTGGTCGTGTTTCGTGCGGAGCTGGGCGGCGTGTTTACGAGCGGCAGTTCGTCGGGCGTGCCGGCATCGCTGCTGTTTCGCGCGGGCGGTTCGAACTCGGTGCGCGGCTACGGCTACCAGAGCATCGGCCACAGCGTCGCCGGCTCGGTGCTGCCGACCAAGTACCTGATGACCGGTACGGCCGAATATCAGCACTGGTTCAATCACGACTGGGGCGCGGCGACGTTCTTCGACATCGGCACTGCGACCGACGCATGGGGCGAAAAAGTGTTCTACCCGGGCGTCGGCGTCGGCGCACGCTGGCGCAGCCCGGTCGGACCGATCAACTTCGACCTCGCGTACGGCCTGCGCAACCACAGCGTGCGTCCCTACCTGACGCTCGGCATCGCATTCTGACCGAACCGATTCAGACCGAACCCGCAGACAGACACAGAGCATGACGAAGGACGCCCACGATTCGCAGACGCCGCACGAACCGGATACGCCCGCCGCCCCGCGCCCGGATGGGCCGCGTGCGTCGCGCGGTTCGCGCACGGTGCGCGGCATCGTCTGGACGCTTGCCGGCATCGTGCTCACGGTCGCACTCGTGGCGGCGCTCGCGCTGGCCGCCGTGACGTCCGAGCGCGGCACGCGCATCGCATGGGCAGCGGCGGTGCGTCTGCTCGGCGGCCATCTGTCGGGCACGCTCGAAGGCGGCGCACTGTCGACCGGCGTGCGGATCAGATCCTTCGCATGGACGAGCCCGGACGGCCAGGGCACGGAGGTGCGCATCGACCGCATCGCTGGTCGCTGGGCGCTCACGCGCGCGCCGCTGCGCCTGACGATCGCCGATCTGCGCGCCGGCACGATCGACCTGCGGATCGCACCCGGCCCGTCGAAGCCGGCCGTGCTGCCGCAAAGCCTGGCTCTGCCGCTGCAATTGCGGATCGACGACCTGCGCATCGACCGCCT
>NZ_JAHACR010000266.1 GCF_018375725.1 Burkholderia sp. | reverse complement strand
GTGCCAGGCGATTGCCGCCGCCGCGCTGCTCGCCGATGCGCAGACCGAAGTCGCACTGCTCGTGTTCGGCGAGCTGAAGGACGATGCGGCGGCGCTCGGCGTCGACAAGCTGATCGAGCTGGCCGGCTTCGATCGCCGCACGTTCGCGCCCGAAGACGAATTGCGGGCGCTGGCGGCGAGCGCTGCGGCGCTCGCACCGAAGCACGTATTCCTGCCGGACAACGCAACCGGCGACGGCGACCTCGGCCGCCGCTATGCGGCAGCCGCCGGCGCAAGCGTCGCAACGCAGGTTGTCGAGATCGACGCGCGCCATGTGAGCGCATATGCACACGCGAAGCGCGCACTGGCGACACGCGCGCTGCCGGACGTGATCCTGCTCGCGCAGAACGCGGTGGATACGAAGCTGCCCTTCGTCGGGGCGGGCGAGCGGCTGCCCGCCGATTTCGTGCGTCCGGCAGCCGGCACCGCGCAGCCGTATCGCGATCTGGGGCTTGAAGAGATCGACGCCGCGCAGGTCGCGCTCGAGGAGGCGGACTTCATCGTGTCGGCCGGCAACGGCGTGACCGATATCGGCGCGTTCGAGCAACTCGCCGGCGCATTCGGCGCGGCGATCGGCGCGAGCCGCGTCGCGGTGGACAACGGCCACTTCACGCGCGACAAGCAGGTCGGCGCGACCGGCAAGACGGTCGAGGCGAGCGTCTATATCGCGTTCGGCATTTCGGGGGCGGTGCAGCACCTGCAGGGCATCAAGGATTGCCGTCACGTGATTGCCGTGAATCTCGACGGCAGCGCACCGATCGCCAAGCGGGCCAATCTCACCGTGGTCGGCGACGCGCAGGCGACGATCGCCGCGCTGATCGAACAGGTGCAGGCCGCGCGCGCGACGCGCGGGCAACCGCCGGTGGCGGTCGGCAACCATGAACCGGAAGGAGTCGCAGCATGAACGCCCCCCGACTGTTGCAACGCATCGCGGTGCTGGTGTCCGTCGGCCGGCATCCGGTCAGCGGCGTGGCGCGCTACAGCCGCAACGACGCGGCGGCGCTTGAGATCGGCCGCCAGCTCGCTGCGCGCCATCATGCGCAGCTCGACGTGATCCATGCGGGCGATCCGGCCAGTCCGGCGCTTGCCGACTATCTCGCGCTCGGCGCACGCGAAGTCGAAGTGCTGGCCTGCCAGGACGGCGACGATGCGGCGGCCGCGCTGGCCGCCCGCGTGCAGGGCTATGACCTCGTGCTGACCGGCACGCGCGCCGAAGGCGCATACGACACCGGCATGCTTCCGTATCGCGTTGCCGCCGCGCTCGGCTATCCGCTCGTCGGCGCGGCGGTGGACGTGTCGATCGGCGACGGCCGCGCGACGGTCCGGCAATTCCTGCCGAAAGGCTTGCGTCGGCGTGTGGATGCCGCGCTGCCGGCGGTCGTCGCGGTGCATCCGCTCGCGAATGCGCAGCCCCGTTATGCGTATGCACGGCTGCGTGACGGCGCAGTGCGTCCGGTGCGCGCCGAGGTCGGCCGGGAGCAGGACGCGGGCGCGTGGACGGTCGGCCCGATCGAGCGCAAGCCGGTCAGGCTGGCCGCCGCCGAGAAGCGCTCCGGGCATGCCCGGATGCTGTCGGCGACGACGACCGAAAGCCGCGGCGGAAACGTCGTAATTGAGGGGAGTTCGGTCGAAAAAGCACAAGTGATCCTCGCGTATTTGCGCGAGCATCAACTCATCGATTACTGATTTTCACGGGTCAATGCCTGTCGGCAAGCACCCTGGGACGCAAGAAATCCGGAGCAGACGATGAAAGTATCGGCAGACATTCGTGCACTGATCGAACGGCGCAAAGCAGGTTACAGCCTCGAGGCGCCGTTCTATACGAGCGATGAAATTTTCGCGCTCGACATGGAGGCGATTTTCCGCCAGCACTGGATCCAGGTGGCGGTCGAGCCGGACGTCCCCGAGCCGGGCGACTACGTGACGGTCGAGCTGGGCCAGGATTCGATCCTCATCGTCCGTGACGACGACATGGAGATCCGCGCATTCCACAACGTCTGCCGCCACCGCGGTGCGCGTCTGTGCAACGAGGACAAGGGATCGGTCGGCAATATCGTCTGTCCGTACCACAGCTGGACCTACAACCTGACCGGCCAGCTGATGTTCGCCGAGCACATGGGCGAGAAGTTCGACCGCTGCAAGCACAGCCTCAAGTCGGTGCACGTCGAGAATCTCGGCGGTCTGATCTTCATCTGCCTCGCCGAGCATCCGCCGGTCGATTTCGCCGTGATGCGCGCCGCGATGGAGCCGTACCTGCTGCCGCACGACCTGCCGAACACGAAGATCGCGGCGCAGATCGACATCATCGAGAAAGGCAACTGGAAGCTGACGATGGAGAACAATCGCGAGTGCTATCACTGCGTCGCGAACCATCCGGAACTGACGATCTCGCTGTACGAATACGGCTTCGGCTATCAGCCGTCGGCCGCGAACGCCGAAGGCATGGCCGCATTCGAACGCACCTGCGTCGAGCGCGCCGCGCAATGGGAAGCGCTGGACTTGCCGTCGGTCGAGATCGAGCGTCTGCTCGACACGACCGGCTTTCGCACGCAGCGTCTGCCGCTCGACCGCAGCGGCGAATCGCAGACGCTCGACGCCAAGGTCGCATCGAAAAAACTGCTCGGCGAATTCCGTCAGGCGGATCTCGGCGGCCTGTCGTTCTGGACGCAGCCGAATTCGTGGCATCACTTCATGAGCGACCACATCGTGACGTTCTCGGTGATTCCGCTGTCGTCCGGCGAGACGCTCGTGCGCACGAAGTGGCTCGTGCACAAGGATGCGAAGGAAGGCATCGACTACGACGTGAAGAATCTGACCGCGGTGTGGAACGCGACCAACGACCAGGATCGCGCGCTCGTCGAATTCTCGCAGCGCGGCGCGACAAGCAGCGCGTACGAGCCGGGTCCGTATTCGCCGTACACGGAAGGCCTCGTCGAGAAGTTTTCGGCCTGGTACATCGACCGGCTGGCCGAGCAGATCGGCAAGCATGATCAAGCGTAGAAGCGGAGTCAGACATGATGCGAGATGCGGCGAATTTCGAGCCGGCCGACAGCCGGGTCACGCGCCCGGCGTTCTGGAACGCCATTCCCGAGCGCTGGACGAGCGACGTCGAGGAAACGCTGGTGTGCTGCCACGTGCGGCAGGAAACCCACGATGTGAAGAGTTTCTTCTTCCGTTCGCCACAAGGCCGGGCGTTTGCGTTCGAGCCGGGACAGTTCATCACGCTCGAGCTCGACATCGACGGAGAGACGATCAATCGGTGCTACACGATCTCGTCGTCGCCGGCGCGGCCGCACACGATCTCGATCACGGTCAAGCGCGTGCCGGGCGGCAAGGTATCGAACTGGCTGCATGACAACCTGCAGCCGGGTGCGGCGATTCGTGTGCTCGGCCCGGCCGGCGAATTCACGTGCGCGCGGCATCCGGCGCGCAAGTTCCTGTTCCTGTCCGCCGGCTCGGGCATCACGCCGCTGATGTCGATGAGTCGCGCGCATCACGATCTGGCCGAGGATCGCGACATCGTGTTCGTGCACAGCGCGCGGACGCCGGACGACATCATCTTCGCGCGCGAGCTCGACCTGATCGCGTCGAATCACACGAATTTCCGCACGTCGTTCATCGTCGAGCGGGTCGGGGCGCGCACGAACTGGCCGGGTGTGACGGGGTTCCTGTCGTTGTCGCTGCTGAAGCTGATCGCGCCGGATTTCATGGAGCGCGAGATCTTCACCTGCGGCCCCGCGCCCTACATGAAGGCGGTGCGCGCATTGCTCGACGAGGCCGGTTTCGATCGCAAGCAGTATCACGAGGAAAGCTTTTCGTTCGAGACGCTTGCGCAACCGGCCGGTGAGGCGCTGCCTGCCGCACCCGCGACGTCCGACGACGGCGGCGAGGCGGCGCAGCAGTTCACGGTCAGCTTCGCGAAGAGCAATCGCGAGATCGTCTGCGGGTCGGCGCAACACGTGCTCGACGCGGCCCGCCAGTCCGGTGTGCGGCTGCCGGCGTCGTGCACACAGGGCATGTGCGGCACCTGCAAGGTGAAGCTCGTGTCCGGCGAAGTGGAGATGAAGCACAACGGCGGCATTCGCCAGCGCGAGATCGATCAGGGCATGGTGCTGCTCTGCTGCAGCAAGCCGTTGTCGGATCTCGTGATCGACAAATAGCCCCGATGTCGCGGCAGGAAAGACGCGCGTCGGAAAACAACGATAACGTGGAATTGTGGTTGGCGAACCTAGAGAGGCAACGCGCATTGGCGCACATCAAGGAGATCGACCATGAAGTTTTTCGGAAAACTGTTGTGGACCGGCGCACTGTCGGCGATGTTGACGTTGAGCGCGTCCGCGCTGGCCGACACGAAGCCGACGCTCAAGATCGGCTACGTGGAGGGTTGGGACGATAGCGTGGCGACGTCGAACGTGGCGGCGCGCATCATCGAGAAGCGTCTCGGCTATCAGGTGCAGCTCGTGCCGGTCGCGGCGGGCGTGATGTGGCAGGGCGTGGCGCGCGGCGATCTGGACGCGACGCTGTCCGCGTGGCTGCCGGTCACGCAGGGCGCGTATTGGGACCAGTTCAAGGGCAAGGTGGTCGATCTCGGCACCAATTTCCCCGACGCGAAGATCGGCCTGATCGTCCCGGCCTATGTGAACGCGAAGAGCATCGACGATCTGAACGCGCAGAAGGCGGCGTTCGGCGGCCGCATCGTCGGCATCGATGCGGGCGCCGGCGTGATGCGCAAGACCGACGACGCGATCAAGAACTACGGCCTCGGCTATTCGCTGATGCCGAGCTCGGGCAGCGCGATGACGGCGGAACTGGCGCGTTCGATCAATTCGAACAAACCCGTGATCGTCACGGGCTGGGCGCCGCACTGGATGTTCGCGAAGTGGAAGCTGCGCTTCCTCGAGGATCCGAAGAAGGTGTTCGGCGAAGCGGAGCACGTCGACAGCGTCGTGAACCCGGCACTCGAAACGAAGGCGAAGCCGGTGGTCGCGTTCCTCAAGAAATTCCAGTGGAAGCCGGGCGAGATCGACAGCGTGATGCTCTCCATCCAGAACGGATCGAAGCCCGAAGCGGCAGCCGACGCATGGATTTCAGCGCATGCGGATCGTGTGAATGCATGGGTGGAAGGCGCGCAGTAATTCGTTACACGGAGAACATAAAAAATAGCGTCCGGGGCGGGTCGGCGGCATTCCAGAACGATGGAATGTCTCGCCGATCCTACCCCGGCATTTTTTTGGCTGATGCTTCAGGAAACGCCTGAATTGCTACACTACGGCGCTTGTCCGGAGTCGTCACAGATTTGCATGGAACCCGCGTCGGCGTTCGAGCGCTCACGCGGGTCGACAGGAGGATTTGGATGAGTCAAGCAGGACTGCGTGCGAACAGCACCAGTGATGTCGGGGCAGCCATTTCGCATGATTCGTCGGGCCATACGCTGCATCGCGGCCTGACATGGAAAGATGCATTCTGGGTGACGAGCGGTGTGCCGGCAGGCGTGCTGTTCACGATCGGCGGTGTATGCGCGACGATCGGCCAGCCCGCGTGGGCGATCTGGATTGCCACGATCACGATGGGCCTGATTCAAAGTGCGACCTATGCGGAAATTTCCGGGCTGTTTCCCCATAAATCCGGCGGTGCGTCCGTGTATGGCGCGATCGGGTGGGTGCGTTACGGCAAACTGATCGCACCGGTGTCCGTGTGGTGCAACTGGCTCGCGTGGTCGCCGATGCTCGCACTCGGATGCGGACTCGCGGCAAGCTACGCATTGACGAGCCTGTTTCCCGCCGATGCGGCGGTGCTGCACTGGCAGCTCAAGCTTGCGGACCTGAGCTTCATCAAGCCGGG
>NZ_JAHACR010000008.1 GCF_018375725.1 Burkholderia sp. | reverse complement strand
CGACGACGGTCGAGTCGATCCGCTGTGCGAGGCGCGCGAGCAGCGCGTCGGCGATAGGCGCGGCCACGAGCACGCGCGACGTGGCCGAGCACATCTGCCCGGCATTGAACAGGCCGCCGCCCGCGATCAGCTCGACCGCGAGATCGGGATCGGCGTCGGCGAACACGATGATCGACGATTTGCCGCCCAGTTCGAGGCCGACGCCCTTGATCGTGTCGGCGGCCGTTTTCATCACCTGCGCGCCGACGGCCGTGCTGCCCGTAAACGACACCTTCGCGACGCGCGGATGCGCGCACAGGCGCGCGCCCACGTCGGCGCCGGTGCCGGTCACGACGTTCAGCACGCCGGGCGGCAGGCCGGCATCGGCCGCGATCTCCGTGAGCGCGAGTTCGGGCAGCGGCGTGATCTCCGACGGCTTCAGCACGACCGTGCAGCCCGCCGCGAGCGCGGGCGCGAGCTTCCATGCGGTTGTCACCATCGGGAAATTCCACGGGACGATCAGTGCCGCGACGCCGGCTGGTTCGCGGCGAAGCCATGCGCGATGGTCGTCGCCGGGCAGGTCGAGCGCGGTTTCGCCATCCGTGTCGAGCCGTTCGGCGAGGCCCGCGTAATAGTCGAAGGTCGCGATCACGTCCGCCACGTCGAGCAGGGCTTCCGCGAACGGCTTGCCGTTGTTCAGCGATTGCAGCGTCGCGAGCCGCGTGCGCTGCGCATCGACGCCGCGTGCAATCGCGCGCAGCAAGGCCGCGCGTGCGGCGCCGGTCGTGCGTTTCCAGCCCGGGAACGCGCGGGACGCGGCCTGCACGGCGCGCTCGACGTCGGCTTCGCCGCCTGCGTCGACGTGCGCGATGACGGCTTCCGTCGACGGATCGACGACGGGCAGCGTGGCGCCGCCGGCGCTGCGGCACCATGCGCCGTCGATGTAGAGCCGCGTCGGCAGCGGCGCGTCGAAGCGAGGATCGGCGGCCGTATTCATCGCTGCACCTGGGCGAACCAGTCGGCTTCGACGATCTCGATCACCGTCGGGCGCGTGCGTGACGCCGCGTCGCGCAATGCGCGCGCAAGCGCGTCGGGCGTCGCGACCGCGCACGCTGCGCAGCCGAACCCGCGCGCGAGTGCGAGGAAGTCGGGCGTGTACGGATCGACGCCGACCGGCGTGATGTCGCGCGCCACCATGTATTTGCGGATTTCGCCGTAGCCGTGGTTGTTCCAGACGATTACGATCACCGGCACGCCGGCCTCGACCGCGCTCGCCAGTTCCGGCAGCGTGAACTGCAGGCCGCCGTCGCCGATCAGGCAGACGACAGGACGCTCGCGTGCGGCGAGCTTCGCGCCGATCGCGGCGGGCAGCCCGTAGCCGAGCGTGCCGTAGCCCGTCGACGAGTTGAACCATGTCCGCGGCGCTGGCGCATCGTGCACGAAGTTGCCGACGTAGACCGGGCTCGTCGAGTCGCCCGCGACGATCACGCCCGGCAGCGCCGCGACGATCGTTTCGATCAGCCGCGCCTGCGCGCGCGTCGGCGCGTCGTGGCCGGATGCGATCGCGGCGCGCACGGCCGCCACGCGCGCGGCGCCCCAGGCGGCCTGCGGCGCCGACGCGGGCCGTTCGTGCAGGCGTGTCGACAGTGCGCCGAGCGCGCGCTGCGCATCGCCGGCGATCGCCAGATCCGCGCGGCGATTGCGCATCAGCTGCTGCGCGTCGATGTCGATGCGGATCAGCTGGCCGTCGATCGCGAAGCCGCCGTCGAATGTGACGTCGTAATCCGTTTCGCCGAGTTCGGTGCCGACCGCGAGCACGACGTCGGCGTCACGCACCATCGCTCGCGTCTCGGGCAGCGACTGTGTGGAACCAATCAGCAACGGATGACCGGCGGGCAGCAGCCCCTTCGCGTTGATCGTCAGCGCGACCGGTGCATGCAGGCGCTCGGCGAGTTCGCGCAGTTCGGCCGCCGCGTGCACGGCACCGCCGCCGGCGAGGATCAGCGGCCGGCGCGCGCCCGCAAGCAGATCGGCGGCCGCGGCGAGCGCGGCTGCGTCGGGTGCGGGCTTCGCGGGCAGCGCGGCTGGCGCCGCGAGCGGATCGTGAACCGGGGCGACGATCACATCGAGCGGAATCTCGATATGCACGGGCCGTGGACGCGCGCCTTCGAATACCGCGAATGCGCGCGCGAGCACCTGCGGCAGGTCGTCCGCGTCGAGCAGCGTGTGCGAGAACGCGGTGAGGCCCGCGAACACGTCGCGCTGCGACGGCAGTTCGTGCAGACGGCCGTCGCCGCTGCCGAGTTCGCGCCGCGCGTTGACGCTCGAGATCACGAGCATCGGAATCGAATCCGCGTATGCCTGTGCCATCGCGGTCGCGATGTTGGTCATCCCGGGCCCCGTGATGATGAAGCAGACGCCGGGCTTGCCCGTGACGCGCGCGTAGCCGTCCGCCATGAAGCCGGCGCCCTGCTCGTGGCGTGGCGTGACGTGCCGGATCGGCGACGCGGCGAGACCGCGATAGAGTTCGACGGTGTGCACGCCGGGAATGCCGAACACGTATTCGACGCCGTATCGCCCGAGCAGGGCGACGAGCGCTTCGCCACACGTGCGGGCGGGGGCGGGATGCGGGGTGTTCGCGGCCGGGCTGGGGCCGGCCGCGCAAAGGAGAGGTGCCGGATGGTTCATCGATCGTGACGTGCCTGTTGGGAGTGAAGGTCGCCCTGCGGCGTCGGCGCGCCCGAGATGGCGCAGGCGCTGGGTATGCGCCGATTGTCGTCGTCGATCGCGGCTGCCAACAATCGATAAGTTCTCATGGCGCGCATGAGTTGCGCGCATGGCGGGTGAGGCGGGTCGGTGGCGGCGCGGTCCGCCGTGCGCGGTTATCCCTTGACGCACACCACCTGTCGCAGCGTGTGCACCACCTCGACGAGACTGCGCTGCGCCGCCATCACCGCGTCGATGTCCTTGTATGCCATCGGGATCTCGTCGATCACGCCCGCATCCTTCCGGCATTCGACGCCCGCGGTCGCCTTCACCTGATCCGCGACCGTATAGCGCCGCTTTGCCTCGCTGCGGCTCATCGCCCGTCCGGCGCCGTGGCTGCATGAGCAGAAACTTTCCGGATTGCCGAGCCCGCGCACGATGAAACTCTTCGCCCCCATCGATCCCGGAATGATCCCGAGTTGTCCCTTCTGCGCCGACACCGCGCCCTTGCGGGTCACGAATACGTCTTCGCCGAAGTGCCGTTCCTTCTGCACGTAGTTGTGGTGGCAGTTCACCGCGTGCTCGTCGATTCCGAACGGCTTGCCGATCGCGTCGTGTGCCGCGCGGATCACGGCGTCCATCATGATCTGGCGGTTGCGCCTCGCGTAGTCCTGCGCCCAGCCGACCGCGTGCACGTAATCGTCGAAGTGGCGGCTGCCTTCGCTGAAATACGCGAGGTTGCGGTCCGGCAGGTTGGCGAGGTGCCGCCGCATGTCGGCCTGCGCGAGCTCGATGAAGAGGTTGCCGATCGCATTGCCGACGCCGCGCGAGCCGCTGTGCAGCATGAACCACACGGCATCGTTCTCGTCGATGCACACTTCGATGAAATGATTGCCGGTGCCGAGCGTGCCGAGATGCACGTGGTGGTTCGTTTTCTCGAGCGCCGGATACTTGTCGGCGATCCGCCGGAATTCCGGCAGCAGCGCCTGCCACATCGCGTCGACGGCTGGCGGCGTGCGGTGGCCCCACGCGCCCGGATCGCGCCGGCCCGGCGAACGGCCGTGCGGCACCGCGCATTCGATCGCGCTGCGCAGCCCCGCGAGCGAATCCGGCAGATCGGCCGCGGTCAACGTCGTGCGTGCGGCCATCATCCCGCAGCCGATATCGACGCCGACTGCCGCCGGAATGATCGCGCCCTTCGTCGGAATGACGCTGCCGATCGTCGAACCCTTGCCGAGGTGCGCGTCCGGCATCACGGCCACATGCCTGAAGATGAACGGCATGCGCGCCGTATTGCGCAACTGCTCGCGCGCCTCGGGCTCGAGCGCGACGCCGTTCGTCCACATCTTCACCGGCTTGCCGTTCGCCAGTTCCATCAGTTGATAATCCAGTCCGCTTTCACTCATTGCCGTACCTGCTTGCGTTTGGCGTTGTGCCGCCGCGTTCGTTGTGTGGCGGATTGCCGATGGGCCGCTCGGCATCCGGCCGGCGCCCGCGAATGCCGGGTGACGGCCGGTTCGCCTACCGCTTCTGCGACTGGCCGAGCTCGGCTGCGAGAAAGTCGACGAAGGCGCGAATTCGAGCGGACATCTGACGACGCTGCGCATAGACCGCGTAGATGTCCGCGCCGCGCGTCACGTAGTCCTGCGGCACGACGACGAGACGACCGTCCGCGAGATAGTCGCTGATGTCCGATGCGGCGCGCATCGGGATGCCGTGTCCGTCCAGCGCCCATTTGACGGCGATCTCGCCGTCGTTCGGGTCAGTTTGACGTCGATGCGCACGGCTTCCGTCTTGCGCGACCGAGCGTCGTCCTGCCGCTGTTGATCGGGCCGTTCAGGGGTATGACGACGAGGGAAGGCATGAGCCGGGCCGGAAATCGGACGACTGTCAGCTTGCCACGATTGCGGCCGCGTTGCAGCGCCGTTTGCGCGTGACGCGATGGCGGGAGTAAAGCAGGAGGAGCGGAGGAACGGAGGAGAAAGCGGCAGGCAGGGCATGCCACGACGCACGCCCTGCCTGCCCGGCCGGACCGCGTATCGGCTACGCGGCCCGGCATCGGACGAAGCGGCTTACTGCTCGCCGTCGCCCTTGATCTGCGGCAGCGCCGACGATTCGCCCGGCGTCAGCAGGCCGACTTGCGTGTAGACGCGCAGCTTGTCGCGCGTATCGGTGATGTCGAGGTTGCGCATCGTCAGCTGACCGATACGATCGCGCGGCGAGAACGTCGACACGACCTTCTCCATCGACAGACGCTCCGGCTGGTACGTCAGGTTCGGCGACGTCGTGCTCAGGATCGAGTAGTCGTTGCCGCGGCGCAGTTCGATCTTCACTTCGCCGGTGATCGCGCGTGCGACCCAGCGTTGCGCCGTTTCGCGCAGCATGATCGCCTGCGGGTCGAACCAGCGGCCCTGATACAGCAGGCGGCCGAGACGGCGGCCGTTCTCGCGGTACTGCTCGATCGTGTCTTCGTTGTGGATGCCGGTGACGAGACGCTCGTACGCGATGTACAGCAGCGCGAGGCCCGGGGCTTCGTAGATGCCGCGGCTCTTCGCCTCGATGATGCGGTTCTCGATCTGGTCGCTCATGCCGAGGCCGTGGCGGCCGCCGATGCGGTTCGCCTCGAGCAGCAGCTCGACCTGATCCTTGAACTCGACGCCGTTCAGCGCGACCGGCTGGCCTTGCTCGAAGCGGATCGTCACTTCTTCCTTGTCGATCTTCACGTCGTCGCGCCAGAACGCGACGCCCATGATCGGGTTCACGATCTTGATGCCGCTTTCGAGGCTTTCGAGATCCTTCGCTTCGTGCGTGGCGCCGAGCAGGTTCGAATCGGTCGAGTAGGCCTTCTCGGCCGACATCTTGTACGCGAAGCCCGCCTGGCGCATGAATTCCGACATTTCCGCACGGCCGCCGAGCTCATCGATGAACGTCTGGTCGAGCCACGGCTTGTAGATCTTCAGATCGGGGTTCACGAGCAGGCCGTAGCGGTAGAAGCGCTCGATGTCGTTGCCCTTGTACGTGCTGCCGTCGCCCCAGATGTTGACGCCGTCTTCCTTCATCGCGGCGACGAGCATCGTGCCCGTCACGGCGCGGCCGATCGGCGTCGTGTTGAAGTACGTGACGCCGGCCGTCGTGATGTGGAACGCGCCGCTTTGCAGCGCGGCGATGCCTTCGGCGACGAGCTGCGCGCGGCAGTCGATCAGGCGGGCGCCGGCTGCGCCGTATTCGAGCGCGCGCTTCGGAATCGAATCGTAGTCGTCCTCGTCGGGCTGGCCGAGGTTCGCCGTGTATGCATACGGGACGGCGCCCTTGAGTTTCATCCAGTGCAGCGCCGCGCTGGTGTCGAGGCCGCCGGAGAATGCGATGCCAACCTTCTGGCCGGCCGGGAGGCTTTCAAGAATCGTGCTCATACGAATTACCGTTGGATTGAAGTCCGGGGAGGTCGATTTCGGGGAATATGCGAGTATCGGCTGTCCGGGAAGATGGGGCAAGGCCTGATTGCGGCCGGCGGCGGCCCGCCGGCGCGATTTGACGCACCCTCGCGGCCGAGTCGGACGAATGTTGTCCAAGGGCCGGATCGGAAAGGCGGACGATTCATGAATCGCGGCGCATCATGCGCCGCATGATTGCACCAGAACGGTGCGGCGATCCGTTCGTACCGGTGTCGGATCAGATGTTCCACGCCCGCGCGGTATCGAGCAGCCGCTCGCGCAACTGATCGGTTTCCGCGGCCAGCTTCGCTGAAATCGACACGTAGCCGGACAACTGCGGCGGTGCGTCGGGCGGCGCTTCCTGGCGGCGCTTGCTGCCCGGGCCGAGACGGCTCGGCGTGCCGAACTTGAGCGCGCGGCTCGCGGCGACGAGCCGGTCGCGCAGGCGCCGGTTTTCCCCTCGCATCGCGTGACGCACGAACTCGCGGCCGGCAGCGTCGTCGCGGGCCGGCCGCACGCTCGCCAGAATCTCCAGATAGCTGATGCACAGTCGCAGGCCGCGCTGGATCGCCTCGAGCTGTTGCATCGAGATCCCGCATTCCTTCGACACGGAAGGCATCAGCGAGCGCAGCTGCACGAGCAGCGCGCTCAGCGCGGCCATCTCCTTCAGGTGCGCCTCGTCGCTGATGTCGCGGCTGCCCGCGATGCGCGCCTGCACGACCGCGCAGGCGCGCAGCGCATCCGCCAGCTTGTAGCGCCACGAATAGGTCGCGTAGAGCGGCAGCGCGAACGAGAACGCCAGTGCGATCGCGATGCCGATCAGCACGTTCACCGCCCGCCACAGACCGTCGACGATCTCGTTGTCGCCATGTCCCGCGACGATCACCATCGTGATCGCCGACAGCAGCGCGATATAGCCGGCCTTGCCGATCGCGTAGTACGCGCACACGCCGCACGCGACCGCCATCGCGGCATAGATGACGAGCGGCGCGTGCACGGCCGAATGCAGCAGGATCATCAGCAGGCCGGCGGCGGCGCCGATCGATGTCCCGAGCGCGCGCTCGGCGGCCTTCTTGCGGATGTTGCCGTGGTGTTGCAGGCCGCCGACGACGATCAGCACGGTGATCGTCGACCATTCGCTGTGCGGCATGCGCAGCGCGGTCGACAGGCCGATCGACGCGAGCACCGCGAGCGCCACGCGCGCGGCGTGGATCAGCTTGGCATGCCGGTATCGGCGATATGGGTCGAGCAGCGGGCGGAGCGCGCTCCGGATCAGGGTCGGCAGCCGGGAATGAAGCGATGCGGTCATGGCGGGAAACGGTTGGCGAGTCGGGCGCGCCGGCGGCGCGGACGCCGCCGTATCGCGGCTTCGATCAGACGTCACGCTAGCCGAACGCGCACGGGCTGTCCACGGTGCGGCGACGCGGCGTTGCCGGGCCGGGCACGGCCGCCCGGATCACGCCTCCGTGCGGGCCAGCGATGCCTCGCATACGCGGTTGCGGCCGCCGGATTTCGCCAGGTAGAGCGCTTCGTCGGCCAGCTTCACGAGCGTCTCGGCGCTCATTCCGCGGGCGCCGCTGCTGGTCGCCGTACCGATGCTCACGGTCACGCGACCGTACGGGCTCTCCACGTGTTCGATGTCGAGCGCGGCGACCGCGCGCCGGATCGCTTCCGCGACGGTCGCCGCGCCGCGCGCGTCGGTGTCGGGCAGCGTGACGACGAACTCCTCGCCGCCGTAGCGCGCGACGTGGTCGCCCTGGCGGCGCAGGCAAGCCGACACGCCTTGCGCGACCTGGCGCAGCACGTCGTCGCCCGCCTGATGGCCGTAGTAGTCGTTGAACGCCTTGAAGTGGTCGACGTCGACGAACAGCACCGACAGCGGCCGCCCGCTGCGCGCCGCGCGCTGCGTTTCATTCGAGATGACCGCGTCGAAGGTGCCGCGGTTGTCGAGCCCGGTCAGCGAATCGGTATGCGCGAGGCGGTACAGCATCGATTCCGCGATCTGCCGCCGTTTCAGTTCGCGCGACAGCAGCAGCGAGCCGATCATGGTGAATGCGCTGAAGAGCCCCAACAGCGCGAGCAGCCATATCGCGCGATGGCGCCACGGCGCATAGATGTCCTCTTCGGCCGGCGCGACATCGACGATCAGCGGCAGGTTGGCGAGATGCCTGTATACAAAGATGCGCCGGATGCCGTCGATCGCGGCCAGGCCGGTGAGCACGCCTTCGCGATGCGCTTGCGCTCTGATGAACAGGGGCGCCTTGTGCAGGTCGAGGCCGACGAGGGTCGGGTCGTACGGCAGACGGCAGACGAGCGAACCGTTTTCTTCGATGATCGCGGCGGTGCCGTGCTTGCCGACCGCGATGCCGTCGAGCAGCGCGCGGAAATAGTCGATGCTCAGGGTGCCGACGACGATGCCGCCGAACGAGCCGTCCGGGCGCGTGATCCGGCGGCTGAGCGCGATCGTCAACGCGCCGTTGCGCAGGCGCGATGCGTACGGCTTGCTGATATAGAGACCGCGGACCAGGCGGTCGCGGTGCACGGTGAAATAGTCGCGGTCGGTGAAATTGCCTTGCCGTGCGGGCGTCGCACCGGAATCGATCACGATATCGCCGCGCGCGTCCATCACGAAGATCGAGCCGAGATAGCTGCCGGTCGCGGCGCGGTCGAACAGGACCTGATTGCGAAGATGCGGGGACAGCGACATGACTTCCGGATCGCCGACGCCGTCCACCACGCTCTGCAGCGACAAGTCGTAGAGCTCGATGTTCCGGGCGATGTCGCGCTCGATGAGCAGCATCAGGTTCCGGGCATTTTCGATCGCGTGGTCATAGGCGTCCCGCCGCAACTCGATCAGCACCGATGCGCACAGGGTCCAGCTGAATACCAGCAGAACGAGGCCCGCGACGATGACGCCGCGCGGCGACAGGATCCGGGCGACGGTTGACAGGATGTAGCGGCGAAACGTTTGCGGCAGCGGAAAATGCATCGTCCTTCAGGTGGTGGAGCGGCGGAAGATGCGCGAATTCGACCGTTCCGCACGGCAGTCATTTCAGGGCGGCCCGTATTATCTCGCGAATCATTACAAACCGACTACATGGGCCATGTCTGCGGCAATTTAAAATGAATCCGGCATTGTTACAAATGATTACACTTCGGTGCGTCAGACATTTGATTTAAATCAAGGCGGGCGCTGCGCATCATTTTCGTCAGACAATTGACGCGCCGGCAATGCATGATCCCGGCCGCCGCACCGGGACGCTTCACGATCCAACTCGTTGATTCTGCGAAGCGTGCGCGTCGTGGCCGGGCATCGCGCGGCCCCTCCCGCCTGGACGAATCGGGTAGAATCCGCGCTTCGCCGCAGGCACCGGGCACGGTGCCGTACCGGATGCCTTTCCGGGGCGCATCGCACCCCGAATCCGCACGGACGCCGGCTTTGCATGCCGCCGGTCCGCTCAACGTTCGTCTCGTTTTATGTCCGCACTTCCGAATCCCGACCAATCTGGTTCGTCCGCGAACCCACCCACGCTTCAACGCGCGCTGAAGGCGCGCCATCTGACGATGATCGCGATCGGCGGCTCGATCGGCACCGGCCTGTTCGTCGCGTCCGGCGCGTCGATCTCGCAGGCCGGCCCCGGTGGCGCGATGCTCGCCTACGTGCTGATCGGCCTGATGGTGTATTTCCTGATGACGAGCCTGGGCGAGATGGCGGCGTTCATGCCGGTGTCGGGCTCGTTCGCGACCTACGGCGCGAAATATGTCGACGAGGGGTTCGGCTTCGCGCTCGGCTGGAACTACTGGTACAACTGGGCGGTGACGATCGCGGTCGAACTGGTCGCCGCGCAGCTCGTGATGCACTACTGGTTCCCCGATGTGCCGGGTGTCTGGTGGAGCGCGGCGTTCCTCGCGGTGATGTTCCTGCTCAACGTGCTGACCGTGCGCGGCTTCGGCGAGGCCGAATACTGGTTCGCGCTGATCAAGGTCGTCACCGTGATCGCGTTCATCGGCGTCGGCCTGCTGATGATCTTCGGGATTCTGAAGGGCGGCCCGAGCGCCGGCTGGAGCAATTTCACGATCGGCGACGCGCCGTTCGCGGGCGGCCTGCCGGCGATGATGGGCGTCGCGATGATCGCGGGCTTCTCGTTCCAGGGCACGGAACTGATCGGCGTGGCGGCGGGCGAGTCGGAGAATCCGCGCACGACGATTCCGCGCGCGGTGCGTCAGGTGTTCTGGCGCATCCTGCTGTTCTACGTGCTGGCGATCTTCGTGATCGGCATGCTGATCCCCTATACCGATCCGAACCTGCTGAAAAGCAATGTGACCGACATCGGCGTGAGTCCGTTTACGCTCGTGTTCCGTCATGCCGGCCTCGCATTCGCGGCGGGCGTGATGAATGCGGTGATCCTGACCGCCGTGCTGTCGGCGGGCAACTCGGGCATGTACGCGTCGACGCGCATGCTCTACAACCTGGCGGTCGAGGGCCGCGCGCCGCGGCTGTTCGCGAAGCTGTCGCCGGGCGGCGTGCCGCGCAATGCGCTGTATGCGACGACCGCGGTCGGCGCGCTGTGTTTCCTGACGTCGCTGTATGGCGACAAGACGGTGTATCTGTGGCTGCTGAACACGTCGGGGATGACGGGCTTCATCGCCTGGCTCGGCATCGCGGTCAGCCATTACCGTTTCCGCAAGGGTTACGTGAAGCAGGGCTACGCGGTCGACCAGCTGCCGTATGCGTCGACGTGGTTTCCGTACGGGCCGATCTTCGCGTTCGCGCTGTGTCTCGTGATCGCGCTCGGTCAGGACTATCAGGCGTTCGTCGCCGACAGGATCGACTGGGCGGGTGTCGTCGCGACGTACATCGGCATTCCGCTGTTCCTCGCGGTGTGGCTGGGTTACCGGCTGATGCACCGGAGCCGGCTGGTGGGCTACGAGGACATGGAGATCGCGCCGTGGGTGGCCGAGAACCGGGCAGCGCAGCGAAGCATGCAGCCGCAGGCGGCGCCGGAGACGGTGGCTTGACCGCGGCGGTATTGCGCCGCGCATGAGCGATGACACGGGAAGCCGCGATGCTTCCCGTTTTTTTTGCCCGCATTGATCTGCGTGGGGTCAAAGCCGGTTATATTTCCCGACCTTTCCGGGCTGCCGTCGATCGGCGCCGACTGTGCTCGACAGATCGGCCAGCAATGCGCTGATCGCGCATCGATCGGCCGACACCCGGCGTTTCAATCGCCCGCCGGAACCGGCACGGTTCGTCGGGCGCAACCGAGAGGAATTCATGAGCGCATCACCTGCCGAGCGGACGGCCGACGCTGTTTCCATCGCGCGAATCGAAGCCGCGATCAATGCGTGGCGCGAAGTGTACCCGCCGGCGCCGGACGGCGCGGACGGCTACCGGCTCGATCCGGCGAGCAACTGTCTCGCCGAAGTCTATGGCGCGATGATTTGCTTCCGCTGGGCGAGCGTGCCGGTCGGGACGCTGAACGACGATCAGCGTGACGCGCTGTTCGCGGCCGAGGTGTAACGCACGTCGTCTGGCCGGCAGCACGGATGGCGGCGGCGTCACGCCGCGTGCGCACCGCGCGACGCCTGCCCGGCAGCACGGCGTGGCAGCACCACAGCATCGCGCCCTCGCGTGCGGCGGGCGAGGGCGTGTCGCTCGTGCCGCACAGCGTGTACGGCCTGAAACGCGACAACATCAGCTACAAGCCGCTCGACGATCCGAACCTCGTATCGCCGATCATCATGAGCATGCGGGTGCCCGACGAGTCGAAAGACGTCCGCGCGATGCAGACACTGATCTACCGGCTCGACACCGAGGCGAACATGCCGTGCCGTACCTGCCGGCCCGGCAGACATGAGCGGCGAAGCGCCGGCTTGACGCGGCGCACATCACCCGGCCAACATGGCCTGAATACGGCGCGCCCAGCGATCCGCCGGCCGCTTTTTCGCGAACGACGAACCGACATGACAGAGACGATTCCCGAGGAGACATGGGTCGAGACGCCGCAAGGGCGTCTTTTTGCGAAACGCTGGCGTTGCCGGGCGGCGGCCGGTTCCGCCGCGAGCCCGGTCGTGCTGCTGCACGATTCGCTCGGCTGCGTTGAACTCTGGCGCGACTTCCCCGCGCAGCTTGCGCGGGCGACGCAGCGCGACGTGATCGCCTACGACCGGCTCGGTTTCGGCAGGTCCGACCGCCATCCGGCTCAGCTGGACGGCACGTTCGTGTCCGACGAGGCGGATCACGCGTTCCGTGCGTTGCGCGAACAGCTCGGCATCGACGCGTTCATTGCGTTCGGCCACAGTGTCGGCGGCGGCATGGCGGTCGGCTGCGCTGCCCGATTCCCGGCGCACTGTCGCGCGCTCGTGACCGTGGCGGCGCAGACATTCTTCGAGGATCGCACGATCGCGGGCATCCGCGATGCGGCGCGCCAGTTCGCCGCGCCGGGGCAGCTCGACCGGCTGGCGCGCTATCACGGCGACAAGGCGGAGTGGGTGCTGAATGCGTGGGTCGATACGTGGCTTGCGCCGGCATTTCGCGATTGGAGTCTCGCCGATGTGCTGCCGGATGTGCGCTGCCCGACGCTCGCGATCCACGGCGAACAGGACGAATACGGATCGGTGCGGCATCCGGATCGCATCGCGACGTTGTCAGGCGGCCCGTCGGCGGTCGAGATCCTGAAGGGATGCGGACATGTGCCGCATCGCGAGCAGCCGCGGGCCGTGCTCGATGCGGTGGCCGCGTTTCTGCGCCGGCATGGGCTGTAGCCGCTGATTGCCGGCCGTCGTCCGCATGGCCGACCGGCGTGGCCGAAGCCGGGCCCGTGCGTGTGCCCGGCGCGCTGACGCCGCGCTGCCTACGTCAGAAATGCCCGGTGAAACGATAGCGGCTGCCCGGATGCCAGAGATTGACGATCGACGCGACGACGCCTTGCGACCACGTGTGCCGGTGCAGCATCAGGCACGGCTCGCGTTCGTCCATCGCCAGCAGGCGGCGTATCTCCGCATCGGGCATCGTGGCCTCGATCCGGTATTCGACGCGCTGTAGCGGTGCGACGCGCATCAGGTAATGGTTCGGCGTCGTCGCGGTGAAATCCTGCAATGCGTATTCGGGCGCGACGGCCGGATTGACCCAGCGCTCCTCGAACTGAACCGGCGTGTCGTTTTCGAAGTGCAGCACGCGCGAATGGAAGATCGGGCTGCCGGGGCCGAGCTGCATCTCGTCGGCGAGCTTCGCGTCGGCGACCGTCGCGCCGACCTGCAGCACCTGCGCGCGATGCGCGTGGCCGCGCGCGGCGACTTCGTCCGAGATGCTGCGGATCGAGACAAGCGTCGATTCGTACTTCGGCGTCGCGACGAACGTCCCCGAACCGCGCGTGCGCGTCAGCACCTGTTCGGCCGTCAACTCGCGCAGCGCGCGATTGACCGTCATGCGCGCGACGTTGAATTCGCGTGCGAGTTCGTTCTCCGACGGCACCTGATCGCCTTCCGCCCATTCGCCGGCGTGTATGCGCGCCAGGATGAAATCCTTGATTTCCTGATAGATCGGTGTGGTCATTGCATCGCTGTGTCTGTGGCGGCGGCCGCCCGCTGTCGAAACGCCGTGCATCCTGCCGCGATGCCGGCGTGCGGGCCGGTGCGGAGTGTACCGGTTTCCCTGACGCGCCGGCCCGAATACCGGTGAATGATCGCCGTTTATGCGGCGCGCGTCCATGCGGGGGCGTGCGCAGGTGGCGGCGCATGCATCGCTGGCGACGAATGGGCGCAGCCTGCGGATACGCCGTGCGAAGGACGCGTGCACACTCGTCATCCGCCAAAAAGTATAGACAAGATGATTGGGGCCGGTTTCGTGTCATCGCGAATGCGGACAACGTGATTTCAACGCAGGATGACGGTCAGTGAATTGAAATGAAAGGCCATTCTGGCCGTGCAAGCAATCCGCCGACAATTAGATAGAAATACGGATTGCTGGCAAAGGCGCGCAAACGGCAAAGTTGTATGTACAACTCGGGCGGCCATTCGGAGGGTGCGCAGGTTGAGCGGGCGCCGCGCGCCTTTCTGGAGACGCTGACATGTTCTTTCATGGATTTGGCCCGCTGTTGTGGGCCGGCACGGTCGAGACCGTGAAGCTCGCGGTGCTGTCGCTCGCCGCCTCGCTCCTGCTGGGGCTCGCCGGGGCGGCTGCGAAACTGTCGCCGAACCGTGCGCTTGCCGCGGCCGGCAAGTTCTACACGACGCTGATCCGCGCCGTGCCCGATCTCGTGCTGATGCTGCTGCTTTTCTACGGGATACAGATCCTGCTCAACAACGTCACCGATGCGCTGGGATGGGAGCAGATCGACATCGATCCGTTCGTCGCCGGTGTCGTGACGCTCGGCTTCATCTACGGCGCCTATTTCACCGAGACGTTCCGGGGCGCGTTCCTGTCGGTGCCGCGCGGTCAGCTCGAAGCCGGTTATGCGTACGGGATGAGCGGCTGGCGCGTGTTCCGCCGCATCCTGTTCCCGCAGATGGTGCGCTTCGCTCTGCCGGGCATCGGCAACAACTGGCAGGTGCTCGTGAAGGCGACCGCGCTCGTGTCGATCATCGGTTTGGCGGATGTCGTCAAGGCGTCGCAGGATGCCGGCAAGAGCACGCTGAATTTCTTTTTCTTCACGCTGGCGGCGGGCGCGATCTATCTCGCGATCACGACCGTGTCCAACGTCGTGCTGCACCATCTCGAGAAGCGTTACTCGGTCGGCGTCCGGAGGCTTGCACTGTGATCGAAATCATCAGCCAGTACTGGCAGAACTATCTGTACACCGACGGCTACCGGCTGAGCGGGCTCGCGATCACGCTGTGGCTGCTCGTCGCGTCGATCGCACTGGGATTCTGTCTCGCGGTGCCGCTCGCAATTGCGCGCGCGTCGAGCAACCGCTGGGTGTCGGGGCCGGTCTGGTTCTATACGTACGTGTTCCGCGGCACGCCGCTCTATGTGCAACTGCTGATGTGCTACACGGGCATCTACAGCCTGCAGGTCGTGCACGATCACGCGATGCTCGATGCGTTTTTCCGCGACGCGATGAACTGCACGCTGCTCGCGTTCACGCTGAACGAGTGCGCGTACGCGACCGAGATCTTCGCCGGCGCGATCAGATCGACGGCCGCCGGCGAGATCGAGGCTGGGCAGGCGTACGGAATGTCGCGCTTCACGCTCTATACGCGGATCATCCTGCCGTCCGCGCTGCGCCGTTCGCTGCCGAGCTACAGCAACGAAGTGATCCTGATGCTGCACGCGACGACGCTCGCATTCACGGCGACCGTGCCGGACATCCTGAAGGTCACGCGCGACGTCAATTCGGCCACTTACATGTCGTTCCAGGCGTACGGCCTTGCGGCATTGCTGTATGCGGCGATCGTCTTTGCACTCATCTGGGCATTCCGGAAGCTGGAGACGCGCTGGCTCGCGTTCCTTGCGCCGCGCGGCCATTAACGAATCGGGAAGGAAACACGCATGTACAAGCTCATCGTTGAGGATCTGCACAAGAAGTTCGGCGACAACGAGGTGCTCAAGGGCGTCTCGATGAAGGCGAAGGCCGGCGACGTGATCAGCATCATCGGTTCGAGCGGCTCGGGCAAGAGCACGTTTCTCCGCTGCATCAATTTTCTCGAGCAGCCCTGCTCGGGGCAGATCACGGTCGGCAACGAAGCCGTCCGGACGGCACGCGACAAGCACGGCGCGCTGCGCGTCCTGGATCCGAAGCAGTTGCAGCGCATACGGACCCGGCTGGCGATGGTGTTCCAGCACTTCAACCTGTGGACGCACATGACGGTGATGGAAAACGTCATCGAGGCGCCGATGGCCGTGCTCGGCATCGGCAGGGAAGTGGCGCAGGCTCGCGCGCGGAAGTATCTGGAGAAAGTGGGGCTGCCGGCGCGGGTCGAGACCATGTATCCGTCGCACCTGTCGGGCGGCCAGCAGCAGCGCGTCGCGATCGCGCGGGCGCTCGCGATGGAGCCGGACGTGATGCTGTTCGACGAGCCGACGTCGGCGCTCGATCCGGAACTGGTCGGCGAAGTACTGAAAGTGATGCAGCAGCTGGCCGAGGAGGGACGGACGATGGTGGTCGTCACGCACGAAATGGGGTTTGCGCGCAACGTGTCGAACCATGTGATCTTCCTGCATCAGGGAAAGATCGAGGAACAGGGGCATCCGCAGGACATTCTCGTCAATCCGAAGAGCGAGCGGCTGGGCCAGTTCCTGTCCGGGCGATTGAAGTAATCCGGCGCCCGGCGCATCTGCCGGCTCAGTACACGTCGGCCTGGCGGGACGCTTCGGCGTCGAGCAACGCATGCAGCGTCACATATCGTGCGCCTGCCGCGCCACCGGCGTAGGTTGCCGTGATGTCGTACGGCTCGTTGTCGTGAATCGTGGCGCGCACGATCGGATAGATCTGCGTTTCCCAGCGGTTGCCGTTGAACACGCCGTAGTGTCCCGCACCCGTTTGCACATGATGCGTCTTCAGGTAAGCCGGCAAGCCGGAGCACAGCTCCTGCGCGGCGACCGTTTGCCCGACTGCGCAGATATCGTCCTTCTCCCCTTCGATCGTCAGGAGCGCGGTGCGATGGATCGCCGCCGGCTCCACGAGCCGACCGCCGACCGTCAGCTCGCCACGCGCCAGCGCATATTGCTGGAACACTTTCTCGACCGTCTCCAGATAGAACTCGGCGGTCAGATCCGCCGTCGCGAAGTACTCGTCGTAGAAGTGCCGGAGCATGTCGGCCTTGGCCGGATCGCCGTTCGCGCGTTCGAAATACATGTCGGAAAACGACGACGCGTGACGATCCGGATTCATCGACATGAACGCGCCGACCTGTACGAACCCCGGATACACGCAGCGCTGCGCACCGGGGAAGCCGGCCGGCACGACGCTGATCAGGTTGCGTGCGAACCAGTCGAGCGAATGGCTCGTCGCGAGCACGTTGACGTTGGTCGGATTGACCCGGCAATCGATCGGGCCGGCCATCAGCGTCAGGCTTGCGGGCTGCGCCGGGTCGCCGTCGGCCGCCATCAGCGCGACCGCCGCGAGCGCGGCCACCGTCGGCTGACAAATTGCCAACACGTGCGTATCCGGGCCGATATGACGAATGAAATCGATCACGTGCGCGACGTACTCGTCGAAACCGAAGCGTCCGGCCGACAGGGGAATATCGCGCGGGTTGTGCCAGTCGGTGATGTACACGTCGTGCTCGGCGAGCATCGTGCGTACCGTGCCGCGCAGCAGTGTCGCGAAATGCCCGGACATCGGTGCGACGATCAGCACGCGCGGCTGTCGCGCAACCGGCGCCGTCTTGCGGAAGTGCAGCAGCGCGCCGAACGGCGTGCCGGTTGCGATTTCCTCGACGATCGGCACGAGGGCGCCGTCGATGGCGATCGCATCGATGCCGAACGGCGGGCGTCGATGCGAGAACGCGCTGCATTCGAGCAGTTCGCACCACGCATCGAGCGCGCGGCCAGGCGCAATGGCTGTCGATGGCGGCCAGAACGACATGGCCGCGCGCATGAATGCGGCCCAGGCACGCGCGGGCCGCGTGCACTCGGCAAACCATTGATAGAGGGGATACGCCAGCATGTTCATCGGAATCGCGCCTCGAGCTCCTGCGCTCCGAACGAGGCAATACGTGTGCCAGTGTACGGCTGGCACATACGTTGCACGCTATCGGGATGTACGCTGACACGTGCCGTGTTGCGCGCCGGCGTGTGCGCGATGCCGTTCCGGCGCGATGCGTGGTCGCGATCCGGTACGCAATCCGTCAGATGAGCAGGGTCGGGCGGCCCGGATGCACGTGCGTGGTGCGCCGTGCACGTTGCGACGATCGCTTCCGGTGCATGCGTACGACCGGAATCCGGAGGAGAAAGGCGATGAAATCCCCTGAGGAAACGACGCTGACCATCAGCAGCCGAAACTACTCGTCGTGGTCGATGCGCGGGTGGCTGCTCGCGAAGCTGAGCGGCATCCGGTTCGAGACCGTGAAGGTGCCGATCGACGCGGCGTCGCGCGCGGAGTTGCTGCTGCTGTCGCCGTCGATTCTCGTGCCTTGCCTGACGCACGAGGGCATCAAGGTATGGGACACGCTCGCGATCGCCGAGTATCTGAACGAAATGTGCCCGGACGCGCAGCTGCTGCCGGCCGCGCGTCACGCGCGCGCGCACTGCCGTTCGATCTGCGGCGAGATGCACTCGGGCTTCAGCGCACTGCGCTCCGCATTGCCGATGAACCTGCGCGGATACTTCCCCGATTTTCGCATCTGGTCGCGCGCGCAACACGACATCGAACGTGTCGTGACGATCTGGCGCGAATGCCTGGCGCAGTATGGCGGGCCCTGGCTGTTCGGCGAGATCAGCATCGCGGACGCGATGTATGCACCCGTCGTCACGCGTTTCCTGACATACGACGTGAAGCTGGAACCCGACATCGCCGAGTACTGCATGCGGGTGCTTGCGCATCCGTTCGTCGCGGAGTGGATCGAGGCGGCGAAGGACGAGAAGGAAGATATCGACGAACTCGACATGGAGTTCTGAGCGGCGCATTGCATGCGACGCCGCCGATGCGCGCTGAATCGCGGCGTCATGACGCCGTAATCCAATGCGCACTGCCTGCCCCGACACGCAAACGTTTGGCATCGAATTCCGCGCCGATGCGTGCTGCGATCCGTTAAAGAACCCGGTTTCCCCTGTCGTAAACGGGGGCACGGGGAACGGCTGCCCCACGTATCGCGCGTGAGGCGCAGTCGATAAAACAGTCAGCGCAGCAGGGGAACATCTTGAATCGTCAACAGTCGTGGACGCGCACGGCGTCGCCCGGCGAAGTCATCTATTCCGAAGGATTCGGGGGTGAACAGGTTGTCTATCTGATCGCGGATGGCAGGATCGAACTCTCCACGCGTTGCGAAGAGAAGAAGGTCATCGTCGCCACGCTCAGCCGCGGGGATTTCTTCGGCGAGAGCGCATTGCTCGCTTCCGAGCCGCGCGGCCATACCGCGAAAGCCCTCACGTTCTGCCAGCTGACCGTCGTGCCGGCGAGCGTGCTGGACGAGGAAATCGGGCGCGTCTCGGCGCTGCTGCGCCATATCGTGCGCACGATGATCCGTCGCGTGAAGCGCAAGGACGATCAGCTCGCCACCTACACGCACGCCGATTTCCTGCCCGGCATTCTGTCCTATGCGCACGTGCTCGCGCTGATGGCGGGGGCGGAGCGGCGCGAGAGCGGCGACGGCTGGGGCCGCCGCGCGATGCAGACGCATGCGGACGAGGTCTCGGTGCCGCTCGTCGAGGTCATCCGGCGGTGCCGCGCGATCGCCGGTCATTCGCGCCCGCACGTGATGGCGATGCTCAAGCGGATGGAGAAGCTCAACCTCGTCACGATCGAAGCCGCGCAGCCGGAGCAGCTGAGCAGCCTGAGCGCCGACCATGCGGCACACGAAGGTCCGGCCGCGCGTCAGGTCGTCACGTTCGATCCCGCACGCATTGCCGATCGCGCGCAGCAGGTGGCCGATCACGATCTCGACATCTCGATCAACAGCGAACTCGAGCTGATCGAACTGGGCGACCTCGAAGCGCTGATCGGCGTCGACAAGGCGTTGCTGCTGAACAAGCTGTCCCACGGCGAGATTGCGGAAGACGTGTTCGCGTTCCGGAAATCGAAGGTGCTCAACTACGTCGAGCAGAAGGGCGTCGCGTATTTCTCGCGGCGAAATGTGCGCCGGGGCGCCGAACTGAATGCGCTGGACGATCTCGCCTTCGTCGACCAGAGAACCTTGTTCGACGCCGTCAGCGCCTTCGATACCTACGATCTCGCGAAGCTGCTCGCAAGCGTCGGCGATCAGTCCGTGGCGGATCGCCTGCTTTCGGTGATGACCGAGGTGAGGCGCAACGAGGTGTCGTGGGTGATGCGCCGCGATATCCGGATCGATCCCGTCGAAGTCGATGAGATCGAGCAGCGTTTGCTGGATGCCGTGCGCGCGCTCAAGGCGCCGCCGGTGCCGCCTGCGCCGCTTTCCGATGCGGCGCTGTGAAGCGGGACGTGACTGCGGTCGAGGGGTGACGATGACGGCTGCCGCGCGTGCGCAGCCGTTCGGGGAGAGATATGGATTTGTTGACGCTATTCGGTGTGGTGTTCGGCGGCGCGGCGATCGTGTTCGGCTTTTCGCTGGAAGGCGGCCATTTCACGACGCTGTTCCAGCTCGAGGCCTTCATCATCGTATGGGGCGGCACGCTCGGCGCGGTGATGATCCAGAACACGTGGGCGCGATTCTTCGACGCGGTGAAGCAACTGCGACTCGCGTTTGCGAAGGCACGACAGGTCGACCGGGAGAGCCTGTCGGTCCTGCTTGAATGGGGCGATCGGGCCAAGCTGAATGGATTGCTGGCGTTCGAGTCGATGGACGTCAGCGGGATTCATCCGTTTGCAAGACGCGGGCTCGAATTGCTGGCGAACGGCGTATCGACCGCGGTGCTCGAGGATGCGCTGCAACGCGAGCTGGATGCGTACGAGCGCAGCCATATGGCGGCGGCGCGCGTGTGGCAGCAGGCAGGCGGATATGCGCCGACGTTCGGCATTCTCGGGTCGGTGATGGGATTGATCCAGGTGACGAACCATATTCTCGAACCCGCGCAGCTCGGGCCGGGCATTGCCGTCGCGTTTGTCGCGACGCTGTACGGGCTGGCGCTGGCGAACCTCGTGTTCCTGCCGTTGTACGGGAAGCTGAAGGCGCAGGTGGAGAGCGAGTTGCGGTTTCGCAAGCTGTATCTCGACGGGCTGCTTGCCATCTCGCGGAAGGAGTCGCCGCAAACGATCGAGACGCGGCTGACCGGCGACGTGCGCGGACGCGCAGCCGAATCGCTGGCTTGAATCGCGCCGGACGGCGCAACACACAATCGAAACGGGAGCATCCCGGATGCAATCGGCTACAGATGGCAAACGTTTGACGTCCGCGTCGACGGATCAGGACGACGATGGCGGAGAAGGCGCGCAATCGGGACGCTGGCTGATTTCGTACGCGGACCTCGTCACGACGCTGATGGTGCTGTTTCTGGCGCTGTATGTGATGCAGCTCGCGAAGTACAACACGCTCGATGCGAGGTATCGGACACTCGAGCAGCAAGGCGGCAGCACCGCGATGGCGAGCAGCCGGCAGCAGCATGCCGGCAAGGAACTGTCGTCGCTGCTGGACACGTTGCGGCAACAAGGACAGATCACCGTCGTGAACGCGGCGCACGGCGTCGAGATCGGCATCAACGCGAAGATCTTGTTCAACGTCGGCGATGCGCGGCTGCTGCCCGATGCGTCCGGCGTATTGAGCCGGATCGCTCAGGCGCTGAAGACGCATCCGGCCAGCCATATCCTGGTCGAAGGGCATACGGACAGCACGCCGATTTCAAATGCGAAATACGAATCCAACTGGGAGCTTTCATCTGCCCGGGCCGGCGCAGTCGTTCGGTCTCTCGTGGACGAGGGTGTCGAACCGCATCGGCTGGCCGCGATCGGGCGTGCGGATAATCTGCCGCTGGCGATCGCGGACGATGCGGCGGCAAGGGCGGCAAACCGGCGCGTGACGATCGTCGTGCAGTATTGAGCGGAGGGATGCCGGCAGTCTGCGGGACAGGGATGTGTGTCCGCATGTCGCCGGCCGCCATCGATAATCGGATAAGGATGCGTCAGCAACTTCTTTTGTATCCGATTAATAATTAATGGGCGAAATCGAATAAAAAATAAATCGAAACCGACTTGCAATCCGACGGGTTGCTGCCTACGGTTAACGAACAAATAAACCATCACCACTCAATCTTTCTTGGGCTTGTCGCGTGTCGTTGTCGCCCGGAGACGATCCGGCGGTGCAGCGGCAATGCATGCGAACTTTCGGCACGCTTGTTGATGTGCCGCTGCCGCACGCTGGCGTGTGGCGGACACAGCCCCCTCTCGCGGTGTCTCGGCCCGACGGCGATTCGTCAGGGCTGCGGTGCGCGCCGCATTCGTTCAATGGACATTCCCGGGGATGGCGCTGTCGCGCCAGGAACGGATGCGCGCGGGCTGTTTCGACCGAGAGACATGGCTCCCGTTGCGATCCATTTTGAACACATTTCGAAATGGGGGAATCCATGAACTGCCACCTCGCTATCGCAAGGCATTTCGCTGTCGCGCTGCTGCTTGGCGCGTCGCTTGCCGTTCCTGGTCCGGCGATGGCGGCCGACTGGCCGCCGGTTCTCAATCCGAATCCGGCGGTGCAGCCGCCCAAATGGGACTGGCAGCTCACGACGCCGATCGTGATCAACCCCGACACCACCATTCGGATCTATGAAATCGACATGTTCGACAACGAACATCGCAGCGCCGTGCAGGCGCTGCACGGCAAGGGATACAGGGTGATCTGCTACGTCGACGTGGGGTCCTGGGAGAATTGGCGCGACGACGCGTCGACGTTCCCGGCCAGCATTCTCGGCACGGCGTATTCGGGCTACCCCGACGAGCGCTGGCTGGATATTCGCGACGTCAATCCTGCCAAATCGCAAACCGGCACGGCGCTCGCGCACATCCTCGATGCGCGTTTCGATCGTGCAAGGAACATGGGATGCGATGCGATCGAGCCTGACAATGACGACGGCTACGATCCGACGGCACACGAGTCGACCGGCTTTCCGCTCAGTTATGACGATCAGATCTATTTCAACCTGTGGGTGGCGGGTGAAGCGCATGCCCGAGGCATGCTCATTGCGCTCAAGAACGACTTCAACCAGGCGCATGACAGCAAGATCTACAACGCGTTCGACTTTGTCGTCAGCGAGCAGTGCTTTGAATACAACGAATGCGGAAGCTTTTCGAATTTTCTCGGGTTGAACAAACCGGTGTTCGAAGCCGAATACAGCCTGGCAACCAGTACGTTCTGTCCAAAGGCCAAGGCAAGCCGGATCAGCGCGATCAAGAAGCGGGCATCGCTCAATTCAAGCCGGCAGGATTGCAGCGCGTACTACTGAGTCAGGTCGATCGCATTGCTCGCGGCTGCCCGAAACGTGCTGGGCGTCTGTCCCGCCCAGCGGCGAAATGCGCGCGTGAAATTCGCCGGGTCCGTGAACTGCAGCCGCTCCGCGATCGTCTTCAGATCGAGATCCGACGCCGCCAGCCATTGACGCGCATCGCGGTACCGCGCCTCGTCCAGCAATTGCCGGTAACTGGCGCCGCCGTCCTCCAGCCGCCGCCTGAGCGTCCGCGTCGACACGAGCAGCGTCCGGGCCAGTTCGTCCGGGCCCGGATATCCGCCGGCTGCGCGTGCCAGTTCCGCACGCACGCGCTCGACGAGATCGCCTTCTTCCTGCCTGACCTCCGCGTACTCGCGCTCGACCTGCACCAGCGCCTGCCGATGCGCGACCTCGTCGGCGAGCGGCAGCGGCCAGTCGAGCACGTCGCGTGCGATCCACAGCGCATTGGCCGCGCAGTCGAAGCGCACCGGCGGCATCCGTTCCCGATATCGCGCGAAATACGGGGGCGCCGGCCACGCGAATCGCAGTTCGATGGCGGGCGACGCGCGCCCGGACAGTTGCGCGATGCTCTGTGCGAGGCCCGTCAGCACGAATTCGAACATCACGTGATGCTGAAGAACCGGGCTGGCCTGCACGCCATGCAGTTCAAGCGTCGCGCCTTCCGGGTTGTCCGCATAGGTGAGCCGGTATTGACGGTTCCGCATCCGGAAATACCGGATGGTGACCTGCAGCGATTCGCGGATGTCCCGCGCGGTCAGCGTCGCGTAGCCGAGAAACCCGTGCACCGTCGTCTTGAGACGAAGGCCGAACTCGAGCCCGACGCCCGGATCGCCGCCGATTTCGATCGCGTTGAGTATCAAACGTCCCCATTGAGATGGCGCGACGCGCGCATCCGGTTCGGCCAGCACGTCGTCGCGCAGCCCGGTGCCGGCCCGCACCGCGGCGAGATCCACGCCGCGTTCGGCGAGCACTTGCAGCAGCAGGCGCGGATACGCAACCGGAATTGTCGGTCGACGTAGCCCGAGGCGATCCTTGCGAGGCGGGAAGGTCATATGGAATTGGCCGGAAATGACAAGCATTTTGGCTGCTTGCCCCCTCACGTTCAAGGCGGTGCGAACCCTACGATGACGCTCATCGCTTTCCCCCGGGATCATCATGACGCCGCCGTTTCCACACCTGCTCGCCCCGCTCGATTTGGGCTTCACGACGCTGAAGAACCGCGTGCTGATGGGCTCGATGCACACGGGCCTCGAGGACAGCCGCAAGACGCTGCCGCGGCTCGCGGACTACTTCGCGGAGCGTGCGCGCGGCGGCGTCGGCCTGATGGTCACGGGCGGATTCGCGCCGAACGTGGCCGGCTGGACCAAGCCGTTTGGCGGCACGCTGGCGACCTCGTCAGCCGCGCGCCGGCATCGCGTGATCACCGACGCCGTGCATGCCGAAGGCGGCAAGATCGCATTGCAGATCCTGCATACCGGCCGCTACGGTTATCACCCGTTCGCGGTCGCGCCGTCGAAAATCAAGTCGCCGATCTCGCCGTTTACGCCGCACGAGCTGAGCGCGCGCGGCATCGAGCGGCAGATCGGTGCATTCGTCCGTTGTGCGAAGCTCGCGCGTGAAGGCGGATACGACGGCGTCGAGATCATGGGCTCCGAGGGCTACCTGATCAACCAGTTCATTTCGCTGCATACGAACAAGCGCACCGATGCCTGGGGCGGTTCCTACGAAAACCGTATCCGATTGCCGATCGAGATCGTGCAGCGCACGCGCGAGGCGGTCGGCCGCGACTTCATCCTGATCTACCGGCTGTCGATGCTCGACCTGATTCCGGACGGCAGCGACTGGAACGAAGTCGTGCAACTCGCGAAGGCCGTCGAGCGCGCGGGCGCGACGATCATCAACACCGGGATCGGCTGGCACGAAGCACGCGTGCCGACGATCGCGACGTCGGTGCCGCGCGGCGCGTTCGCGTGGGTGACGAAGAAGATGAAAGGCGAAGTCGGCATTCCGCTCGTGACGACCAACCGGATCAACCGGCCGGAAGTCGCCGAGCGGATTCTCGCGGACGGCTGCGCGGACATGGTGTCGATGGCGCGTCCGCTGCTCGCCGATGCCGAGTTCGTCAACAAGGCCGCGCAGGGCCGCGCGGACGAGATCAACACCTGCATCGGCTGCAATCAGGCCTGTCTCGATCATGCGTTCAGGAATCGGATCGCATCGTGCCTGCTGAATCCGCGCGCATGTCACGAAACGGAGCTGAGGTACGAGCCGGCGCGGCTGGCAAAGCGGATCGCGGTGGTCGGCGCCGGGCCGGCCGGGCTGGCGTGTTCGACCGTGCTGGCGCAGCGCGGCCATCGCGTCGACCTGTTCGATGCAGCGCCGGAGATCGGCGGCCAGTTCAACATGGCGAAGCGGATTCCGGGCAAGGAGGAGTTTCATGAGGCGTTGCGCTACTTCGGCCGTCAGCTCGAACTGGCGGGCGTAAGCCTGCATCTGAATCGACGCGTCGAGGCGAACGAACTGATCGCGGCCGGCTACGACGAGATCGTGCTCGCGACCGGCGTGACGCCGCGCGATCCGAAGATTCCCGGACAGGATGGCGCGAACGTACTGAGCTATATCGACGTGCTGACCGGCAAGCGGCAGGTCGGCAAGCGCGTCGCGGTCATCGGCGCGGGCGGGATCGGCTTCGACGTCGCCGAGTTTCTCGTGCAGGACGGCACGTCGCCGGCGTTCGATCTCGACGGGTGGAAGGCGGAATGGGGGGTGACCGATCCGGCCGTCACGCGCGGCGGCGTGACGCGTGCGCAGGCGACGCCGCCTGCGCGCGAAGTGACGCTGCTGCAGCGCAAGGCCGCGCCGCTTGGCAAGGGCCTCGGCAAGACGACTGGCTGGATACATCGCGCGACGCTGAAGATGAAGCAGGTGAAGATGATCGGCGGCGTGAACTACGAGCGTATCGACGCGCAGGGTCTGCACGTGTCGCACGGCGAGCAGCGCACCGATCCGGAGGTGATCGAGGCCGATACGATCGTGCTCTGCGCCGGGCAGGAGCCGCAGCGCGCGCTATACGGGCCGTTGAAGGCGGCCGGGCAGTCGGTGCACCTGATCGGCGGCGCGGAACTCGCCGCCGAGCTTGATGCGAAGCGCGCGATCGATCAGGGCGCGCGGCTGGCGGCGCGGCTTTGAGCGTGCCGGCGCATGCCGCGCGTTGCTGCCGTCACGCCGCTTCGGCCGCTTCCGCTTCGAGCATCGCCCGCACGATCAGGTAGACGGCGGGAAGATCGTCGTCGTCGCGCCGCCAGTCCACCGGCTCGTCGACGTCCGCGGCCACCATCCGGCTGTCGCGCAGGCGGATGAACGCGTCGACGACCGCCGGCTCGTTGCGGCCCAGAAACCCTGCATTGGAGAATGCCAGTTCCTCGACATCGAGCAGCGCACGCCAGCTCAACGTGCGAACCGCGGCCGGATGCGTGCGGCGGCGCAGGCCGAGCGCACGTTGCGCAGGACCGCCGACGACGCGTTGCAGGTCGAGCGCCGCGCGCTGGGCGGCGCGCTCGAATTGCGCGGGGTTGAAGCCGGGTTGTTCGGGATCGAAAGCGGATGGCTGGAACATGGTCGCCTCACAAAGTCCGTCCGTCGAAGGTGACGGAAATCGGGTCATATGGTCAAAAACACTGTGAATATATACAGTGAATCGATCGCTTTCAAGCCCCGGATGACGGAAAGTTCTGGAGGCGACCGGCGAGGGCGACCGGCGACACGGTACAGGTCGCGCGCGTCGCGCATTTTCGCGGCCGTGCAGCGTCAGCCGCGATGCGCGGCTCACTTAGCGATCATCGTCCCGAATCGACGACGGATGCCGGCATAGCGCCCTGACCTCGACGTCCATATACGGAAACAGCGGCAACTGGCTCAACAGATCGTGCAGTTGCTGCGGGCTTTCGACATCGAAGATGCTGACGTTCGCATACCGCCCCGCGATCCGCCACAGGTGTCGCCAGGTTCCTTCCTGCTGCAGCCGCTGCGACATGGCCTTCTCTTCGGCCTTCAGCGTCGCCGCCTTCACCGGATCCATGTCGACCGGCAGATTGATGGTCATTTCCACATGAAACAGCATCGCTTGCTCCTTGCGTTATCGTTTCGTCGTGCGGCCGTTCGGGCACACACGGGCATTCGACTTTGTTCGCCTGCGCCTTGGCCAGCTTACGATATCCCGGCGCGGAAGCGAAGAACGGGCGATGCGCGGGACGATGGCCGTGACGGCCGGGCGCGTCGCGCCGTGTCCCGGCCTGCTCGCCCGGCGGTACGTGGAAGGTCTCCGGCCGTGCATCGATGGCTTCCCTGTTCATTCGCGTTCACGTCGATGAGCAACGTCTCGATTCGGTCGATGGTGGCGGTCGTGGCGGGCATGCGATTCCTCCTGTTGATGCACATGGCAGGAATAATGGTCCGGTATCGTCCAACACTCTTTCCGACTACTTCCATACTTCGCAGATATGAAGGACGTGGCGTCAGCGGTTGGTTTGACAGGCGATTCGCGATGCAGCGAGCGTCACGCGCGCAGTACAGGCCCGCACGCCCGCGCGCGCATGCCGCCATCCGCCCGGTTTGTCGGCGGTCGCAAAACCGGTGCATATTAGCGGCATCGCCGATTCGCCCGCCGTCCATGACGCCAGACAAAGCCCTCGAACTGAACCGAAGCAAGCGTCGCGCGCTGCTGTTGCTGCTGATCGCGGTCGCCGTGTTCGCGATCACGATCTTCCTGCCGCGCGGCGTGTGGGTCGACGGGATCAAGGCGGTGGCCGAGGCCGCGATGGTCGGTGCGCTCGCGGACTGGTTCGCGGTCGTCGCGCTGTTCCGTCGGGTGCCGATCCCGTTCGTGTCCCGCCACACCGAGATCATTCCGAAGAGCAAGGACAAGATCGCCGACAACCTCGCGCGCTTCGTCCGCGAAAAATTCCTGGGCCCCGATGCGCTGGTCGCACAGATCCGCCAGCACGATCCGGCCCGCCTGCTCGGCGCATGGCTCGGCGAACCTGCGAACACCGATGTGCTCGGCGGCTACGTGACGAAGCTGATGAGCTTCACGCTCGACATGACCGACGACGCGCGGATCCAGTCGTTTTTCCACGATGCATTCCGCGCGCTGATCGACCGGATCGACCTGTCGCAATCGGCGGGCGCGATCCTCGACACGCTGACGAAGGGCGGCCGGCATCAGACGCTGCTCGACGATGCGATCGCGCAGGTGGTCGACGTGCTCGACAAGGCGGAAAACCGTGCGGTCATCGCCGCCTATATCGTCGACTGGCTGAAGAGCCAGTATCCGAGAGTCGAGAAGGTCCTGCCGAAGAACTGGCTCGGCGAGAATGGCGCCGAACTGCTCGCCAACGCCGTGAGCCGCGTGCTCGCGCAGGTCGCCGCGGATCCGGAGCATGAGTTGAGACAGCGCTTCGATTCGCTGGTCATGCGCCTGATCGAGCGGCTCAAGCACGACCCGCTGTTCATCGAGAAGGGTGAAGCGGTCAAGCGGTACCTGCGTGACGGCGATGCGTTCAATGCGTATCTGAAAGACGTGTGGAACGCATTGCGCGCGTGGCTGAAGGCGGATCTCGCGCGCGCCGATTCGACGCTGCACCGGCAGGCCGCGATGCTCGGCGGCTGGCTCGGCGCACGGCTGGCCGACAGTCCGACATTGCGTGCGTCGCTCAACGAGCACATCGAGAAGGCGGTGCGCGAGATGGCGCCGGACTTCGCCGATTTCCTGATGCGGCATATCCGCGACACGGTGCGCAACTGGGACGCGCACGAGATGTCGAGGCAGATCGAGCTCAACATCGGCAAGGATCTGCAGTACATCCGGATCAACGGTACGCTGGTCGGCGGCCTGATCGGCCTCGGCCTGTATCTGGTGTCGTGGCTCGGGCACTGGATCGGCGCGCAGTGGATGTGAGCGCGACGCTGCACGATATGCGTCGCGATTGCGCGCTCGACCGCACGCCGGGCGTCATGATGTAATCGCGCGGACGTCTGCGCGGCCGCCCGGCCGTACCGAATTCTTTCTCATCGAGGTCGATTCATGTCTCCGGTATCGGCATTCAAGCTGGTCCTGTTGTCATTCCTTGCGATCGTGGCGCTCGAGTGCATCGCGAAACGGCTGCGGCTGCCGCCTGCCGCCGCGCTGCTGGTCGGCGGTGTGGGCATCGCGTTCATCCCGGGCTTGCCGCCCGTCAATCTCGATCCCGATCTCGTGCTGATCGTGTTCCTGCCGCCGCTCCTGATGGACGGCGCGTATTTCTCCGTCTGGGAGGAGTTCAAGCGGAACCTGGGCGGGATTCTGCTGCTGGCGATCGGTGCGGTCGTATTCACGACGTTCGCGGTCGGTGTGGCCGTGCATTGGGCCGTCCCGTCGCTCCCGTTGGCCGCGTGCTTCGTGCTGGGCGCGATCGTCTCGCCGCCGGATGCGGTCGCGGCCAAGGCCGTGCTCGAACGCGTGGCGTTGCCGCGCCGCCTGATGGTGTTGCTCGAAGGCGAAAGCCTGCTGAACGACGCGGCCGGCCTCGTGCTGTTCCGCTTTGCAATCGCCGCCGCGCTGACCGGTGCGTTCAGCTTCCAGCAGGCGCTCGTCCGCTTCGCCGAACTCGGGCTGGGCGGTGTGGCGGTCGGCTTTGCGATCGGCTGGCTCGTCGTGCGTTTCCTGAAGATGCTCGACGACGATTACCTCGTTGTCACCGTCGCGGTGATCGCCGCATGGATCGGCTACATCGTCGGCGAAATGCTCGAAGTGTCCGGCGTCATCGCGACCGTGACGCTCGGCATGATGCTCGGCTGGCATCAGCACGAAGTGTTTTCGGCTGCGGTGCGCACGCGCGGCACCGCGTTCTGGCAGGTCATCGTGTTTCTGCTCGAGGCGCTGGTGTTCGTGCTGATCGGCCTGTCGCTGCGTGGGGTGATGCACCGGCTCGGCGGCTTCGAGCAGGTGGTCGGCACGATGATGCCGCCGGTGCTGGCGGTGCTCGCCGCGGTGGTCGCGTCGCGTTTCGTCTGGATCTATGCGGTCGAGTGGCTGAAATGGCCGGTGCGCGGCGTCACGCGGCGCGGCGGCGCGCCGGACTGGAAGGCGGCGACGGTGATGAGCTGGGCCGGAATGCGCGGCGTCGTGACGCTCGCGATCGCGCTGTCGTTGCCCGATGCGATGCCGGGCCGCGACCTGATCCTGATCGCCGCATTCGCGGTCATTCTCGTCACCGTGCTGCTGCAGGGCACGACGATCGGTCCGCTGATCCGGCTGCTGCGCGTGTCGGAACGCCACACGCATACCGTGCATCATCTGACTGAGCCGCAGACGTGGGCGCGTGTCGATGCGGCGCAGCTGGCGGCGATCCAGTCGCTCGTGCGCGACGCGAACGGCGTCGTGATCCATCCGCGGCTGCTCGAGCAGTACACGTACCGGGCGGAAGTGACCGCACGATATCAGCATGAAGCGTCGTTCCCGGAAAACGACCGCATCGCGCACTACGACGTCGTGCTGGCCGCGATTGCCGCGGGTCGCGCCGAGCTGCTGCGTTTGCATCGCTCGGGACAGATCCACGACGAGATGCTGCATCGTCTGGAACGGGATCTGGACTTGCAGGAACTCTCCGCGCAACACGCGCGCAGCTGAACGTCGGCGGCGGGCGCCGCGTGGCCGCCCGCGCATCGACGCAGGACGCATCGACGCAGGGCATGACCCGACGCCGCTTCGTTCCGGCGCCACGCCGACGAAGCCCGGCCTGCGCAAAAATCACGCGCATCGATGTATATGGCAAAATACATCGCTTCCGCCATGCAGAAGTCAAGGTTCATGATTCGCCCGCTCCACGCCTTTCAGGCACTTGCACTGGCATCCGCCGGGATGCTCGTGACGTCCGCAGTCCATGCCCAGGTCGACGGCATCCAGCTCACGCCCATTGTCACCACGGCGCTTTCTCCGTTTCGCTATCCGTCGTATCGGGTCGACAGGACGAGCGTCGGTCCGCTCGGCGAGAAGACGCTGCTCGATACGCCGTACTCGATCAGCATCGTTCCCGCATCGCTCGCCGAGAACCAGCAGCTTCAGAGCGTGAGGGAAGCGTTTCGCTTCATCCCGACGGTGCAGGGCGAAAACATCCGTCCGCAGACGCGCGGCCTGCAGGCCGGCGTGGTCCAGAACACACGGATCGACGGTTTGAGCATCGCGGCCACGACCGATTATCCGATCGAGCAGTTCGAGCGGATCGAGGTGCTGAACGGCCTGTCCGGCGCCCTCTACGGTCCCGCCAGCCCAGCCGGCACCTTCAACTATGTGCTCAAGCGTCCCACCGCCACGCCGGTGCGCACGCTGACGTTCGGCTACATGTCGAGTCAGTCGCTGATCGAGCATCTCGATCTGGGCGGCCACTTCGGCAATGACGAGCGTTTCGGATACCGGCTGAACCTGCTCAACCAGAATGGCGAGGGCGATGTCGAGGGCAGCCGTCTGCGCCGGCAGCTGGCGAGCCTGGCCTTCGATGTGCGCTTCTCGCCCGACACGACGCTCGAAACCAATTTCAGTACCTACCATTACCTGTCCACGGGCTTTCCGGGGACGTTCGCGCTGGCGCGCAATGTGCCGTTCCCCAGCGCGCCGGATCCGACGCGGCCCGGCTACGGTCAGTCGTGGGCCGGCGACGACAACGTCACGAACCTGTTCAGCGCCGCGCTGAAGCATGACTTCAACGAAAACTGGCACCTTCGCGCGGGCGTGTTGCGGCAGACGAGCGATCGCGCGTCGACCGTCCCGACGAACACGATCACCCGCAAGTCCGGCGCGTACACGACCACGACCGCGACGACCACCTACAGCCTCGACACGATTGTCAGCAACACGCTCGCATTGAACGGGCATGTCGACTTCGCCGGCCTGTCGCACGATGTCTTCGTGTCGAACACGGGTTTCTTCTGGAATCGGTACAGGCCGTTTCAGACCGGCGCGATCACGCTCGGCAACGCCAGCATCGACGCGCCGCAGTCGTTCGCCAAGCCGCCGCTGCCGGACTTCTCGAATCGCTACCGGTCAGTCAACACGGTTCAGCAATCGATCAGCGTCGGGGATACGGTCGGTTTCGGCAAGCATTGGTCGGCGCTGCTTGCGGCCAGCCAAAGCTGGATTCACACCGAGAACTACAACAGGCACGGCGCGTCGACGAGCCGTTACGATGCGAGCGGCGTCAGCCCGACCGCCAGCCTCATGTACAAGCCGCTGGAAAACATGACCGCGTATCTCACCTACGCGGATAGTCTGCAGCAAGGCGACAACGCGCCCGCCGGCTCCGCGAACGCGGGCAGCAGTCTCGCGCCGTACCGAAGCAGACAATGGGAACTGGGTTACAAGGTCGATATCGACCGCATGACGCTCGGCGCCGCGCTCTATCGCATCGAACGGCCGTATGCATATGTGGGGGACGACAACGTCTTTGCCGAGCGCGGCCGACAGGTCAACCGTGGTCTCGAGCTGACGGCGACCGGCGCCGTGACGCGCGATCTGAATGTTTTCGCCGGCATCTCGCTGATGGATCCGCGCGTCTTCGACACCGGATCGGCCGCGACCAGCGACAAGCAGATCCTCGGCCTGTCGCACGTGGTCTTCAATGCGCTGGTCGACTACGCCGTGCCGGCGGTGCCCGGCCTCGGCTTCAACGTCAACGTGAGCTATGCCAGCCGTCGCCCGGGCAACAATACGAACACCGACTATGTCGACGGCTACACCGTCTTCGATCTCGGCGCACGTTACCGAACGAAAATCGCCGGCAAATCCGTGACGCTGCGCGTCGCGGTCGACAACATCACCAACCGCCATTACTGGGCCAACATCGCGCCAAGCGGACAGAACGGCTACAGCGGCACCGGCAACGGTACCGGCACGCTGGGCGCTCCGCGCACGGTTCGCGCATCGCTGCAGGTCGACCTATGAACACACTCCGATATCGGCTGCATGGCAGCGGCCTGGCCTTCGTGCTCAGTGCCATCGCGTGCCATGCCGCGGCGCAGCCGGCGTCCGACGCACCCGTCGTGACGATCTATTCGGCGGGCAGCATGAGCGGCGCACTGGCCGCCATCACGCGTCAGTACACCAGCGAATCCGGCCAGAAGATCGAACTCGTGACCGGGCCCGCGGGCCTGCTGCTCGACAAGATCGAACAGACCGCCGAGGCGGACATTTTCGTGTCCGCCAACATGGCGCATCCGCAGCGGCTCGCAATGGAAGGAAAAGCGACGGCGCCCGTCGTCTTCGCCAGAAACCGGCTTTGTGCGCTGGCGCGCCCGGATGCCGGCCTCACGACGGAGAATCTGCTCGACACACTGCTCGAACCGGGCGTCAGGATCGGCACGTCGACACCGAAAGCGGATCCGGGCGGCGATTATGCGTGGGCGATGTTTGCCAGGGCCGACTCCCTTCGTCCCGGCGCGACGCGCATGCTGGCGTCGAAGGCTCGGCAGGTCGTCGGCGGCCCGGTCGCGCCGCAGGTGCCGGCCGGCCAGAATCCGGTGAAGTATCTGATCGCGACCCGGCGTATCGACGTCTTTATCGGCTACTGCAGTTCACACGAAACCACGGCCGATTCGACGCTGGCCAAAGTCGAGCTTCCGGCCAGCCTGGCCATCCCCGTCGACTACGGGATGACGGTTCTCGAATCGCCGCACACCCGCGCCACGCGCGAGGCCGTCTATCGGCTGGCCCTGTATCTGATGAGTCCGCAGGCTCAGGACGTGCTGACACACTACGGCTTTACGCCCGTCGCACGTCAGTAGGACATCGGTCGTCGCGAACGCGCCGCGGCGCTCGGGAGGTGCGGCGAGCGCCCGGTGTTGTCCGGGATGCAGGTCGCGTGCCCCGGCCAAGGATGATGTGCGTGGCCGGCGCAGGTCAATTGACAGCGCGTGGCTGGGCGGCCACGCGTTCGTTCAGGGCTCGATGAGCTTCAGCAGCGCCGCAAGCTGCTTCGCGCAGGCTTGGTGCGCCTGCATCTCGACGTCGCGATACAGGCGCACGATATCCTGGCCAACGGGGGTGAGCACACACCCGCCGCCTTTCTGGCCGCCCTGCTCGGAAATGGTCGCCGGCGACTTGAGCGAGCGGTTCAGCTCGTCGATGAGCAGCCATGCGCGCCGGTACGACATTTCCAGACTGCGAGCCGCGGCCGAGATCGAGCCATGCTCGCGCACCGCTTCGAGCAAGGCGATCTTGCCCGGTCCGAGTGCGACGGTGTCGCCATTGCGGATGCGCATCCTGAACTGCACTTGTGGCCCGGTCTTCTTGCGGGGCGCTCGGGAAATGGGGGGGGTAGCCATGCGCGACAGCATACACGAACGCCGGGGCGCCTGGACCGCGTCGGCATGGCCTGACGCGACATTCGACCCGCTGCCGTGCAGTTCCTTGCGAGAGCGCAAAACGGGCCTTGCGAAAGCGCAAGAAGAGGGCGCATCGGCGTCGATTCGGACGCGCACGCGCGCTTCGCGCGATGCGACGTATTCGGCATCGACAGGCAACGATCCGGCCATGTCCAGCGGTGCGCTCCTGCGGCGAATTTTCCCGCGGCATGTCTGAACGCAGGATGCCGTCCATCTGCCGAGCGCGGCAGCGATGGCATCCGCCGGGCGATAGCGCACGTTTTGCGCGTCAAATGCTCGATCCCCACCCACGCATCGTCATCGACGTTTCATATTCCGGTTTTTCGGCTGCATTTCGCAATCAGCCGTATTTGTTAACGGTTCTTGTTTCGCAAAATCGGGCTGACGATATATGGGTGCTGCGTTCTCACTTCATTTAGAATCGGCTGCTTATGTTTAATAGAGAACCCCGCGAGAAGCAAGGCGGGCGTAGGCGGGGAAAATCCGGCGTCCCGCAATTCGCGGGTATGCCGATGGGCCAGATCGGCGATAACAAGCTGTCTATTCATTCGAAAAAGACAACGATTCAGCCTGATAAATAACTCCCATGAAGTAATCAATTGGGATTTTGTGTTTTAGCTAGTTTTTATGAAAGAATCGAGCGATGAAAACGCATCGGATTGCGTCGAATCCGGATTGTCCGTCCTGCTCGTCGACGATCAACCCCTTGTCGGCGAGGTCATCCGCCGCGCGTTGCGCAGCGAACGCGACATCGATCTGCATGTGTGCGCCGATGCGCAGCGGGCGATGGCGATCGCACGCGAGGTCAAGCCGACGGTGATTCTGCAGAATCTCGCGATGCCGGATCTCGACGGGCTGGATCTCGTTCGCGCGTGGCGCGCGGACGCCGCCACCGCACGCGTGCCGATCATCGTGCTGTCCGCGAAGGAGGAGCCGCTCGTCAAGCGCGCGGCATTTGTTGCCGGGGCGAACGACTATCTCGTCACGCTGCCCGACGCGATCGAACTGGCTGCGCGCATCCGCTATCACTCGAATTCCTATCTGATGTCGCGGCAGCGCGACGAGGCGCTCGACTTCCTGTCGCACGACATGCGCTCGCCGCAGATGTCGATCCTTGCACTGCTCGACGCCTACCGGAGCGAGCACGGCGACATGCCGCCGATCATGGAGCGGATCGCGGGGCATGCGCGGCGCGCCCTTGCGCTCGCGGACGGCTTCATCCATCTGACCCGTGTGCAATCGGAGCGGCGCGCGCACGACGCCGTCAGTCTCAACGAGGTGGCGCTCGACGCGGCCGACCAATTGTGGGAGAAGGCGGCGAGCTTCGGCAGCCGGGTGATCGCGCAGGTGCCGGATGCCGAATGCGTGACGATGGGCGACCGGATGATGCTGACGCGAGCGGTGGCCAACCTGATCGACAATGCGCTGAAGTACGGGCCGCCGGGCACCGATGTGCATTGCACGCTCCGCGCCGACGGCGACGCGTGGCTGATCGGCGTCGAGGACGGCGGCGCCGGCATTGCGCCGGCGCAGCGCGCAGCGGCGACGGAGTCGTTCGTGCGGTTTGCGCCGGCGGATGGCGCGGCACGCGGCGGCTTCGGCCTCGGGCTCGCATTCGTGCGCGCGACGGCGGCGCGGCATCGCGGCCAGATCCTGATGTGCGATACGCCGCGCGGCTTCATGGTCGCACTCAGGCTGCCGGTTCAGGCCGAGGCGCTGCCCGATGTGGTACACGACGCGATCGGGGACGCCCGGGAATGAACACCGGCATCGCCGACGGCATCCCGCTCGACGGGATCGCGCCGCCATGTCTGACGAATGCCGCATGGTCGGCCGGATACGTTTAGTATTCCGCGCTGCGGCCCTGTTTCTACGGTGCCGGGCGGCACGCGGGTCTGAGCGCGCGACAGTGCCGGTTCAAACAATATTTCTGAGGAAACGATGAGCGACGTTCAGCAAGGCATTCTGGCTCCGATCGATGCGGCAGCCCGATACCTCACTTTCACGATTTCGAACGCAGACAAGGTGCCGGAGACTCTTGCCGGGCTGTGCGCGTTCGTCGACGGGCGCGACACCGTCGTCGGCCTCGGGCATTCGCTGGTGGCGGGTCTCGGGCGCTCGATCGACGGCCTGACGGATTTTCCGTCCTTCTCGGTGAAGGACCGGCAGCTGCCCGCGACGCCGGCCGACGTGTGGGTGTGGCTGCGCTCGGACGATCGCGGCGAGATCACGTTGCGCTCGCGCGAGATCGAGCGGTTGCTCGCGCCCGCATTCGCGCTGCAGGATGCGGTCGACGCGTTCCGTTACGCAAACGATCGCGACCTGTCCGGTTATGAGGATGGCACGGAGAATCCGACCGGCGACGACGCGGTGGCGGCCGCGATCGTGTCCGGCAAGGGCGCGGGCCTCGACGGTTCGAGCTTCGCGGCGGTCCAGCAGTGGCTGCACGATTTCGACAGGATGGAGCGCATCCCGGCGGACGACATGGACAACATCATCGGCCGCCGCAAGTCCGACAATGAGGAGCTCGACGATGCGCCCGAATCGGCGCACGTGAAGCGTACCGCGCAGGAAAGCTTCGAGCCGGAGGCGTTCATGCTGCGCCGTTCGGCGCCGTGGTCGGACGCGCGCCGCGCGGGCCTTTATTTCGTGGCGTTCGGCCACTCGTTCCGCGCGTTCGACGTGCAAATGCGACGGATGAGCGGCGCGGACGACGGGATTGTCGATGGCCTGTTCCGCTTTACGCGGCCGCTGACGGGCGCGTATTTCTGGTGTCCGCCGATGAAGGACGGCAAGCTGGATCTGTCCGCGATCGCTCTGTAGCGACAGCGCCGTGTCGCAACGGGCGGTGCGTGTGCAAGGCGCGACCCGCCCGCCTCGCCGGGGCATCCCGTGCGGGCAGGCTGCGGTTGCCGCAGTGCGTGCCGATATGCGTCAACGCATCGTCGTTTCAATGCGCGTGCCGCGCCTGATGAACAGCGTTACCGGCGTTTTTTCGCAGATTTCAGCCAGGCGTTGCCGCTGCGCGTCGTCGAGCGAACCGTCGATCGTCACGATGCGCCGCACATACTGCTGGCCGTCGCGGTCGACATGCAATTCGGTATGCGCCTCGATGCGTGATGCCGGCCATGACTTTCGCTGCATATACATCCGCAGGGTCGCGACCGTGCACTGCGCGAGCCCGGCCAGCACGAATTCATACGGCGCCGGGCCGCGGTTCCCGCCGCCTTCGCGTTCCGCCTCGTCGCCGGTCAGACCATGCGAGCCGGCCTGCAGTGTGACGACATAATCGGGCGCATCGGCATCCAGGACAGCGGCGGCATGAATGAGGGGCATGGCGAATCTCCAGGGGAAGTGGACGTCGTGGCCGCGTCGCGCGGCGGCCGGAGATGCCAGCATACCCGCTTCAATCCGGCCGCATGTGTCGGTGCGCGTCCGGCGTATACGCGCGTCCGACGGCGTGCCGCGCCAGGACGACAGGCGCATGACAACCCGCATACGCGGGCAATTTCCTGCACTAGAATGATTTACTCGACCGCCGCGCGTTATCCGTCGTCTCACGTCGGCGCGAGGTTCGGGATTCGTGTTGGAGGATTGCCATGCCGACTTACCAATACCGTTGCGAGAAGTGCGGTGAGACGTTCGAGCATGCCGAGCATCTCGCGGAACATGAAACAGCGCATCCGAATTGTCCGAAGTGCGGAAGCGAGAACGTTCAGCACGTACCTACACCATTTGTCCCGAAAACCTCCCGAAAGAGCTGAAGCCGGCATCTCCTTTGCTCTTCGTGTCTGGCCGCTGCGGCCTGCGAGCAGGCGGCCGGAGACAGCCCGGTATCGAATGTTCCGGACGCTTGACCGTTCAGCGTCAGGCGAGGCGGGCGTTCAACGTTCGACGGACGGCGTTCCGGCGAGCCGAACGACGTCGCGCATGCGGCTGTCCGCCTGACGTCCGATAAAAGCCGTTTCGTGACGGTCGCCGAACGGATGATCGACGGCGGCATGGGCTCGGTCTGATATACGCGGGCCGCCATGCGTCTGCGTGGCGGCCCGCAGGAAAAACAATCCGGTAAACGGCATGTTCTGCAATACATCCTCGGGCGTGGCCGTCGGCCTTTGACTTTAAACTACGCGCAGCAAACGCCACGATACATCGCGGCATCCCGAGAATCGCTCGACACCCTGACGGTCATGCCCCTCCCCACCATTCCCACCGCGCCCTTCTGTCCATCCGAAGTCAAAGGCAGCATCACGATCGACGCCGGCGCATCCCGCTGGGCAAAGGCAAAACGCTTCTTCGGCCCCGGCCTCCTGATCGCGATCGGCTACATGGATCCGGGCAACTGGGCAACCGACATCCAGGCCGGCTCACAATTCGGCTATTCGCTGCTCTGGGTTGTCGCGTTCTCCAGCCTCGCGGCGATCTTCCTGCAGATGCTTGCCGCGCGCCTCGGCCTTGTCGCCGGCCGCGATCTCGCGCAAGCGAGCTACGACCGCTACGGCTCGTTCGGGCGCGTCGTCCAGTGGGTTACCGCCGAAGTCTCGATCATCGCCTGCGACATCGCCGAAGTCCTCGGCTGCGCGCTGGCGTTCAAGCTGTTGCTCGGCGTGCCGGTCGCGTGGGGGATCGTGCTGACGGCGCTCGACACGGTCATCGTGCTCGGCCTGCAAGGCAAAGGCTTTCGCCAGATCGAAGCGATCGTGCTCGCGCTGATCGGCACGATGGCGTTCTGCTTTGTCGCGCAGGTCGCGATGGTGCCGCCCGACTGGCACGCGGTGTTCAAAGGGCTCGTGCCGGGCGATCCGGGGCGCGACCGCAAGGACGCGATCGTGCTCGCGCTCGGCATCGTCGGCGCGACGATCATGCCGCACAACCTGTATCTACATTCGTCGGTCGTGCAGACGCGACGCGTCGTCGGCGGCGTGCGCGGCACGATCCGCGACACGCTCGCACTCGTGCGCGCCGACACGATCGTCTCGCTGCTCGTCGCGATGCTCGTCAATGCGGCCATTCTCGTGCTCGCGGGTTCGGCGTTCCACGCGAGCGGCCAGACCAGCGTCACCGACATCGAGCAGGCATACCGGCTCATCACGCCGATCGTCGGCGGCGCGGCCGCGCTGCTGTTCTGCATCGCGCTGCTGGCGTCCGGCCAGAGCTCGACGCTGACCGGCACGATCGCCGGTCAGGTCATCATGGACGGCTTCCTGAACATGAAGATCCCGTGCTACCAGCGCCGGCTGATTACACGCGGGCTCGCGCTCGTTCCCGCGCTGGCCGGCGTGCTGTGGCTGGGCGACGGCGCGGTCGGCCGGTTGCTCGTCTGGAGTCAGGTACTGCTGAGCCTGCAATTGCCGTTCGCGATGTGGCCGCTGATCCGCTCGGTCAGCGATCGCGCGGTGATGAAGGAGTACGCGATCGGGCGCCCGATGCAGATCGCTGCCTGGCTGCTGTTCGCCGTCATTACCGGGACGAACCTGCTGCTGATCAGCGGCATCGCCGGCTGACGTCCCCGCTACGTGAGCGGACGCCAGCGCGCATGCAGGAAATTTGCCGGTTTCACGGCGACGCGTCGAATCGCGCATATCCGATCGCGTTCGGCGCGGTGTCCGATTCGCTTGTCACCAATCAAGAGCGTCTCGATATACTCGCGAACAACGCGGCAAACGCAATTTTTCAGGAGAGGATGACATGGCAGGGGTTTCTTCGCGCCTCGCAGGCAAGTGCGCGTACATCACCGGCGCTGCGGGCGGCCTGGGTCGCGCGATCGCGCGCCGCATGGTCGAGCAGGGCGCGCGCGTGTTCCTGACGGACGTCGTCGATGCGGCAACGCTCGATGCGTTCGCGCAGGAACTCAATGCGGGGCACGAAAAGCCCGTCGCGTTCGCGGCGACGCAGGACGTGCGCGACGATGCGCGCTGGCAGGCATTGCTCGCACAGGCGAACGATGCGATGGGCGGGCTGTCGGTGCTCGTCAACAACGCGGGTGTCGGCTCGATGGGCGCGCTCGAACAGATCGGGCTGAAGGAATGGCGGCGCGTGATGGAGATCAACGTCGAGAGCATCATGCTCGGCTGCCAGCACGCGCTGCCGTATCTGCGCGCGAGCCAGCCGGCGTCGATCATCAACCTCTCGTCGGTCGCAGCGTTCAAGGTCGAGCCGGAGTTCACCGCCTATAACGCCTCGAAGGCCGCCGTCGCGAGCCTGACCAAGTCGATCGCGATCGATTGCGCACGCAAGGAACTCGACGTGCGCTGCAACTCGATTCATCCGGCCTTTATCCGGACCGGCATCGTCGAGCCGATGTTCCGGCAGCTCGGGGAGCGCGACGCCATGCGCAAGCTTGCACGCGGCATCCCGATGCGGCGTCTCGGCGAGCCGGACGACGTCGCGCATGCGGCCGTCTACCTCGCGTCGGACGAAAGCCGTTTCGTGACCGCCGCAGAACTGGTGATCGACGGCGGCATGTGCGCGGTGTGATACCCGCGAGCCGCCATGCGGTTGTGCCGCGGCTCGGCGCGTAACGTCAGCCGCCCGCGCGCGCATGCGCGGCTGTCGTCAATCTCCCTGCTCGGTACGCGCGAAGATATCCCAGCTCGCCATGAACAGCGCGGCGACGAGCGGCCCGATCACGAAGCCGTTGATGCCGAACAGCGCCATGCCGCCGAGCGTCGAGATCAGCACGACCCAGTCGGGCATCTTGGTGTCCTTGCCGACGAGCAGGGGGCGCAGCAGGTTGTCGACCATGCCGATCACGCCGACGCAGAAGGCGACGAGAATCACGCACTTCCAGATTTCGCCGATCATCACGAAGTAGATCGCGGCCGGCACCCAGACAAGCCCCGCGCCGATCGCGGGCAAC
>NZ_JAHACR010000265.1 GCF_018375725.1 Burkholderia sp. | reverse complement strand
GACCGAGCGTCCCGGCGACACGATCGGCGAGATCCTCGACGCGCCCGACGCCGATGCGCTGCTCGAGTGGGTTCGCCATCGTCCGTTCGCGCATTTCGAGCACGGGATGCTGCTCGTTCATGCGGGCGTGCTCCCGCAATGGGACGCCACGCTCGCGCTCGAACTCGCCGACGAACTCGCCCGCGCGCTGCGCGCGCCCGACTGGCGCGACACGCTGCAGCAGCTGTACGGCAACGAGCCGAACCAGTGGCGTCCGAACCTCAAAAAGCGCGACCGGATGCGGGTCGCATTCAACGCGTTCACGCGTATCCGTTTCTGCACAGCGGCTGGGGCGATGGAGTTTCGCGCGAACGGCGGCCCGCACAATGCGCCACCCGGCTACCTGCCGTGGTTCGACGTGCCGGAACGCCGGACGGAGGATGTGACGGTCGTATTCGGACATTGGGCCGCGCTCGGCCTGATGCTGCGCGACAATCTCGTCGCGCTCGATTCCGGATGCGTATGGGGCAACAAGCTGTCGGCGGTGCGCCTGACGGCCGATCCGGCCGTGCGCACGGTCACGCAGGTGCAGTGCGAATCCTGCCGCACGCCCGGCGAATAAAGTCGTGGCATCGTCGGCCCGTGTTTCAGGCCAGGCCACGCATCGCGTGATACAGACCTTTGAGCGACCACCGCGCGAGCGGGGCTTTGCGATGACGTGCCGCGCGCGCTTGCGTCAGCCCTCTCGCCCCGGCAGCGGCGCGTCGGCGCGGCTGTCCGGCGCTGCGCCGATGGCGACTTCAGTGACCGGAAACGCGTCGTTCGCGAGTTGCTCGAGCGCCTCGGCGGCCGGGCGGCCGACGCGCGCCTGCATGTCCGCAAGCGCGGCGGCGATCGACGCCTGCGCGGCCGCCGCCATCGCCCGCCGGTCGCCGCCCGCCTCGATCGGATCGCACACATGCAGATGCGCGACGAGCGGACCGCCGCGCAGCACCATGTCGAGCGACTTGCCGAGCGACAGTTCGCCGACGTACGCGGGCGCGATCGACTGGCGTCCGTGCGCGTCCTCGTACATCAGGCAGATCGGCTGCACCGCACAGCCGGCCGACACCGCCGCCTGAAACAGGTTCGCGTGGAACGGCAGCAGGCCGAGGCCGTCCGACGTCGTCCCTTCCGGAAACACGCACATGAGGCCGCCGCCGCGCAGCCGGTCGGCCATCGCATGCATGATCCGCATCGCCTCGGTGCGCTTCTCGCGCTGGAGAAACACGGTGTCGAGCCGCTCCGCGAGCCAGCCAACGACCGGCCATTGACGCACTTCCGCCTTCGACACGAACGGCGTCGGACGCCACGCATTGATCGTGTAGATGTCGAGCCACGACACGTGGTTGCCGACGACGAGCGCACTCGAATCCAGACGCGCGCCGTCGTTATGGACGACGAGGCGCATCCCGCAGATCTGCAGCAGCTTGACCGACCAGCGTCGCGTGATCTCGACACGCCGTTCGGGCACGACGCGCGGAAAGCGCAGCGCAACAAGCGCCATGCCATGCAGCAGGTGTGTGACGAGGCGCAGCTTGCGAAAGGCTGTCATGGCGATCGTCCGGCGTCAGCCGCGCTCGAACGCGATCTGTCCCGCGACGAGCGTCGCGTGGACACGGGCGGGCAGTTCGTAGCCGAGGAACGGTGAGTTATGACCCTGGCTCTTCAGTGCACGCGGCTCGACGCGCCAGTGCGCGCGCGGATCGAACACGCACAGGTCGGCCACGCCGCCTTCGGTCGCGCGGCCGGCCGGCAGCTTCAGCACATCGGCCGGCGCGGCCGTGATGTGCTTGAGCGCCTGGACCAGCGGCACCCCCGCTTCGTCGGCCCATTTCACCGTCAGCGACAACAGCAGTTCGAGGCCTGTCGCGCCGGGCGTCGCCTCGGCGAACGGCAGCAGCTTCTCGTCGTCGTCGACCGGGGTGTGATCGGAGCAGATCGCGTCGATCGTGCCGTCGAGGAGCGCCGCGCGGATCGCCTCGCGGTCGCGCTCGCTGCGCAGCGGCGGATCGAGGCGGAACTGCGCATCGAAATAGCCGATGTCGACATCGATCAGGTGCAGATGGTTCGCGCTGACGTCGCACGTCACCGGCAGCCCTTCGGCCTTCGCCGCGCGCACGAGCGCGATGCCTGCCGCCGACGACAGCCGCGCGATGTGCACGCGCGCGCCTGTCACGCGCATCAGTTCGAAGATCGTGTGCAGCGCGATCGTCTCGGCCGCGACCGGCACGCCGGACAGCCCGAGCCGCGACGCGAGCGCCCCGCTTGCCGCGACGCCGCCGCGGCCGATGAACGCATCGATCGGACGCAGCCACGTGGTGAAGCCGTAGGTGCTCGCGTACTGCAGCGCGCGCAGCAATACCTGTGTATCGCGCACCGGCACGTTGGCCTGCGTGAAGCCGACGCAGCCCGACTCGGTCAACTCGACCATTTCGGTGATGACTTCGCCCTTGAGGCCGACCGTCAGCGCGCCGAGCGGATAGACGTTCGCCTGGTGCAGGTTGCTGGCACGGAATTTCAGCATCTCGACGAGACCCGGCTCATCGAGCACCGGGTCGGTGTCCGGCGGGCAGGCAAGGCTCGTCACGCCGCCGGCGACCGCCGCGGCCATCTCGGATTCGAGCGTCGCCTTGTGTTCGTAGCCCGGCTCGCGCAGCCGCGCGCACAGGTCGACGAAGCCCGGCGCGACGATCATGCCCGTCGCGTCGATCGTCTTCGCCGCCCGGAAATCGGCCGGCGCGGCGCCGATCGCCGCGATCTTGCCCGCCGCGACATAAACATCGGCCTGCCGTTCGCTGCCGGCGATCGGATCGATCAGCGTGCCGCCTTTGATATGAATCTTCATGCGCTGTCTGTATGCGTTGATTGCGTGAAAGGAATGCGCGGCGCGCGGGTTCAGTCGTTCGTGCCGGCGACGATGCCCATCACCGCCATCCGCACGGCGATGCCGAACGTCACCTGGTTGAGGATCACCGACTGCGGGCCGTCGGCGACCTGCGAATCGATCTCGACGCCGCGGTTCATCGGGCCCGGGTGCATCACGATCGCGTCCGGCGCGGCGAGCGCGAGACGCTCGGGCGTCAGGCCCCAGCTCTTGAAGTATTCCTGCGCGGACGGCAGGAGCGCACCGCTCATCCGTTCGTTCTGCAGGCGCAGCATGATGATCACGTCGACGTCCTTCAGGCCTTCGTCGAGGTTGTGGAACACCCGCACGCCCATCTGCTCGAGGCCGCCCGGCAACAGCGTGCGCGGGCCGATCGCGCGCACTTCCGGCACGCCGAGCGTGGTCAGCGCGTGGATGTCCGAGCGCGCGACACGCGAATGCAGAATGTCGCCGACGATCGCCACGCGCAGCTTCGTGAAGTCGCGCTTGTAGTGGCGGATCGTGTACATGTCGAGCAGGCCCTGCGTCGGGTGTGCGTGACGGCCGTCGCCCGCGTTGATCACATGCACGTGCGGCGCGCAGTGCTCGGCGATCAGGTACGGCGCGCCGCTCGACGCGTGACGCACGACGAACAGGTCGGCATGCATCGCCGACAGGTTGTTGATCGTGTCGAGCAGCGATTCGCCCTTGCTCGTCGACGATGCGTTGATGTTCAGGTTCAGCACGTCCGCCGACAGGCGCTTCGCGGCAATCTCGAAGGTCGTGCGCGTGCGCGTCGAGTTCTCGAAGAACAGATTGAAGACCGACTTGCCGCGCAGCAGCGGCACCTTCTTCACTTCGCGATCCGTCACGCTGACGAACTGCTCGGCGGTATCGAGGATATGCGTGACGATCGAGCGCGGCAGCCCTTCGATCGACAGCAGATGTTTCAGCTCGCCGTTCTTCGTCAGCTGCGGGTTGCCCTTCAGGAAGCCGTAGCGGAATCGCTCGGCGCTCGCGGCTGCAGCGGGATGGCCGGCGTGGCCAGTGGTGTCGGTGGTCATGATGTGCGTGATTCCAACGTATGCAGGACGGGCCGCGGCGCGAACCGGGGCGGCCCGGGATCCGGATTCGGTGCGGTCAGCCGCTGTGCGCCTCGACGCGCAGCGTGAACGTTGCCGCGTCGTCGCGCGCGAGCACGAGGGTCGCATCGGGCGGCACGTCGAGCGTGCCGCCGGCGAAGCGTGCGGCGACCGGCAACTCGCGGCCGCCACGATCGGCCAGCACGGCCAGCTCGACGGCCGCCGGGCGGCCGTAGTCGAACAGTTCATTGAGCGCCGCGCGCACGGTGCGGCCGGTGTACAGCACGTCGTCGACGAGCACGATGTGCGCGCCGCTCACCTCGAACGGCAGCGACGTCGGGCTCGCCTGGCTGTGCAGCCCTTTCTTCGCGTAATCGTCGCGATGCAGCGCGACGTTCACGACACCGAAACCGGGCGCGCCGAGATCGCGCGCAAGACGCTCGGCCAGCCAGGCGCCGCCGCTGTAAATGCCGGCAAGCACCGGGCCGCCCGGCGCGGCGAACGCGGCCGCGCCGTACGCGTCGCGGATCTGGTCGAGCAGGACGCGGTATAGCGCCTCGGCATCAATGGTGCTCATGGTCGGACAATTGATCGAGATACTGTTGAAGGATGACGCGCGCCGCTTCGGCATCGAGCATGTCGGGCCGCGCACGGCCGCCGCGCTCGCGCATGCCGGCTTCGGCCTCGACGGACGAATAACGCTCGTCCACCCAGGCCACCGGCAGGCCGAAACGGCCGTTCAGCTGGTTGCCGAAGCGCTTGGCCTGCTGCGTCATGTCGTGCGGCGTGCCGTCCGGATGCAATGGCAGGCCGACGACAAGCGCGTCCGGCCGCCATTCGGCCAGCAGTTCGCCGACCGCCTTGAAGCGGTGCTCGCGGTTGAGATTCCGGATCACGACAAGTGCGCGGGCCGAGCGGGTCAGCGCATTGCCGATCGCCACCCCGATGCGCTTTTCGCCATAGTCGAACGCCAGGAGCGTCGCGTCGCGCGCGCCCGTGCCGCTCATGCGTGCCCTGCTTCGCCGGACAGCATCGTCGAGCTGACGCCGAGCAGGCCGAGCGCGGCTTCGAAGCGCTCCTCGGCCGGCGTGTCGAACACGATCCGCGGATCGGCGGCCACGGTCAGCCAGCCGTTGCGGGAGATTTCTTCCTCGAGCTGCCCCGCGCCCCAGCCGGCATGGCCGAGCGTCAGCAGAAAGCGTTTCGGGCCATTGCCCGTCGCGACCGCCTCGAGCACGTCCTTCGACGTCGTCATTTCCAGCCCGCCTTCGACGGACATCGACGAGTTGTACGACGCGCCCTCCACCGGCTCGTGGAGCACGAAGCCGCGTTCCGTCTGCACCGGCCCGCCGAAATACACGGGGATATGCAGGAGCGGCTCGATCTCGAGTTTCAGATCGATGCGGTTGAACAGGGATTCGAGGTCGATATCGGTAGGACGATTGATGACGAGGCCGAGCGCACCGCGCTCGCTGTGATCGCAAAGATAGACCACCGTTCCCGAGAACGTCGGATCGGCCATGTTCGGCATGGCGATCAGGAACTGGTTGGTAAGGTTGATGCGATCGGAAGACTTTGACATGGTTTGAATTTTAGCAAAGACGCCGCGGCCTGGCCGATGCCGCGATCAACAAGCAACACCGCGTACCGCCGGGCGGCACAGACGGATCACACGGCACTCTAACATGCGCGTGGCAGCCGACGACAACGTGCCGCGCAGCGCAACGCCATGCGGCTCGCGGCGCCTCGCGCGTCATCGATGTCCGGTGTCGCCCAGCGCCGCGCCGAGCCCTGCGCATGCCGCCGTCAGATCCGGCGGCTCCACGCCGGCGGCGATCTTGAGCAACGCGGCCCGCAGCATGTCCGACGCATGACGGTGCGCGGCGAGAATGGCCTCGTCCGAACGTGCGCCATGCG
>NZ_JAHACR010000264.1 GCF_018375725.1 Burkholderia sp. | reverse complement strand
CTGATTCTCGTGCCGGCCGCGCTGCCGTCGATTCTCGCGGGGCTGCGGGTCGGGTGGGCGTTTGCGTGGCGCACGCTGATCGCGGCCGAACTCGTGTTCGGCGCGAGCGCGGGGCAGGGCGGACTGGGGTGGTACATCTTCCAGAACCGCAACGAACTGTATACAGATCGTGTGTTCGCGGGACTCGCGGCCGTAATCGTGATCGGGTTGTTGGTCGAGCATCTTGTGTTCGATACGATCGAACGGCTCACTGTGCGGCGGTGGGGCGCGTAGCCCTCATGCGCGCCCGTCGTGGTCATCGTCAGCTGCATACCCGACGTCTTGAACGGTGCCGGGCGCGTACGGCCAGCGAAGATCGTGATCGAGACCTGACGTCCGCCACCCGGCGCGTCGCGTGACAACGTGCCTCACTCATGCGCATGGGTTATTTCCCTGTCGGTTATAGTCGTCGGCATTGCGCGAACGCTGCGCAGGAAATCAAACCCCGGGCGAGTCGAATGGACGTGCAAACCATGGATGAAATGAAGCCGGATCACGTCGATGTCGATGTCGCGATCGTCGGTGCTGGGCCTGCCGGTGCGGTTGCCGCCGGACTGTTGCGCAAGGCGGGACGGTCGGTGCTGGTGCTGGAGCGTCAGCACTTTCTGCGTTTCTCGATCGGTGAAAGCCTGTTGCCGCAGAGCATGCATTATCTCGACGAGGCGGGCATGCTGCAGGCGGTGATCGAGGCCGGCTTCCAGTTCAAGAACGGCGCCTATTTCGTCCATCGCGATCGCATGTCGTCGTTCGATTTTCGTGAGAAAACGACGCCGGGCTGGGGAACGGCGTATCAGGTCGAGCGCGCGACATTCGACGATCTGTTGATCCGGTGCGCGGCGCGGCAGGGCGCCGACGTGCGCTTCGGCCATACGGTGCGGGCGTTTACGCCGGGCGAGCGTCCGCAACTCGACGTCATCGACGAGGCCGGGCAGCGGTATCGCGTGCGCGCGTCGTTCGTGCTCGATGCGAGCGGCTTCGGCCGTGTGCTGCCGCGGCTGCTCGATCTCGAGGCGCCGACGGGCATGCCGACGCGCGCGGCGGTCTTTTCGCACGTCGAGGATCGCTTGCCTGCGGGATCGACCGACCGAGACAAGATCTGCATCGCCGTTCATCCGGAGCGGCGCGACGTATGGTTCTGGATGATCCCGCTGACGAACGGCCGTTCATCGGTCGGCTGCGTCGCGCAAGCGTCGTTCCTCGACGTGCCGGAGGCGGACCGCGAAGCGCTGTTGCGCGGACTGTTGCAGACGGAGCCGACACTCGCACGTCTTGTCGGCACCAAGCCTTTCGTCATGCCGGTGCGGCATATCGGCGGTTACGCGTCGAACGTGGCCCGCCTGCATGGCCCGGGCTATGCGCTGCTTGGCAATGCCGGCGAATTCCTCGATCCCATCTTCTCGTCGGGCGTCACGATCGCCATGCGTTCTTCGCATCTGGCGGTTCACGCGCTCGAACGGCAGTGGCGGGGCGAGACGGTCGACTGGGCGTGCGACTACGACATCGCGCTGCGGCGCGGTATCGATACATTCCGCGCGTTCGTCGAGCGCTGGTATTCAAGCGAGTTGCAGGACGTCGTGTTCCACGAGCACAAGGCGCCGGAAGTCAAGCGCATGATCTGCGCGATCCTTGCCGGTTATGCGTGGGACGAATCCAATCCGTTCGTGCGCGAGCCGGCGCGGCGTCTTGACGTGCTCGCGGAAATTTGCCGAGCGGACAAGACCGCCTGATCGCATCATGGCGCGCGCATGCCGCGGCGGCACCCATGCGCGTGCCGCCGAAAGTCGCCGGTTTGCCGGTACAGCACGCCGACTGATACGGAATCCGCGAGGGCGTGTGCCAGGCGATGCCGGCGCGATGCGAATGACATCGCGCTCAACCGGGTGCCGATGAATCGGCGACGCGTGGCGAGTCGGATGCCGCTTTGGGCTCGGTGTCCGGCGTGGCCGGCATCGTGGAGGGCGCGACGGCGTGCTGGATCGTCGGCACGACCATCGTCGGAACGATCGCCGCGAGGGCGACCCATAGAATGACGCCGAAAATCATGGCTGTCTCCCGAGTGACGAGCGGATTGCACACGTACCCCACTCATACGCACGTGTGGTGCGCATGCGCCATGCCATGACTGTACGGCGGGGATTTGTGCAGGAGATTGATCGATCTCAACCGGGCCTGCATCTGATGATTGTGCAAACTCGTGCACTGCGTGCACGATATATCGTCAGATTTTCGTCAAACGCGCTTCCTATACTTGTTTGGACGGTCGATGCGAGAGATGGGTGACGACCGGCGCCGGGCGGGTTCGGAGGAAGCGATGACTTGGAGCGATGAGGACGAACGCGAACTGCGTCATGTCGAGGCGATGATCGATGCGCTGTGCCGGCTCGACATCGACGAGCGGGGGGCCGGCGCGACCGCCGTGCTGCAAACCGCATACTGGCGCGCGCGGGTCGAGGCGATCCGGAGCAAGCATCCGGCCGGCGGGCGGGCGACGGCGCTCACGAAGGCGTTGCTCGACCGTCTCGATGCACTCGATGCGATGCAGCGCGGGCACGGCGGCGCGCGCAAGGCAGATTCGCGCTAGCGCGGCACATTGTTCATATCGAATGCGTGATGCGCGGATCGCATGGCAAGCACGATGCTCGCCATGCGCGGTCGTGGAAATCACGCGCTTCTCCCTGTCATGCGTTGATGTCACACTGCGCAACACGGTCATGCCGCCGTTTTCGTGCCGGAAGGCGCGGCGACACCGTTCGTCCCGAGGAGCATATTCCGATGCTGACCCCGCACGAATTCTCCACATTGCTGCTGGTTGCCAATGCGCCGCAGGATGTCGATTGTTCCAGTCCCGATTTCGACAACACGCGCTTTCTCGTTAGGTTTATGCTGGCTCGACTGTCCGCGTCACGTCGTCCGGCGTTCACGGATCCCGGCGGACAAACGGGCATCCGTTGCGGTGCCGGCGCACCGCGATCGGTCGCGAAGTGCGCGTGGTTCTGACGGGCGGCGTGGCGGCGGTACGCGGTGTCCGTCCGCACGGCGGATTGCGAAAACCGAAGCAGGAGAAGCAGTGATGATGCTCGACAAACAGCAATTGCAGACGCTTCATCAACGGTTGAGCGAAGCCGAACAGGCACTGCGCGCGGAGATTCGCGCGAGCGAGCACCAGCGCGCGGAGGAGCCCTACGCGAATCTGGCCGGCGCCGCGCCGGACGAAGGCGATGAGGCGAACGCCGATCTGTTCGTCGATGTCGATCATGCGCTGATCGGCATGCGGCTCGCGGAACTGCGCGCGATCGAGCGTGCGCTTCAGCGGATGCGCGAAGGCAGTTACGGCGATTGCGCGGACTGCGAGGCGCCGGTTGCCTATGCACGTCTCCTCGCACGCCCGACCGCCGAGCGATGCGCACAGTGCCAGCAACTGCACGAACGTCGTTATGCGACGGTGCCGCGCGCATCGCTGTGATATCGGTGCGACGGTGCATGGCTGCGCGGCGAAGCGCGTAGGATGAGATCTGGCGCGTAGCGCCCGTCATGCATGGCGGATGCTGCGCCGGCAGGCGCGCCCGCGAGGTCGCGCAGCGCCGTCCATGTGGAGAATGGCCATGCCGGTCCACCATGCCGATTGCCTGGCGCTGTTGATCCGGATCGACGATGTGTGCGCGAGATGGCGTGCCGGTGCGCTTCACGTTCGGGCGGTCAACGATGCCGTGATGCGCACGAGGCGTTCGCGTGATGCATCGCTGCGACGCGCCAACCGGCGCCGCACGAAGGAGGCGTGATGCATGCTCATGCGTCCGACGGCTGCCACGACGGCGCACTGCTCACGGATCTCTACGCGCTCACGATGCTGCAGTCGTACTACGACGCGGCGATGAACGATGTCGCCAGCTTCGAGTTCTTTGTGCGCGCGCTGCCGCCGCAGCGCAACTTTCTGATGGCGTCGGGGCTGGCGCCGATGCTGGACTATCTCGAGTGCCTGCGATTCACCGATGCCGACCTCGCACGGCTGGCCCGGACCGGGCGCTTTCGCGGCGATTTTCTCGCGTCGCTCGAAGACATGCATTTCACGGGATCGGTGCATGCGATGCCGGAAGGGACGGTGTGCTTCGCCGACGAGCCGGTCGTACGGATCACCGCGCCGCTGCGCGAAGCCCAACTCGTCGAAAGCCGAGTGATGAACCTCCTGCACTATGCAACGCTGGTCGCGAGCAAGGCCGCGCGGATGGTGCTGGCCGCGCCCGGCCATTTGCTCGTCGATTTCGGTCTGCGCCGCGCACATGGCGCCGAAGCCGGTTTGCTGTCGGCGCGCGCGAGCTACCTCGCGGGGTTTTCCGGCACGGCGACGGTGCTCGCCGGGCTGCGTTACGGCATTCCGATATTCGGCACGATGGCGCATTCATATGTGCAGGCACATCGCGACGAGGCGCAGGCATTCGAGCAATTCGCGCGCTCACAGCCGGACAATGCGGTGCTGCTGCTCGACACCTACGATACCGAGCGCGCCGCGCAGACGGTCGTGGAGGTGGCGCGCCGGCTTGCGCCGGACGGCATCGCGATCAAGGGCGTGCGGCTCGACAGCGGCGACCTCGCGGCACACGCACGACGCGTGCGCGCGATTCTCGATCGTGGCGGCCTGACCGGCGTGACGATTTTCGCCAGCGGCAATCTCGACGAATTCGGCCTGAGCGATCTGCTCGCGCGGCGTGCGCCGATCGACGGGTTCGGCATCGGCACGCGGATGAATACGTCGGCGGACGCGCCGTATCTCGATTGCGTGTACAAATTGGTCGAATATGCGGGGGTACCGCGCCGCAAGCGCTCCGAGGGCAAGGCGACGTGGCCGGGCTGCAAGCAGGTGTTCCGGCGTCTCGGTGCGGATGGACGGATCGACGCGGATTGCATCGCACTGGACGGCGAGTATCAGGACGGTATCGCGCTGCTGGCGCCGGTGATGCTCGACGGCGCGCGGCTCGCATTGCCGACGCTCGATGCCAGCCGGGACTATGCAGCGAGACAGCTCACAACGCTGCCGACGCGAACGCGCGCGCTCACGGCCGCGGCGCCGGTCGCCGTCGGGATTTCACCGGCGCTGGCGGCGCTCGTGCGGGAGATGGACGGGCAGGCGTAGTCGCGCGTTCGCGCCTTACCTCAGCAACTCCTCCGCGGGGACGTAAGGCAGCCCGAGCGCACGCGCGACCGCCGCATAAGTGACGTGACCGTCGCATACGTTCAGGCCGGCGCGCAGGTGCGCGTCGTCGGCCATCGCGCGTTTCCAGCCCTTGTCGGCCAGCTCGATCGCATGGCCGAGCGTCGCATTGACGAGTGCGAATGTCGACGTGCGCGCGACCGCGCCTGGCATGTTGGCGACACAGTAATGAACGACGCCGTCCACGACGAAGGTCGGCATCGCATGCGTTGTCGGATGCGAGGTCTCGAAGCAGCCGCCCTGGTCGATGGCCACGTCGACGACCACCGCGCCCGGGCGCATCTTCGCGATCATCGCGCGCGTCACGAGTCTCGGTGCGGATGCACCCGGGATCAGCACCGCGCCGATGACCACGTCGGCGTCGCGCACGGCTTCGTCGATCGCCTGCACGTTCGAGCAGACGGTCGTGATCCGGTTGGCGAAGATCAGGTCGAGCTGGCGCAGCCGGCCGAGATTGTTGTCGAGCACGGTGACGCGTGCGCCCATGCCGACCGCCATCTGCAATGCGCCCGTGCCGACGACGCCAGCTCCAAGCACGACGACATGCGCGGCCGGCACGCCGGGCACGCCCGCCATCAGGAGGCAGCGGCCGCCGCGGGGGCTCTCGAGATGGGTGGCCGCAACCTGAATCGACATGCGCCCGTCGACC
>NZ_JAHACR010000263.1 GCF_018375725.1 Burkholderia sp. | reverse complement strand
GCTCGCGCTCGCCGGCAGCAACTGACGGAGCGCCGGCGCAGTCGCGTCGGGCTTGCGGGCCGGCTGCGGCCAGCCCGGCAGGCGGCGTCGAAACGGGCTGGCAGGCGCCGGCGTCACGCGCTCATTCGTCAGATGTATTTCAGCCGCGCGCACAAGAATTTGCGAAGATCGATGCGGCGCCCGACTGTTACATCCCGCGCAAGAATTTATCGCAAAAATACGCGTTTACCCTAGATCCTCCGATCGCTAAGATTTAACCACTCGCTTAAGACATGGTGTCGGAAGCGAAACAGACAAAACACCGGAGGTCATCATGAAATCGCTCGTTTTCGCAGTCGTTGCCGCTACCGCCCTGTCCGCTTCGTTTGGCGCATTTGCCCAAAGCAGCCTGACCCGCGACCAAGTGCGCGAAGAACTGGTTCAACTCGAAAAGGCCGGTTACCAGCCGAGCCTCGCCAGCCCGCATTACCCGGAAAATGCGCAGGCCGCCGAAGCGCACGTCCATGGCGTCGACACCAGCGGCTACGGCGCGCAAGCCGCACCGGTCGTTCGTACCGGCCGCCCGGTCGCAACGACGTTCAACCCGCGCGACTCGATCTTCTTCGGCCAGTAAGCGCCCGCGCCCCTCGCGGGCGCCGTGCGTCACACGTCATCTCATGCCCGGACGAATTCATCGGCCGGGCTCGGCATTTTTGCCGACCGCATACCTCCGCCGCTCCGTCAGGGGCGGCTTCGCCCGGGCGCATGGCGTCCGGGCGCTTTTTCCGGGTTGTCGAACGAACATGCCCCGGAAACCATTGCGTCATTCGGCACGCACCATGCCGTCGTCGCCTCGCGGTGCCACGCTGCAGTCAACACGTCCGCCAGTCCGCGATGCGCACGGCCGCTGCCCGCATGACGCGGGCGGTCGAATCCCCCGCTACGCGCCGGGTGCGCGCAGGAATGCGCCGACCATGCGGTGCATCCGGGCCGCCTGCGGACTCGTGTCGAGTGCGCGCCAGCAGCCGTGTACCAGCCCTTCGCCCATCCAGAATCGCGCCGTGCCGCCAGCCGCACGAATCCGTTCGACATAGACGCGTGCATCGTCCCGCAACGGGTCGTGCTCGACGCCGACCGCCAGCACCGGCGGCAAACCGTCGAAACGTGCCGCATCGAGCGGAACGGTTCCGCGCGGCGGTATCCGTTCGCCCCAGTACAACGTGCGATAGCGATAGACGTCGGCCAGCGTCAGCATCGGCGCGTGCGCTTCGGTGTCGCGCGCCGGAAGCTGCGGCTCGAAGCCGAGCATCGGGTAGACGAGCGCGATGCCGTCGATCCCGCCGCGCCCGGTATCGCGCCATATCGTCGCGACGGCCGCGGCCAGCATCCCGCCCGCGCTGTCGCCCGCGAGCGTCAGCGGTCTTGCGAGCGCGCGGAACGGCAGACGCGCCGCGAGCGCGGCATCGGCAACGGCCAGCGCATCCTCAAGCGCCGCCGGCGCCGGATGCTCCGGCGCGAGCCGGTAATCGACCGCGATCACCGCGAGCCCCGTATCCGCCGCAAGACGCGCCGTGATCAGCGCATGGCTGTCGAGCGAACCGACGACGAAACCGCCACCGTGCAAAAACAGCACTGTGCCGCACGGCGCATCGTGTGCGGGCCGGTAGCAACGCAGCGCGATCGATCGCCCGTTCGACGCAGCGCATACTCCGTCCTCCCGAACGATTCCGGCCGGCAACGCGGCTGGCGTCCAGGCCGCCGCGAAGCGCTCGTAGACGCGGCGCTGTTCAGCGGGCGATCGCGCCGCCGCGCCGGCCGGATACCACGCATCGACCGCCGAGACAAACGCTGCGATGTCCGGTTCGAGCATCGTCTGCGCGCCGCGCTATCGGCGCGCCGGCAGGCCGATCGTGCGCCCCGCATACGCGGGCGCCGGCCAGTCGCGCTGCAGCGCGTGCAGCGCGCCGACCTGCTCGGCGACGTCCGCATCGAACGGCGCCGACTTCGGACCGTCGCGCGTATCGACATGCAGCAGCATCTGCTCGCTCGCGGAGACCGGCGCGTCGATACCTTCCGCAAACATCTCCAGATACAGATGCAGCCGCTTCGCATCGAATGCGAACACGCGCGCATCGACACGCACGCGCTGGCCCTCCTTGATCTCGTGCAGATAGGCGATGTGCGCCTCGAGCGTATAGACCGAGCGCCTGCGCGTCTTGCGCGCCGCATCGTCGAGCCCGATGCGATCCAGCAGCGCGTCGGTCGCGAAGCTGAAAATCAGCAAATAGAACGCATCGCGCAGATGTCCGTTGTAATCGACCCATTCCGGCCGCACGACGTCGCGGTAAATCGTCAGCGGGGTATCGAGCGTCATCGCCTAATCCTCGAATTGCATGCCGTGCCGCGCCTTGACCGCGGCGATCGCGTGCAGCACCTCGGTAATGCACTCGTCGCGGTAGCGCTCGAGCGCCTTGATGCTGTGCGTGCCCTGCTGTTCGGCCGTGCCCTCGACGACGCGGTCGATCAGCGTGTCGGTCAACCGGGGCGCGACGAGCTTCGTCCACGGCAGTTCGAGCGCCGGACCGAATTGCTGCATGAAGTGTCGCATGCCGGCTTCGCCGCCGGCGAGCGTGTATGTCAGGAACGTGCCCATGAACGACCAGCGGATGCCCGCGCCGAAACGGATCGCATCATCGATCTCGCCGGTCGTCGCCACCCCTTCGTCGACGAGGTGCAGCGCCTCGCGCCACAGCGCTTCGAGCAGCCGGTCCGCGATGAAGCCGGGCACTTCCTTGCGCACCTTGAGCGGACGCATGCCGAGATGTCGATAGATCTGCATCGCGGCCTCGACCGCATCCGGCGAGGTCCGTTCACCGCCCAGCACCTCGACGAGCGGCAGCAGATAGACCGGGTTGAACGGATGGCCGACGACGCAGCGCTCCGGATGCGTCGCGCGCGCATAGAAATCCGTCGGCAGAAGCCCCGACGTCGACGACGCGATGATCGCGCCGGGCTTGGCCGCGCGGCTGATCTGCTCGTGCAGTTCGCGTTTCAGCGCTTCGCGTTCAGGTGCGCTTTCCTGGATGAAATCGGCATCGGCGACGCATGCCTCGATGGTCGGGACGAAGCGCAGCCGCGCCGGATCGGCGCCCGGCTTCAGGCCCGCGCGCTCCAGCGCCGGCCACGCGTGCGCGATGTTCGCGCGCAGTTGCCGCTCCGCATCGGGCGCGGGATCCCACACGACTACGTCGAGCCCGTTCGCGAGTGCGCGGGCGACCCATCCGCCGCCGATCACGCCGGTGCCGATTGCTGCAAACGTCTTGATGTCGGTAATCAAAGCCATGACAAACGCATCCTTGAATTCGGTGGAAAACCGATGACGGCCGACTGCGCGCGGCCGTCGCCATGCCGCATGACGTCAGGCGAGCTCGGCGATCCCGCGGCGTTCGAGCGGGCGCTCGCCGCGCGCCGGCAGGCCAAGCTTGCGGCGCCCCTCGGCCGGCGTCAGAACGCGCCCGCCGAGACGTTCGACGATTTCACGCGCACGTTCGACGAGCGTGCCGTTCGACGCGTGCACACCGCGATCGAGCCACAGGTTGTCCTCGAGCCCGACGCGCACGTGACCGCCGAGCAGCATCGCCTGCGCGACCATCGGCATCTGCATGCGCCCGATACCGAAGCCGGCCCAGTGCGCGCCCGGCGGCAGGTTGTCGACCATCGCCTTCATCGTGCCGGTATCGGCCGGCGCGCCCCACGGAATGCCGAGGCACAGCTGGAACAGCGGCGGATCGTCGAGCAGGCCTTCCTTGAGCAACTGCTTGGCGAACCACAGATGCCCGGTATCGAAGATTTCCAGCTCGGGCTTCACGCCCAGCTCCTGAATGCGCTTCGCGCCGGCGCGCAACTGCGCGGGTGTCGACACGTAGATGTAGTCGCCATCGCCGAAATTCAGCGTCCCGCAATCGAGCGTGCAGATTTCGGGCAGCAGCGCTTCCACGTGTGCGAGCCGCGTCAGTCCGCCGACGAGATCCGTGCCCTTGCCGAAGCGCATCGGATGCTCGCCCGGACCGATTTCCAGATCGCCGCCCATGCCGGCCGTCAGGTTGATGATGACGTCGACGTCGGCCGAACGAATGCGGTCGACCACTTCCCGATACAGGTTCGGGTCGCGGCTGCCGCGTCCCGTCTGCGGATCGCGCACATGGCAATGCGCCACGGTGGCGCCGGCCTTCGCCGCCTCGATCGCGGCAGCCGCGATCTCCTTCGGCGTGACGGGAATCGCCGGATGCTTGTCGACGGTGTCGCCCGCGCCGGTGACGGCGCACGTCACGATGACTTCGTGGTTCATGCTGATGGCCTCATGCTGGTTGCGTCGTTGATCGTCGAAGGGCATCTGCGCGATGCCCGTGTCCGTCACATGCCGAGATATGCCCTGACGGCCGGCAGTCCGTCCTTGCCGTCGAACGTCTTCACGCCCGCGAGCCAGGCATCGAGCACCTGCGGATTTTTCCTGAGGTAGGCGCGCGCGGCGTCGGTCGGCTTGGTCTTGTTCATCACCGCCTGCATCAGCTGGTTTTCGAGCTGCGTCGAGAAGTGCAGGTTGCTGACGAGCTTGCCGGCATTCGGGCAGCGCGTGAGAAAGTCCGGCGACGTCAGCGTGTAGACGCGCGCCTCGCCGTAGTTCGGCCCGAACGCCGCATCGCCGCCCGACAGGTAGTTCATGTTGATCTGGATATTCATCGGATGCGGCTCCCAGCCGAGGAACACGATCCATTTCTTGTCGCGGATCGCCCGCTCGACGGTGACGAGCATCCCCGCTTCGCTCGATTCGACGAGCTTGAAGCCGCCGAGCCCGTACTGGTTCGTGTCGATCATCTTCTGGATCGTCGCGTTCGCGCTGCTGCCGGGCTCGATCCCGTAGATCTTGCCGTCGAGTTCCGCACGATGCCTGGCGATGTCCTCGAACGACTTCAGGCCGGCCTGATAGACGTAGCCCGGCACCGCGAGCGTCGCCTTCGCCCCGGACAGGTTCGGCGGCTCGATCACGTTGATCGACTTGCTGTCGAGGAACGGCTGAAGCTGATGCTGCTGCACCGGCCACCAGTAGCCGAGCGACACGTCGAGTTGCCGGTTCTTCAGTCCCGCGAACGAAATCGGCACCGACGCGATCGTCGTGGTCGGCTTGTAGCCGAGCGCCTCGAACATCATCGACGCCATCGCGGTCGTCGACGTGATGTCGGTCCAGCCGATGTCCGCGAAACGCACGGCGCGGCAGTTCGCCGGCTCCTGTTCGGCCAGCGAGGCGGTCGACCACGCACATGCCGCAAGCAACGCCGCGCCCAGCGCGACAAACTTTCTCGACTTCATGGCTCCTCCCGGTTCGACACAGCGGCCAGCGGGTGCGCGGAACGCATCCCGGGCTGCATCGTGGACTCCAAGGTAACGAGCCATATTCGTCGCAAGGCGACCGTCCGCGACGTTTTCTTGACTGGATGCGACTATGCGTAGAAACCACTAGATTGCGCGCAGCCCTTGCCGGACGGGCATTTCCGGGTGCGAAACCCTTGTCGGCGCTTGCTTGGCTGCGCCGTGGGCGCTAGGCTGCGACGGTCCGATTCCGTTCGCCTGAAACCCCACGCCCATGTCCGAGGATTTCCACTTCCTGCTGCTGCCGGGCTTCTCCGCCCTCGGCTTCATGTCTGCGCTCGAACCGCTGCGCGTCGCGAACCGCTTTCGCACGCAGCACTATCGCTGGCACGTGCTCAGCCCGGACGGCGCGCCCGTCGCGGCCAGCAACGGCATCCCGGTCGCCGCGGAAACCGCGTTCGCGGACGTCGCGCACACCGATACGCTCTTCATCGTTGCCGGCTTCGATCCGCTCACATGCTATTCGCGCGCACTCGGCGACTGGCTGCGGCAGCAGCACCGGCAATTTTGTAAGTAGGGATAC
>NZ_JAHACR010000262.1 GCF_018375725.1 Burkholderia sp. | reverse complement strand
GTGATCAGTCTGGAAGGTGGTGTTGCGCGGTCAATGGATTATAGCGACGGTGATCACGATCAGGCGTCAGCGGACTCGGATTTCGTTTTCTTTCTCATCGAATCGCCCTTGACCGGAAGCTTGTGGGCCTGATGCACGAGCCGATCGAGAATCGCATCGGCGAGCGTGGGGTCCTGCAGCCACGCGTGCCAGTGTTCGAGCGGCAACTGGCTGGTGATCACAGTCGAGCGCGTACCGACACGATCATCAAGTACCTCAAGCAGATCATTGCGCGCCGCCTGGTCGAGATCCTGCAAGCCCCAATCGTCCAGTAATGTTGCGCGCAACATTACTCGACTTATGTGTAGCGCGCGGTTATGTGGAGAGATTGTGCAGCAAGGCGAACCGGCCTGGTTTGAGCCCGCCTCGACTGCACATAACGGGTCAAAGTCTACGCAGCCAGCCAACCAGGTCAGCGCCGTTCAAGATGAATGCTCCACCTCGTGGAGGCGCGAGGATTTCTGGGAACACCTGCGCGAGTGCCTGACGTTTGAGATCGATATCGGCACGCGCATAGCGCATCGTGGTGTTCAGGCTCGCGTGGCCGAGCCACTGACTGATAGTCGCAAAGTCTACGCCGGCCTTCAGCAACTGAATCGCGGTGGTATGCCTGAGCGAATGCGGGTGGATTTCTTTGTGCGCAAGGGTTGGGTTCCGGGTGCTCGCGATGAGCATGTATTTGCGCAGCAGATAGCTCACGCCAAACCGGCTCATCTGAGTACCGCGGCAATTGACGAAGACAGGCAGTTCGGCCGAGCCTTGGGCGACCAGGGGACGAGTGCGAATGAGTTCGCGCAGAAGCTGCGCAGTGCGCGGCCAGATCGGACACACTCTCACCTTGTTGCCCTTGCCACGCAGCCGGACCTGTGGTGGTGGGTCGAGCCGCAGGTCACAGATCCGCAAATTAAGGATCTCCTGCACACGAGCGCCGGTGTTGAACATCAGCGCGAACAGTGCAAAGTCGCGTTGCCCCGCAGGTCGACTCTGGTCGATGGTGGTCAGCAGTGTATCGATCTCAGCCGTTTCCAGATATTCGATCGGTGCCTCCCGCGCTCCCCGCTTAAAAGGTATCCCGAGTACCTGCTGAAACGGCGCCAGATGTTCGGGATGCTCGGCAATCACGAAACGCGCAAATGCATGAATGGCGGCGAGCCGAGCATTGCGCGTCGCGATGCTGTTGCCGCGCTCGGACTCAAGGTATTTGAGGAATCGTTTTACGTGGTCGGCATTCAGATCGCTCAGATCCAGGGTTTCGATTGGGCGCCGGCTCTCTCGGGCGGTGAACTGCAGCAGCAAGACGACGGCATCCCGGTAGCTCCGTATCGTGTGCACGCTGACGCCGCGCAGTGTGGGCAGATAGTCCTGGAAGAAGCGCAGCAGACATCGGCCGAGCTCGGTCGGTTTGCGCGGTTTCATGGCTTACTCCCGCCGAGCACGTGGCCTAAATGCTTCTCGAAGCGTTCACTTGCGAGCGCCGCGATCGTCGGAACGAATGGAAGGTAGTATGCCGTCGATACGATCGAGACGTGCCCCATGTAGATGGCCAGTTTCGGGAGATTCGACTGCACGTCCGCGCCTTCCCGATACCACCGGATCAAAGCCTGGACTGCAAAGCTATGCCGCAAGTCGTGAATTCGCGGACATCGTCCCTCGGCATCGCGAACGTCAGCAAGCTCAAAGAGTGCATGTATGAGACGGCTGATTCCCGTGCCGGTGTATCCACGTAGACCTCGTGTCGTATTGCACAACAGTGGCGTTTCCGGGCCGGTGCCGAGCGAAGCGTTGAGGCGCTTGCATAGGTAAAGCCGAAGTTCGCGTGCGGCACCGGTTGATAGCGGCACCAGCCGACTCTTGTGGAACTTCGACTCCCGAATCTGCAACACCCCGGACTTGGGTTCAACGTCTCGTAGCGTCAGGTGCAGCAGTTCGCCGCGCCGCAACCCCGCCGTATACAGGAGCACAATGGCGATGCGCGTCACGGCGGGTAGTAGCGGTGAGCCCAGCGTCGGCGTCAGGTGCGTGGCCGCGACCAGCATTCGTGCCACCTGATCCGGCTGCACAATGACCGGGCGGATGTACGGACAGGGTCGCGCGAAGTACAGCGGATTGGGCACGAAACACTCGTGCTCGGTGCGCTGTCTGAACAGGCAGAACTTGTGCACCATCAACTGTCTGGCGCGACGCGTATTCGGCCCCAGATGGTGCATGGTATCGCACCATTGATCGAAGCTTGCCTGATCGAGCTCCCGAACTGAGGACTGCGCGAGCCAGTGACACATCGACAGCAGGATGCGTTCTTCGTTGCGGTAGCCACGACCGAGGGCGCGTTGATGGGCGACGTAATCCGTGATCGCAGCCTCCATGGCAAACACGGACGTGGAGATGCTCATGGCTGCCTCCGCGAATTCGAGAGCGTCGGAACCTGCAGCGCGACGGAACGTAACATGGCAATGTCCAGTCGCAGGTAGACGCACGTGCTCTCGAGGCTGCGGTGTCCCAGGATATCGCCAATGGCCTTCGTGCCCACGCCTCGATCCAGGAGACGCATCGCGAACGCGTGTCGCAGCGCATATGAGGAGCTGTTCGTGATTGGCAAGCCACTCAGCCTGGCGCGCTTGCAAAAGATCTCGACCACGCCATAGTGGGTCAGGGGCCCGGCCGGGCTTCGTGCTCGTAGGAATAAAGCGGGGCAATCACTTCCAGAGCGGCCACACCGGAGATAGCGCCGTAGCAGATTTATGGTCCTGTCCGCCAATGGCAATACCAGGACCGAACGGGTCTTGCGCTGTTGAACGTGAAGCGTCCGCGCTTCCCAGTTGATAGAACTCAGCGAGAGTGCGGCAACTTCTGATGCTCGTAGACCGTAGTACGCCATCAAATGCAGGACTGCGTGATCCCGCCAGCCGGTGCGGCTGTGACGGTCCACCGAATTAACCAGCTTCGGCACCAGCTTCCAGTCGAGTGCACGCGGAGGCAACTCGGCACGATAGGTCCGTGGCGTGTCAATGCAATGCAGTCCGTGCGTGATATCGCCACGGTCTTCGCAATAGCGCAAGAACGCTCTCAGATGCGCAATGATGTGCTGCAGCGTCTGCCGGGTAACTTCCCGGCTCTTGATCCGGATGTAATCCTCGACGTCCGTAGCGCTCAACGTCCGCAGCGTTTGGTCGGGCAATGCTGTCCGGCTCAGGAAGTCCCTGAGAGTCGAGTCGTGCTGGGCGACGGTCGCGGCGGCGAATCCTCGTAGCTCGCGAAGGTGCTGTAGATAGTGACCGCGCAGGGCTCCGAATGGGTCATCCGGTTCGGCCCGAATCAATCTGCCTCGCGAAGACAGGAAGCGTTCGAATGCTCGCTGTGTGCCTCGATACAGCGCAGGGAATCGCGATGACGTAAATGCCGTGTATAGATGCTCGCTGGCAAACGCTCCACCGGGCTCGGCGCCGTCGATGCGTTCAAGCGTTTGCTTTGCCCGAAACAAATGATCGCAGGTGCTGTTGCGAGAATATCCGCTTCGACGCAACCAGGCAGCGAAACCCTCAAGATCGGCGGCGAACCGGGATCCCTCATAGCGGCGATATACCTTCGGAAACAATTCCTGAAGCATGGTGCCCTCCGAATACGGTGATCGGAGGAACTACGCTACTCCCACGACGAAGTTATGTTGACGGACTCCTGGCACAACGCGGCGCCGAAGCAGCGCCCAGAGGGAAACTCCACATAACCGCGCGCTGCACATAAGTCGAGGATCAGCACATCAATCTTCGCGAGTTGCGCAAGCCGACGTGTGAAGCTGCCGTCGCCGTGCGCGATTTTCAGCTCTTCGAACAGCCGCGCGACGCGCACATAGAACACGGAGAAGCCCTGCCGGCACGCCTGCTGGCCGAACGCGCAAGCGAGCCACGTCTTGCCCGCGCCGGTGGGGCCGGTCAGGATCAGGTTCTGAGCATTGCGCACCCAGTCGCAGCCGGCGAGCGTGGCGACGATGCGCTGGTCCAGCCCACGGGTTTGCCGGTATTCAATGTCTTCGACGCAGGCCTGTGGGTTCTTGAGCTTCGCGGCGCGCAGCAAACGTTCGAGTCGTCGCGTATCACGCCAGGCCAGCTCGCGATCTACGAGCATGCCCACGCGTTCCTCGAATGACAGGCTGGTGCTTGCCGTGAGCGTTGACTGCTCCTCGAACGCGCGAGCCATGCCGTCCAGTTTGAGCGCCTTTAGCTGGGTAAGGGTGTGCTGCATCAACATCGTGACCTCCTTCGGGTCAGTGGTAGTAGTCGGGGCCGCGCACGTTCTCGTGCTCGGGCGAGCGCCATTCGGCGGGCGTGGTCGGGAGCGAGGGCTGCAGGTCAAGTCCCGCTTCCAGGATTGACAGCACGGAGCGACGCGTGGGCGAGCCGATCTTCAATGCACGCTGGCATGCGGCCTCGAGGCGGTGTTTGCCGTACTTGCGCGCGAGCGAGAGAAGACCGAGACAGGCGCGATAGCCCATCTCGGGGTGAGGTTTGTTGGTCAGCAGATGCCGCACGACAGCCTCGGCGCCGGGGCCGACGGATGCGCCCCAGTTGAGCAGGCGCCCAGGCGTCCATTCCATGTGCGCGCGATGCGCAGCCGGCATGTGTTCGGCGATGGTCGTGTGTTTGCCTTTGAGGCGCGAGCGAGCGTGCGCAGCGACACGCTTGCCGCCATGCAGGATCTCTACGCCGTGGCGTGTGATACGCGCCCAGACCTCCTGCCGTGCGAGGCTATGCGGGACGCTGTAATAGTGGCCGCCGACATCGACGTGGTAATCGATGTTCACACGGCACTTCTGGAAGGTGGCGATCTCGTAGCGACGCACGGGCAACGGGCGCAGGACGGGTTGGTCCAGCCGTTCGAACCATTCACGCCGGTTGCCTTCGAGCCGCTTGAACGGGCGCTGGTTTAGGTCGGCGATCAGTTCTGCAATCGCCTTGTTGAGTTCAGCCAGACTGTAGAAGCGATAGTGGCGCAGTCGGGCCAGCACCCAGCGCTCGACGATCTGCACGCCGACTTCGACCTTGGCCTTGTCCTGCGGTTTGCGCGGACGCGCCGGCAGCATCGCGGTGCCGTAGTGGTTCACGAAGTCCTGCGTGGTCGTGCCGAGTCCGGGTTCGTAACGGTCGGGTCGCGCGATCAGCGCCTTCGGGTTGTCGGGCACGAGCAGCTCGGGCACGCCGCCAATGAACTCTAGCGCATCGCACAGGCTGCCGATCCAGTCCGCCATCGTCTCGGTGCGCGTCGCGCACGCGAACGTGTAGTTGGATGCGCCGAGCACGGCAACGAACACGTGCGCCTCGAACTCGACGCCGCCATCGCTCGCCAGGACCGGCACGGTGGGACCCGCGAAGTCCGCGAACAGCTTCTCGCCGGCGCGGTGCTGCTGACGCATCGAGCGCTTGATCGACTTCGCCCAGTCCTTGTACTTCTGGCAGAACTGCGTGTAGCGGTACGTCCGCTGGCCGGGGTTCGCTTCAGCGTATTCTTCCCACAGCAGTTGCAGCGTCACGCCCTTGCGGCGCAGCTCGCGATGCAATGCCGTGTAGTCGGGCTCGATGCGTCGCGTCGTCGTCGCCGCGGCATTGGTTGCCGCAGGCCTCAGGCGCGCGTCCAGTTCGTCGTCGGACATTGCTTCGGCTGCCGCCCAATCGAGTCCCGCCTGGCTGGCTTGGGCCGCGAACTTCGAGACGGCACCGACGCTGATGCCGATAGCCCGGCTGATCTGCCGATGCGTCAGGCCACACGCCCACTTTAGTCGCAGGACTTCCTTCAATTTGCGCATGCTCATCCGAGGTGTCGGCATCGGCACTTCTCCCGCAAAAAAGGGAGCAGGCTAACGCCGTCGGTGAATACATGCGCAACGCCACCGCCAGACTCAAACCCGGATTACGTTCCGGTTACGTGATCACCCGTTTCGGTCCCGTGATCGCTCATTCCGGCATCGTGATCACGCGTTTCGGAAACCTGTGATCAGCGATCACGATCAACCGAAACGGGTGATCACGATCATTCGGAATCCATGATCACGATCCGCCGAAATGCGTGATCACGTTCGCCGGAATACGCA
>NZ_JAHACR010000261.1 GCF_018375725.1 Burkholderia sp. | reverse complement strand
AAACTCTCGCGAACCATCGCCAGCTTCTGCTCCGCCGTCCAGCGCCGCCGGCGCTCCGGGCCCGTCAACACTTCCATCACTTCCTGCCTGGTGTTAGTCGAAAACACAGTCTTATGCCTACCCGTTATTGTAAGTGGGTGACTGTGTCCGGCGTTTCAGGGGGCTGCTCCACAGACCTTCAAAAAGCTCCCCTCTATCGGTATCGGAGGGCTGCCAAAACCGAAGACTAATGCCGATGAGCTTGTCATCGGGCATCGGTCTGATGTGATCCTCGGCCCACCCGAAGGCGTCAGATATCCAAGGCTCTACGATATGCGTGAGGTTCGATTGATATGCCATCAAGCCGACACTGGCAGTAGCTGCTAAGAGTGCGATCAATATACGCTTCCACCAAATTTCCCCGTGCTGCAGTTGAGTTTCACGCGACGCATTCGTCTGCTTCGGAGCGCTACGACGTTTTCCCAAGATTTCCCCTTACTCAGAATCTACGGAATGTTTCTACTGAGTCTTCGCCGGGATGCTGACTGCTTCGCACCAACGGCGATGAAACGCCCATCAGTGCTTGGGTGGGAGCTGGATGTACCATCGACTATCAAGTATCCCCTTGGCGTCACGTTGCTCTGCCTCGGCGCGCGCTCGATCGGTGGCTCGGGGCGGCTTATCCCCCTTCGAATCCAAGGAGCGGCCAGCCAACGCCGCGCGAGTTAGGTATCGAGATGAATCGTTCTTGATCTTAGAGGCCATCAGGTTTCTCCCAAGAAACGTCGGATCTCGCGACTGGTGATCCCCGTTTTGCAGTAGCCTGTGATCCGTGACGTGCGCCCTGACTCAGTTGTCTTCTCCGCAAGAGAGGTATCGCTAGCATCGACCGTAAGTTGGTAGCGCTTGCTACCGTCAACTCTAGTCCATATACGCGTCGTTCCTTGCCTCTCGAACTGCCAGTCCAAACGATCCTCGACCTGAGCCAACTCATTGGAAACGTCGATCGCGGCCTGGAAGCGATCCGCCGCGGCTGGCTCCAAGCACTTCCGCACAAGTCGCCGGAGACGATCGGGGATATGATCTTCAAAGGCGTCTCGGTCTGGAAACCGCCCATTCCTCACTGCAAACTTGAACCCGTCTCGGTCGAAGGTGCTCGGCGTGGTGCCGAATCGCGCAAACTGCTCTTCGAAAGCAACATTGCCGCTGCACATACGATACAAAGTGAGGCCGAGTTGGTAGATATCGAAGGCACGTGTGAAATCTGAAGTCCCGTAAGCCTCTGGCGGTCGCATCTTGAAGTACATGCGGTCTTGCCCGGCCGTTCCCGCAGTGGTCAACCGCCGCGAAAGTCCAAAGTCGGAAATCAATGCCTCACCACGGTCAGACAATAAGATGTTGTCCGGCTTGACGTCGAAGTGCACAAGCCGCTTCGAGTGGATGTTATGAAGTCCACTCGCGATTTGGCAGCCGAGCACAACGATCTCACGGACAGTGAGATATCGGCTATTGATCAAGGCATTGAGCGATCCGCGCCTGTAGTACGGCATCGCGATAAAGATGCTGTCAGCATCTTGGCATGCATAGTAAATCTGCACCACATTCGGATGGCTGCTGAGGTACAGAATCCTTGACTCCTCGAAGAAGGTGTCGACTGAGTCAAGTGAGTTCTTCGGAATCTTCTTAATCACGATCTCAGCATCCAACTGATCGTCGTGGGCGACATACGTATTGGAGTTCGCGCCTTCCTGTCCAATCTCCTGGCGCAGATCGAAGGAAACTTCTGCTTTGCTATATGGCTTAAGCACGACTGGCTCCCATCGCGCACAGCAGCGCCTCACGCTGCTCTTTGCGCAGGCTGGCCCAATTCTCCACTGGCCAGTCGAGCTGGCCATCGACGTACCGTTTGAAGTCGGCACGCTCGATGCCGAGCCGTGCGGAGATGGACGAAATCTGCCCGACGTAATACGACTTAAGAAGGCTGCTGGCAAACGCCTCTTGTACAACCCCCTCTATCTGAATCCTTGCGATGTTGGGCGATTGAGCACTCGGTTCCGTCACACGAATACCAGCGCGCTCGATGCCATACTCGCGCAGGATATCGAGCAGGTTATTGCGGACGTACTTCAAGGCCTCGGGGGTGTGGAACGCGATCGGTATGCGAATGTCTTCCACGTTCAACACGGCATCTGCGTCCGCGTCGAACACGACAAAGGTCACTGCTTTGGGCGCAGCTCTGATACCGATCGTTCGCACGAATTTCCCCCGGTTGACACGCGAATACTGTATAAATATGCAGTATTCGCAGTAGTTTGTCTATTCGTCTGTACTTTGGTTGTCACTTGGATGGCAACCGCCCACCTAGGGCTGTAGGCCTCTTCGGGTCCACTTTCACGACGGTTGGCTATCGATTCTGGGTCGATCAGGGATGGTCGCGACGCTCAAGCTGAAACTGGCTACGAAAAATCCCTTCATGAACGCCCCTTATGAATACTCCCCTTCTGCCGGAATTTTGACGGACTATGTGAGTAAATTCCACATACCGCAGATGATCTCCGGTGACGAAATCTCTTGATAAATCAAGGAATTGCCTGTAACCTACAAGGCGCTTGGTTTGACTCTTAATCCGTAGGTCGAGTGTTCGAGTCACTCACGCCCCACCAAGCATTACGAAGCCCGGTTAGCGAAAGCTAGCCGGGCTTTTTGCTTTTTACTCACGCACGTCCGCAGCATATTCATGCCGCCCTTCCACCCATCGTGACGCCGCCCTCGGCGTGTTACCAGCTGTTACAGAAGCCACAACGCGGTATCACCCGCACCGTCTGCGCTACGTACCATTCAGGCATGGATGAACTGCATGCTCGCGCGCCGGAACGGCCGCGAGCGAGGTGAAGGAAGATGAAACGATTTCTGCTAATCAGTGCCGTCGGCATCGCCGTGGCAAGCGTGTCGGCCAGCGCGTTTGCACGCGCCGACATCGGCGTGTACTTCGGCTTTCCGGGGCCTGTGATCGAAGCCCCGCCGCCGGTCTATTACGCTCCGCCGCCGCCTGTCGTGTATGAGCCGGCACCGGTCTATTACGGCGGCCCGTACTACGACGATTACCGCTATCGACGCGGATGGCACGACAACGGCTGGCATCGCGGCTGGCGCCATCACCACCACGACGACGACGATTGACCGTCGCCAGAGGCCTTCAGCCACGCCCGCCGCGGGACACTCGCCCGCCTACATCGACGATGCGGAATGCAATCATGTGACGCGCGCAGCCGCGCGCGTCGTCAGACGCCGAAGCGGTTGCTCCAAATACAGGCACGACCGGCCGCAACAAACGCATCGAACCATTCCGCATCCGCCTCTTCCCGCACAGACCGCGACTGCGCGACCAGCGCGTGACGATCACACGCCCATGCGCATGGGCGCTCCGGATTGCATGACCATGACGGCCGACAATTCCAACCATCGCCATCGCCTCGTCCGCCCAGACCTGCATCGCGACAGCGCAAGACCAGGCTTGCGCCCCTCCATCGCAACGCCGCCAAAGTTCGCATTCGCTCCTTGTCCGTATCGCCGTCGAATGATCGGCAATGCCGCTCGCTCGCGGCCATACTAAATCTAGTGCGTACGATTCAAATTCAGATTCATCCCATTTAAGCCGTTCAGAAACAAATGGAGAATACGGGGCATCTTTTCTGGATCCCTAATGCAACTCCAGCATGACCTATCTATATGCCGTCGCGCTCCGGCAACGCGTCGGCAAACGGCACAATTACCCGGCTAACCCTTTAATCGCAGTACTGATGGTTATCTCAATCATCAGCGGCACCGCCCATGCCTCGGTCGCCGACACTGTTCCCGGCAACCGCATGCGTTCAGGCCATGTCGAATTCGACATCGAGACGCTAAAGGCGCGTGGACTTGACCCTGAACTTGCGAGTTATTTCGCCGAGAAGCCGCGCTTCGTGGGCGGCATGCATCGCGTCACGATATCGGTCAATGGTCGCCCCCACGGCACCATCAACGTTCGTTTTGACCCGCAAGGCAACGTCTGCTTCGACCGGCACCTGATCACGCGCGCCCGTCTCAAGATGCCTGAAGCACTGATGCCGGCGCATCAGTTCAGCCCATTCGAATTCCTGATCAATCTCGCATCGGGCCGTGAACGCGTGCATTGGCGCGAGCGCACCCAGTCGGATACGCCGGATACACCCGTTACGCCCGACACGGAAGCGAACACGCTCGCACACGTCGACAAGCAAACGCCGGTCGCCGCGATGGCCGCCGACGTCGCGCTCCCCGCAAATCCGGCCCACCCGCCGCCGGCAGCGGCGCCGGATGCCGCGGCGCCGGACGATTGCTTCGACTACCGCCGGTTCGAACCCCGCATCGAAATCGACGCGGACGCGGCACGCGACGCGCTCGCCATCGTCGTGCCCGCCGAAGCGCTCGAGGAGCCGCGCCCCGGGGACGGCGCGTCGTCGGGCGGCCTGGGCGCCCTCCTCAACTACAACGTGATGGGCACGGTGAACCGCAGCAGCGGGGGCGGCTCGACTTTCTTCTACAGCAACACCGAGACCGGCTTCAATGCGGGCGACTGGATCGTGCGCAGCCAGCAGAATTACTGGCGGCAACAGCATGCCTCCGCATTCGAGATGCCATATGTGTATGCGCAGAAGACCTACGTGGACGCCGGCTACATGCTGCAGGCCGGCCAGATCGTCCTCAACAACCCTGTCGTCGACGGCACCCCGATCGAAGGCGTCCAGATCATGCCCGACAATGCGCTGTCGGTGTCGGATACGGGCAGCGAGATCCAGGGCGTCGCCATCCAGCAGTCACGCGCCGAGATCCGGCAGGCGGGCGTGCTGATCTATACGACGATGGTGCCCGCCGGGCCGTTTCGCCTGCGTCACGTCCCGCTCATCGACCGGACCTCGCTGATCGACGTGACGCTGGTCGACGACGCCGGCAACCGGCGCACGTTCACCGTGTCGCCGGCATCGCTGCCCGCGCCTCGATCGGCCCCGCCCGGCATGTCGCTCGCGATCGGGCGCGTGTTCGTCTATCGCGCGCCGGACAGCATGGCGCGCCCGCTGGTCGCATCGATCGCCAAGCACTGGAATGTCGGCAAGGCGTCGAGCCTGACGGCGGGGGCGATCGTATCCTCGCGCCATCAGGCGGTCGGCGTTTCACACGCGATGCCCGTGAGCGACACCGGTGCATCGGCCAGCACGACGCTGCAACTGAGCAACGCGCCGCGACTCGGCGAACGCGGCGCGAGCATGGCGATTTCGCTGTCGGCACAACTCCCGCAGGATCTCTCGCTGACCGTGCTGGGCAACCGGCAGACGCCGGGCTTCCACTCACTGAGCGACACGCTGTACGACATCCCGGACACGGTCCGGCATTCCCCGTACTGGAACGTGATGCGCAGCTACCGGATCCGCGACATGCTGTCGTCGTCCATGAACTGGAACTCGCGCAGGATGGGCGCGCTGACGTTTTCCTACAACCGCTTCTCGACCTATGTCGGCGTTACCGGCGAGCACACCGCCCTGTCGTGGACGCGGCAATTCGGCCGTGCCAACCTGTCCGTCAGTCTCGACCGGTCATTCGGCTCGGGCGGCGGCAGCAGCGGAACCGCAATATTCTCGTCGTTGAATTTTCCGCTCGGACGCGCACGGATCAATACGTATCTGACCAATACCAGCGGCGTCGTCCGTGGCGGTGTCGGCGCCAGCCAGACGATCAACGACTACGCAAGCTACAACATCGGCGCGGAACGCAGCGAGCATAAGCACAGCGAACGCGCCTACGGCACGCTGAGCCTGCGGCCGCGCTATCTGCAGACATCGCTCAGCGCGAGCGCGCAACGCCGCAGCGGCGCGCTGTCGGGCCAGATCCAGGGCGGCATCGTCGCGACGCGCGAAGGCGTGACGCTGTCGCCCTATCCCGTGGGCGACACGTTCGGGGTGATCTCGGCCGACCGGGTCTCCGGGGTAAGCATCAGCACGCCCGCCGGCATCGTGTGGACCGACGCACGCGGACGAGCGGTCGTCGGCAGCCTGCCGGCCTATACGGAAACCAACACCATCGTGCGGACGAAGGGGTTGCCACACAACCTCGAAGTAACGGACGGCTATTCGGAACTCAGGGCAGGCCGCGGGTCCG
>NZ_JAHACR010000260.1 GCF_018375725.1 Burkholderia sp. | reverse complement strand
CGAGCATGTGCGAGGCTTCACGCGCGATCTGTTCGACCTTTCGCCATGCGACCCGGCGTTCAGCGGCGTCACGCATCCGCATGTCGGGCGGGCCTGACGGCGCGTCGGGTTGGCGCCGATGGAGATCGCGCGTCGGGTGCGCAGGGCGTGTCAGCCCGCATGCATCGTCGCAGCCGGCCGGCTCGCGACGTCGGCGCGTTTGTGAGGCGTTCGGCCGTTCCGCTGGAACGAGGCGGCGAAGAACAGCACCTGATACTGAATCGCGTTCGCCCAGTAATCCCAGGTATGTCCGCCGGGCCGTTCGGCGTAATCGTGCGGCACACCCAGCGCGACGAGTCGCTGATGCAGGGTGCGGTTCGAGCCGACCAGCGCATCGTCGACGCCGCAGTCGATCGTCAGGTCGATGTGGGTTTGCGCGAAGAGGCGGGCGCTCTCGACGATCGCATTGCGGTTCCAGAACGACGGATGCCGCCCGGGATCGCCGAATACGTGATCGATGCCGGGTTCGCTCTCGCAGCAGCGCGGATCGACTGCTCCGCTGATGCTGCCGACCGCGCCGAATGTGTCGGGCTGGTCGAGCGCGATGCGCAGGGCGCCGAAGCCGCCCATGCTGAGGCCGGTGATGGCGCGCGCCGGACGCGCGGCGACCGTGCGGAAATGCGCATCGATATACGACACGACTTCTTTGCCGATATAGGTTCCGTAGCGACTGCCGGAATCGAACGGACTGTCGATGTACCAGCTCTGGTGGCCGCCGTCGGGCATCACGAGGATGACGCGGTAACGATCGGCGAGTTCGCCGATCCGCGTGTTTCGGATCCAGTCGGTGTGATCGCCGCCTGAGCCGTGCAGCACATAGACGGCGGGGAAGCGCGCGGCGTGGTTGCCGTGCGCATAGGTGTCCGGCAGCACGACGGTCGCCGAGAACGATCCGTGCATCGTCGCGCTGGGGATCGTCACGAGCCGCGACTGGTACGCCAGGACGGGGCTCGTGAATGCCAACAGCAGGATCAACCAGAAGATGCGTGCAGCCCTCATGGATCGTCGCTCTCGTCGTGTCTGCCTGACCGGCTGGTCATTGCGGCACCGTGTGTGAGAGGACTGTAGCAACGACGGCTTTCAGCCAAATTTCGGCGAAGGCTACGGGTTGTCAGCTTCGATGGACGAGGCGGGCAGTTCGGCGAGCAATTCGTCGAGCTCCAGGCAGTGCGTGCGATCGTGGTCGAGCAGTTCGCGCACGAGTTCCTCCAGCGTCATGCGGCGGATGCCGTCCCGCAGGCCGCAACGTGTCAGCTGTGCCGGCTCCAGCGTCGCGAGCGTTGCGCACAGGCTCTGCCGTGCGGTGCCGAACGCATCGAGTGCGGCGTTCAGATCCTGATGCAGATAATCGCGCTGCTCTGCGAGCGCGGTGCCGTCGACCGAGCGGATCACGGGCAGATCGGCGTGACGCACGGCGTCGATGCGCTCGATGAACACGGCATCGAGATCGCGCAGGTGGCAGGCATGATCGACGAGCGAGAATCCAGTGCCGTCAGGACGGTGCGAGCGCAGCGCCGCGGGCACGCGGGCGACATATCCGGCGAACATGACGGGCATCCGCGCGAGTTGCTCGACGACGCAGGCAAACGAGCGTGAGAGCGGCTGAGGACTGAACACCGCGCCGTAACTGAACAGCGCACCGCCGATGCGGCCGCGTGCCTGCACGACATCGTGGCCGTGCCGCCGCATCACGTCCGCGACCATCGCGCCGCAGAACTGGCGGGCGGTCGTATCGGTTTCGATTTCGGGAAATTTCTGCGCGATTTCATGCTGAATCGCCCCGATCGCAGCGACGCCGACGCGGGAGAGCGCGGCGAATTCGATATAGCGTTCCGGCTGCCCGATCAGGGCTTCGAGCTGGGTGCCGAGGGCGGTGGTGCGGAAGCGGTCGAAACGGGAGTGCATGGGTGTGGTCGCCCAGTAACGTTTCAAAACGATACGTTACTGGGCGTGCATGCGTCAACGAGTTTCTTCCGATGATTAGGCTGAGGCCATAGTCGGACACGTCCCGCCATGACCGGGCGCGATGCAAAAACGGCGTGCCGAGAATGGCATGCGTTGCCTGGTTCAGTCCTTCTTGTGCGCGTTGGCATCGATTTCCGCGCGCAGCCGTGCTTCCTGCTCCTGCAATTCGGGAGTGAACTCCGCGCCGAAATCTTCCACCTCGAACAACGGACGGATCTCGATCTCCGATTCGCCCTCCATCGGGTTCGGGCAGCGCCTGACCCATTCGATCGCCTCGTCCATCGATTTCACCCGCCACAGCCAGAAACCGGCGACGAGTTCGTTCGTCTCCGCGAACGGACCGTCGATCACGGTGCGGTCCGTGCCCGAAAAACGCACGCGCTTGCCGTGCGCGCTGGGCTGCAACCCTTCGCCCGCGAGCATCACGCCCGCCTTGACGAGTTCCTCGTTGAAATTGCCCATGGCGGCCAGCAGCTCGGTATCCGGCATCTTGCCGGCTTCGGATTCGCTCGTCGCCTTCACGATCACCATGACACGCATCGTCATTGCTCCTTGAACGGGGAAAGATCGCGCGCCCGCCGAAGGCGACTGCGCCTTGACGGACGGCTCCGACACTCAGACGGATCGGGATGCCGGAAATCGGCGTGGTATCAGGAAAATTCGGCGCGTATCTGCCGCGCCCGGGTAGTCGGCCGGGCACCCCGGCCGTCATGATGCGCCGATCAGGAAATCCTGTCAGCCGCGGCCGCATACCGCGCGGCATCGGCCGGTTCGCTATCCGAGGCGAGCGCTTCGAGCGCGATCCCCTTGGTCTCGATGCCGAGCGTCCATACCGCGAGCGCCGCGGCGACGAAGGACAGCGCGCCGAGCGTAAACACGCCGCCCTGTCCGAATACCGGCAGGACGACGCCGACCACGTACGGTCCGATCAGCGAGCCGATCCGCCCGATCGCCGACGCGAAGACGGATCCGGTCGCGCGCGCGCCGGTGCCGTAGAGTTCGGGCGTGTACGTGTACAGCGCCGCCCACATGCCGAACAGGAAGAACTGCATCGCGAGGCCGGTGCCGATCAGCAGCGCGATGCTGCCGCCATACAGCGCGCTCTGGCCGTATGCGTAGGCCATTGCGCCGCCGCCGATCAGCGATGCGACGCAGGTCGGCTTGCGGCCCCAGCGCTCGACGAGCCACGCGGCGCACAGGAAGCCCGGTATGCCGCCGAGCGAGATCAACACGGTGTAGAACACCGATTTGGTGACCTCGAATCCGGCCTGCTGCAGCAGCGCGCCGAGCCATGACGTGAGCCCGTAGAAACCGAGCAGCGCAAAGAACCACAGCAGCCAGACCATGATCGTGCGCTGGCGGTACGGGCCGCTCCAGATCTCGCGCAGCGCGCCGCGGCCACGCTGCGGCACGGTCTCGACGAGCCGCGACGGCGTCGGCAGTGTCGTGACGCCGGCCGAGCGCATCACCTTCGTCTCGATGTGGCGCATGACCGTGTCGGCTTCCGCGAGCCGGCCCGCATGTTCGAGCCAGCGTGGCGATTCCGGCACGATGCGGCGCACGACGAGCACGAACACGGCAGGAATCGCGAGCAGCGCGAACACCGTGCGCCAGCCGAATTGCGGCAGCACGAAGTAGGAGACGAGTCCCGCGGTGATGAAGCCGAGCGGCCAGAAACCGTCCATCAGCGCGATCAGGCGGCCGCGATTCGCGGTCGGCACGAATTCGGACAGCAGGGTTTGCGCGACCGGGAATTCCATCCCCATGCCGATGCCGAGCAGCACGCGGTAGACGATCAGCGCGTCGATGCTTTGCGCGGTCGAGCACAGATACGACGCGGTGCCCCAAAGCACCATGCTCCATTGAAACACCGGCCGGCGGCCGAAGCGGTCGGCGAGCAGGCCGGCGACCGCCGCGCCGATCACCATCCCGAAGAAACTCGCGCTCGCGACAAGGCCGGTCATGGCGGTCGACAGGCCGAACTCCTTCTTGATCGAGCCGAGCACGAACGTCATCGTGCCGAGATCGACCGAATCGAAGAAAAAGGCGATCGCGACGATGAGGAAAATCAGCTTGTGATACCCGGAAAACGGCAGGCGTTCGAGACGGGCGGCGGCGCTGGCGCGCGCGGCGGAAACGGTGGCGGCTGGCATGGCGTCCTCTGCATGAAAAAGGCCTCGAAGCGAGATGCTTCAAGGCCCCGGAGCTTCAGTAGACGCGACCACAATTCGCCGCATCAGCAGAAAAACGTCGCCGGTTTGAACAAAAGCGTCATCGGCGCGCCATGCGGTGCATCAGTTCTTCAGGCGATAGCCGGTGCGGAAGATCCACGCGACGATCGCGAGCAGTACGACAAGGAACAGCGCGGTCGCGCCGAGGCTGATCCCGACGTGCACGTCGGCGAGGCCGTAGAACGACCAGCGGAAGCCGCTGATCAGGTAGACGATCGGATTGAACAGCGTGACGATGCGCCAGAACGGCGGCAGCATGTCGACCGAATAGAAGCTGCCGCCGAGGAACGTCAGCGGCGTGATGATGAGAAGCGGCACGAGCTGCAGCTTCTCGAAGCTGTCCGCCCAGATGCCGATCACGAAGCCGAACAGGCTGAACGTCACCGAGGTCAGCACGAGGAACATCACCATCCAGAACGGATGCAGCACATGCAGCGGCACGAACAGGCTGGCAGTCGCGAGGATGATGGCGCCGAGCAGGATCGATTTCGACGCGGCCGCGCCGACATAGGCGACGACGATCTCCCAGTACGACACGGGAGCGGACAGCAGCTCGTAGATCGTGCCGGTGAAGCGCGGGAAGTAGATGCCGAACGATGCGTTCGAGATGCTCTGCGACAGGATCGACAGCATCACGAGGCCGGGCACGATGAACGAGCCGTAGCCGATGCCGTTCACGGCGCTGATCCGCGAACCGATCGCGGAGCCGAACACGACGAAGTAGAGCGATGTCGAGATCACCGGCGCGATGATGCTCTGCATCAGCGTGCGCCGCGTGCGGGCCATTTCTGCGCGATAGATCGCGCTGATCGCGTAAAGATTCATCTGGCGTCAGGCCTCTCGTGCGTTGTGGCGGTGATGGTCGATCAGACTGACGAAGATGTCCTCGAGCGAACTCTGCGTCGTCTGCAGGTCGCGAAAGCCGATGCCGGCATCGGCGAGCGCGCCGATCAAGGCGGCGATGCTCGCTTCGTCGCGCTGCGAGTCGTACGTGTAGACGAGTGCGGCACCGTCGTCCGCGAGTTCGAGCGCGAATCGCGACAGCGCCGGCGGCAATTGCGCGAGCGGGCGTTCGAGATGCAGCGCGAGCTGTTTCTTGCCGAGCTTGCGCATCAGTTCGCGCTTGTCCTCGACGAGCATGAGCTCGCCGCCCTGGATGATGCCGATCCGGTCGGCCATTTCCTCGGCTTCCTCGATGTAATGCGTGGTCAGCACGATCGTGACGCCGTTCGCGCGCAATGCATCGACGAGCCGCCACATGTCGCGGCGCAGTTCGACATCGACGCCGGCCGTCGGCTCGTCGAGGAACAGGATGCGCGGCTCGTGCGACAGCGCCTTCGCGATCATCACGCGGCGCTTCATGCCGCCCGACAGCGTCATCAGCTTGTTGTTGCGCTTGTCCCAGAGCGACAGGTCCTTCAGCGTCTTCTCGATATGCGCGGGATCCGGCGCCTTGCCGAACAGGCCGCGGCTGAACGATACGGTCGCCCAGACGGTTTCGAACGCATCGGTCGTCAGTTCCTGTGGCACGAGGCCGATCAGCGAGCGCGCCGCGCGATAGTCGTCGCGGATATCGTGGCCGCCGACCGTCACGCGGCCCTCGGTGGGCGTGACGATCCCGCAGATCGAGCCGATCAGCGTGGTCTTGCCCGCGCCGTTCGGCCCGAGCAACGCGAAGATCTCGCCGGGGCGGATGTCGAGGTTGACGTGTTTCAGCGCCTGGAAACCGGACGCGTAGGTCTTGGACAGGCCGGAGACGGAGAGGATCGGTGGCATGCTCACGGTCGGCGCCGCGGAAACGGATGAAGGGCGAGCGGACGGTGTGCCGGCGAGCCCGCCGTCTGCGGCGGATCGACCGGGATCGGGCACGTCATGAAGCGGGTGCGGCGTCATGTCGGATCGGCGGTGTAATGAGGGTTCGCCATCT
>NZ_JAHACR010000259.1 GCF_018375725.1 Burkholderia sp. | reverse complement strand
GCCGACCAGATCGTGCTGGGCGCTTTGCGGGATCACGAACTTCGCGAGCCGCGCGTTCAGCACGCCGGCGCCGTTATGGCCGCCGCCCGGCGCCCATGACAGGTAGCCCGACACCTGATTCGACGCGATGTTCGCCTGCCACAGTTCGTCGACGTGCGACGCGCCGACGATCACGTTTTCCCAGTTGCGCTTGAGCAGCTTCAGCGTGCCGAAATGGAACGCGAAGCGCTTCGGCGCGAAGCTCGCGAGATCGACGCGCTCGGCGCCTGGCTGCGGCTCCGGCGCACGCTGCGGGCGGCGCAGCGTCTTCGCGAATGCGAGCCACGCGTCGGCGTCCAGTTCGTCGACGTCGACAGCCGCGCTCACGCCTTCCTGCGGCATGTCCGGCATCCGGTGGATTCCCATGGCGCCGCGCACCGCGCGCAGCGGCTGGCCGCGCGTCGCATCGAGCAGGTAGGTCGCGCTGATCGGGCCGAGTTGCAGATCCGCGTGCTCGAGACGCTGGCCGTTCGTCTGCGGCGCCGGCTTCAGCGTGAAGCTGAACGGCATCGCGGTGCCGGCCGGCTTCGCGAACGGCGCCGGGAAGTTCAGCGCGACGCCCGTGAGGTCGGAGCGGGCGGTGACGTCGGGCAGGCGGCCCGGCGTGCCGCGCACCGCGACCTGGTACGGCGCATCGCCGACCACCCGCTCGAGCAGTGCTGCCGCCGGGCCGCGCAGATTCAGGCCGCGCGCGGCATCGAGCGCGATCCTGCCGTCAACGTCGACCGCATACGGACCATGCGATTTCGCGCTGCCGGTGGCGTGCACGGGACCGCCGAGAAAACGCGCGGACAGGTTGTCCAGCGACACGTCGCTCTGGGTGAAATGGACGCTGCCATGCAGCGCCGACAACGGCGGCACGCCGGCGGTCGTCAATGTGTTGCCGCCGAATGCGAGTGCGCCTTCGACGCTGGCGCGGCGATGCGCGATGCGCTGCGGGATCGTCAGCTTGAGTGCGAGTGTCGCGGGCCCCTGTGCGTCGATCCTGTCGCCGATATGGCCGCTCATTTCGCCGAGCGAGCTCTGGTTCGCATAGTCGATCAGGTCGGCAAGCGGGCCGCGGGCATGGCCTTCGATGACGAGCGGCGACGTCACCGGGTGGCCGAGATCGTCGATGCGGCCGCTGACCTTGCCCAACACGACGCGCTTGTAGTGCGCGCGGTCGATGTCGAAGCGCAGCGTGTTCTGCGCCATTTCGAACACGCCGTCGATGCCGTCGAATGCCGGCCAGATGCTTGGCGTGCCGTTCGCGAGCTTGCGCGGCGGATAGGGCGTCGGTTCGAACCGGCCGCCCGTGAACGGTGCGACGATATGGAAGATGCCGGTGTCCGGCGCGCGCGTGTACGGGAACGTCTCCAGTGGCCCCCGCGCGACGATCGACGCGCCCTTCGTCACGTGTCCCGCCTGCAGCGCGTGGCCCAGATACGCGCGCAGGCGTTCGGAGATGCCGGTCGGCAGGTAGCGGGGAATGCGCTCGACGGCGGCACGCGCGAAGTCGGCGCGCAGGTCGAGCGTGCCGCGCCCATGACCGGGATTGGTATAGCTGCCCGATACCGCGATTTCCGCGTCGGGGTTCGAGACGAGGAAATCGGACACGGTCACGTCGATGCGCGCGTGCTTGTCGCCGGGCGCCGGCGTGACGACCCATTTCGCATTGCCGCGCATCCGGTCGAACGTGAGGCGCGGCTCGTCGAACGCGCCGGGCACCGTGACCGCGGCGTTGACGGTGTCGAAGCGCGTGGTGCCGCCCGTTTCGCTCGCGTCGACGTGTCCCCACAGATTCTCGACGCCCGGCCAGCCGGCGCGCGGGTGACCGCGTGCCGTCAGGCCCGGCGGCGGTTCCTGCGCGGCGAAGCTGATGCCCTGCAGGTCGCCGAGGAAGCGGTAGCGGACGACCGGCGTGGCGACAGCGTGCCTGCTCCTTTCCTCTTCGGAGAGTTCGTCCGGCGTCGGCTTCGCATGCTCGATCTCGATGCGGTAGTTCGAGACCATGCCGCGCGGATCGATCTTGATCAGCTGGTTGCGCAGATGTGCCGGCAGCGGCAGCGCACGGACGAATTCGCTCAGGATGCCGAGATCGACGCGGTCGCCGGTCACGCTGATCAGCTGTCCCTGGTCGGCGGACGGCACGCGGTAGCGCGCGGCGAGGGTCGACATCGCGAGCGTGCGGGCGAGGGGCGTGCCGTCCGGCAGCGGCGGCTGGCCGAGTTCCGCATGGAAGCGCGACAGGTGCAGCGTGTAGTCGTGGCCCGCGTCCAGCGTCGTGTTCCAGCTGAAGCGGGCGACCGGCAGATCGAGCCGCGGCTGCGTCGGTCGCACGCGCAGCGCGACGTCCGCGCCCTGCAGGTAGCCGCCCGCGTTGACCAGGCGCCCTTCGTGAAAGTTCGCCCAGATCGTGTTGTCGATCCGGCCCGCGTGCATCGTGAGCGGCATGTCCACGTACCGGGCGAGCGTCGGCAGATCGACCGGGCCGGTCGACAGGTAGGCGTCGCCGGTCCAGTTCGACGGCTTGCCGATCGGCGCGAGCGCCTTGTGCGTGAAGCGTGCGCGGAAATCGAGCGGGCCGCGCAGCAGCGTCCCGTTGGCGGGCGCCTGCAGCGCGGCCTTGTGGACGCGACCGTTGTTGAGCACCGCGAGCCGGATCCCGGTCAGCGCGAGTTCCGGTGCGTCGTGCTTCCCGTCGCGCCAGCGCAGCGCGCCGCCGCGCAGCACGATCGCTTCCTGCTTGAGCAGCCATGTGCTGAACGTGTCGTTGCCGCCGTGCGTGGTCGGTACGCCGACGCCGGCGATGTAGAGCGCGCCGTCCGCAGCGCGTTCGACGAGCAGGTCCGGCTCGTCGACGATCAGGCTGGACAGCGCAGGCGAAAGGCGCAGCAGCGACGCCCACGACAGCGCGGCGGTCGCATGCGGCACCGACAGCGCGACGCGTCCGTCGCGTCCGCGGATCGTCAGATGCGTGACTTCGACGCCCGGCTGCATGCCGGACCAGTAGGGGGAAAGTTTGCCGATCGAAAGCTGCGCATGGAGCTTCGCGGAAACGAAGCGTTCGATGCGCGGGCGGAAGTCGTCGATGCGGGGCAGCACGACGTAGCGCAGCCCGAGGAGCGTCGCCGACGCGACGAAGTAGGATCCCAGCCCGACCGCCAGCGTCACCCTGAACACGCGGCGCAGAACCGGATGATCGTGCTTCGGAGGTCCCGCTTCGGGCGCTGCTAAGGCGGATTCCTGACGGTCGGACATGCGGCGAAGGGACGGCGATATGGTAGTTTTGCGAAACGACATTGAAATGTATCACACGGGTTCGTGCAGGCGGCCGTCGCGATGGTGCGCGGCACGAGCTTCCCGGCGCGCGGCTGCGCGGCGGGCGCGGTCCGGCCGCGCCGCCGCCGCGGCGCGTCAGTCCTTGCGCCAAGGCCCGCTTCTCGATGACCGACGCTTCCGCATTGCTTTCCACCTCCTATTCCCATTACCTCGCACGCGCGGTCGCGGCGCGCCCGGCGCTTGCCGGGCAGATCGCCGCATGGGCGGCCGCGCCGCTGACGCGCGCGCAGCAGGATGCGCGGCTCACCGAACTGCTGGCGGTGGCCGCCGGCGCGGGGGCGCCGTCGGAGGATGCGCTCAAGAAGGCGCTCAGGCAGCTGCGCGCGGAGGTGTTCGGCGCGGTCGCCGAGCGCGACCTGCGCGGGCTGGCCGACGTGGCCGAAGTCACCGGCGCGATGACCGATCTCGCCGAGCTCGCGGTGCAGCGCTCGCTCGCGTTGCTGTCGGCCGAGCTCGATGTGCTGTACGGCGAGCCGCGCGGCGCCGACGGCGAGCGGCTGACGCTCGGCGTGGTCGGGATGGGCAAGCTCGGCGGCCGCGAGCTGAACGTGTCGTCCGACATCGATCTGATCTTCGTCTACGAAGACGACGGCGAGACGGCGGGCGGCAGCCGCGGGGCGTTGTCGACGCAGGAATACTTCACGCGGCTCGGCCGGCGGCTGATCGGCGTGCTGTCGGAAGTGACGGCCGACGGCTACGTGTTCCGCGTCGACATGCGGCTGCGTCCGAACGGCGATTCGGGGCCGCTCGTGTGCAGCCTCGGAATGCTCGAGGAATATTTCTACGTGCAGGGCCGCGAATGGGAGCGCTATGCGTGGATCAAGGGCCGCCTCGTATCCGAGCCCGACAGCGATGCATCGCAGCGGCTCGCGACGCAGCTCGACGCGATCGTCAAGCCGTTCGTTTATCGGCGCTATCTCGACTTCGGCGTGATCGGCGCGATCCGCTCGCTGCATCAGCAGATCCGGCAGGAGGCGGCGCGGCGCGCGTCGATGCGGCCGGACAAGGCCGACGACATCAAGCTCGGGCGCGGCGGCATTCGCGAGATCGAGTTCAGCGCCCAGGTGTTCCAGCTGATTCGCGGCGGCCAGGATGCGGACTTTCGCGTGCGGCCGACGCTCGCCGTGCTGCGCCATGCGCATGCGCGCGGACTGATCGGCGACGATGTCGAGGCGCGGCTGGCCGACGCGTACCACTTCCTGCGCATGCTCGAACACCGCCTGCAATACCGCAACGACGCGCAGACGCATGCGATGCCGGTCGACCCGGACGACCGCGGGGCGCTCGCGGCATCGCTCGGCTTTGCCGACTATGCGGCGCTGATGACCGTGCTCGACGGACACCGTGCGTTCGTCGAGGCGCAGTTCGACCAGATCTTCGCGGACAAGGTCGGCGGCGAGAACGGCTGCGGTGCCGCCGACGACAGTGCCGCGGCGTGGATCTGGAGCGGCGCGCTCGCCGACGACGGCGCGGACGACACGCTGATGGCCCGGCTCGCCAGCCTCGGCTTCGGCGATTGCGAGGCCGTGCTGACGCGCCTGCGCGCGGTCTGGCGGTCGTCGCGCTATACGGGCCTGCCGGAAAAAAGCCGCCAGCGCTTCGACAGCGTCGCGCAGCGTGCGCTCGAAGCGGCGCCGCGGATCGACGCCGCGCACCGCGACGACACCATCGTGCGGTTGTTCGACCTGCTCGAGACCGTCAGCCGGCGTGGCGTCTACCTGGCGCTGCTGACCGAATACCCGGCCGCACTCGACCGGGTGCTGTCGGTGCTCGGCGCGACGCGCTGGGGGGGCGGCTACCTGATTCGCCACCCGCAGCTGCTTGACGAACTGCTCGACGACGAGGCGATCGCGAGCCCGTTCGACTGGCCGGCATTCAAGCACGCGCTGCGCGCGCGGCTCGCCGCGGCCGACGGCCCGGAGCAGCAGATGGATCTGCTGCGTCACGCGCAGCACGCCGAAGTGTTCCGCATCCTGCTGATCGACCTGGCGGGGCAGCTGTCGGTCGAGCACGTGAGCGACCGGCTGTCCGAGCTCGCGGACGCCGTGCTCGACGTGACGATCGAGGTTGTCTGGTCGCAACTCGCGAAGCGCCATCGCGACGTGCCGCGCTTCGCGGTGATCGCGTACGGCAAGCTCGGCGGAAAGGAGCTCGGCTATGCATCGGATCTCGACCTGATCTTCCTGTACGACGATCCTGACGAGCGTTCGGCCGACGTCTACACGACCTTCACGCGCCGGCTGATCACATGGCTGACGACCGCGACCGGCGCGGGCGCATTGTTCGACATCGACCTGCGGCTGCGTCCGAATGGGGAAGCGGGGCTGCTCGTGACCGATCTCGATGCGTTCCGCCGCTACCAGTTGCGCGAGGGCGACGCGGCGAATACCGCGTGGGTCTGGGAGCATCAGGCGCTGACGCGGGCGCGCTACAGCGCCGGCGACGCGCAGATCGGCGCGGCGTTCGAGGCGATCCGCCAGCAGGTGCTGACGATGCCGCGCGACGCGTCCGCGCTGGCGGCGGACATCGTCGACATGCGCGGCAAGGTGCTCGCCGGGCATCCGAACCACGGCGAGCTGTTCGATCTGAAGCACGATCGCGGCGGCATGGTGGACATCGAGTTCATCGTCCAGTATTGGGTGCTGCTGCACGCATCGCGCGATCCGGAACTGATTCGCAATACCGGCAACATCGCATTGCTGCGCGAGGTTGCCCGTCTCGGGCTGATGAGCGAGGCGGAGGCGGAGCGGGTCGGGGCGGCGTATCGGACGTATCGGAAGCTGCAGCACAAGCTGCGGCTCGACGGAAT
>NZ_JAHACR010000258.1 GCF_018375725.1 Burkholderia sp. | reverse complement strand
GGCCGCCTGCAACCGGGAGAACGGCAGGTCGCGCCCGACGACGCTGTTCGCGCCCAGGCTCAGCACCAGCATTTCGAACTGATGGCGCAGCACTTCGCCACGCTCGACGACGGCGATCTTCAGCGCGCCGCCACAATGTCGCCGCAGCGCGTGAACGTCCGCGCACAGCGCTTCGAGCTGCGCGCGCGTGCGGAACGCCAGCACCGCGGTCGCCGCTTGCGCCTTCGCGCACGCCGCGACCACCGCGGCGTTGTCGTCGACGATCTCCCAGTCCGCCGGCACCCAGCGCTCGCGCTCGACCACCGCACGACTGACGACGACGCGGTCCTCGTCGCTCGCGAGCTTCATCTGGCGTGGCTGCGCGATTGCATCGGCGTCGAAGATCGCCGACAGCCGGCCATCCGGCGCGAATCGCAATGGCCGCACCTCGCCTGCGGCGAGCGTATCGCCCGCACGCCAGAAATCGACCACCCACAGCAATTCGCCATGCGTGCGCTGCAGTTGCGCGACCCCCGTGCACACGCTGTGAAAACTGCTGCGCCGGGTGCGTCGCGTGTCCCGCACGAGCGGCGGATCGTCGGTCTCCGCATCGGCCGCTGCGCGGTTCGCATGCCCGCCCTCGGGATTCATCACGAGCACGACCGCGATCCGGTGCATCCGGCACCAGTCGGCGAAGGCACGCGCCTCCTCCGCGAGCGCCGCGGGATCGTTCCAGCTGAACCAGCGTTCGGCGCCCTCCACGAAATACAGCGAACGTGCGCGAAAGCCGTAGCGCTTCATTGCACGGAAACCGCCCAGCAGCCGTGCAAACGACCCCGGCTCGCCATGGCGGCCGGCGGCCGGATCATCGTCGCCCGTCGCAGGCGCGGGCGGCATCGCCAGCACGTTCAGGCGGCTCGGCCAGCCCGGCGCATGCGCGCCGCCCGCAAAGCCGCGCTCGCGCAGCTGCCCGGCCACGCTTGCACTGTCGCGTGCAAGCACGACCGTCACGTCGCGGGTGCGCGCCTGACGCGCGCTTTCCCATAACAGCGCATCGCACGCAGGCGTGCGTGCGGCCGCATAGACCGCATACAGGCCGCCCGGCTCGAGTTGCGTCCACTCGTCCGGCAAACCGTCGATCGCAAGCCGGCTCAGCGCCGAGATACGGCCGTCGGCCGGCCCGCTCCGCAACATCGCGCGCAGGCGGCCGAACACGCCGGCGGCGCCGAGCGCGGGACGGGTGGTTTCGAAGTCGGTGCTCACGTGTGTGCGTCCCTTTTCACGCTAGTAACTCGAATAAAGACGAACCGGCGCGGGCGTCACGAGACCCTTGGGGTTCTCGCGCGCGTCGAATGCATAACGCACGTACAGCAACCCCGAACTCGGCGCATAGTCGTGCGATCGGTCGATATGCAGTTGCGCGCCGATGCTCAGATACGGATTGACGCGATATTCGACGATCCCGTTGACGCTGTACCAGAACGACACGCCGCGGGTCGAACTGCGCGCATACGTCATGCCGGCGAGCGCACTGGCGGATTTCGCGTCCACGCCGCCAGGCAGGCCGACCGGGAAATACGGCGTCGCCCTTTCATAGCTGTTCGTAATACCGCTTGTCACGGTCACATCCCACGCGAGCGCATCGCGCCGCCCCGCCCACTCGATCGGCACGCCGAGTGACAGGTAGCGTTGCGGGCTGTAGTAACCGCCCTGGCCGTAGGTATAGAAACGCAGGTTCTGCGCGTAGTGCCACGCGTTGCCGACGAGACCCGTGCTGACCCGCATGGTCGCGCGTTCGTAGACGGGCACCATGAAACCCGTGCGCAGCGTCGCCTCGGCGTTCCGCTCGACGTTGCGGCCGGTCATCACGCCCGCACCGATATCCGCGAACAGATTCACGCGCCCGATATCGACCGACGCATGCAGATCGATACCGTCACGCCGCACGCCGCCCCACGCCGCACCGCTCCACGGATCCCGCAAGCCCGCGTAGGACAGTTCGCTGCTCGTCTCCGGCCGGCGCGACGCGCTCGCCGAGAAGCTCGCGGGCCCTGCGTCGAACCGGTAGCGCACGCCGCCGATCAGGTAGTGCACCGGAAAGCCGAGCGGCGACGTGCCGATGTCGAACCGCCATGCGTCCGACCGGTAGCCCGCGCCAAGCGCGACACCGGTCGCCGACTGATGCAGCGAACCGGATGGATTCGGATCCGGTGTCTTCAGCGCGGGATACGTCGCGAACGTGTTGAGCGCATAAGCTTTCGGATCGCTCGTATCGAGCGAGCCGGCATCGATATGCACCGCGTCGAGATGCAGGAACACATGGCCGTCGTAGCGATACGGCATCTGCACGTAGACCGGCACCTGCTGCGCGCGATACGCGGACACCCCTTCGTCGCCCGACTTGTACGCAGGGAGCCACCCCGCCTCGATTTCAGGATCGCGGCGCTGCTCGAGATCGCCGAATGCGGCCTGCGCCGGTGTGAGGCCGTCACGGCGCGGACGCACACCCGCGGCGCGCTCCTGCGACAGCGACAGGCGATACAGCGACGCGGCGGCGTCGTAGCGGCCCTGTGCCTGAGCGACGCGCCCCGCCGCCACGGTCACGTCCGCGCGCGACGGATACGCGGCATGCAGCGCATCGGCGATCTGCGCCGCGTCGTCGGTACGATGCAGCGCGGTCAGACGGCGCAGCGCCGACAGTTGCGTGTCCACGTCGTCGGACGGCGTGCGCGCGAGCACCGCCTGCACACGCACGAGCGCACCGGCACGGTTGCCGCTGTCTTCGTCGATCCGCGCCAGCGCGAGCTGCGTGTCGGCATCGTCGGGCGTATGCGCGAGAACCGGTTCGAGCACGCCGCGCGCCGCACCGTAATGGCCCTGCGCGCGCTCGAGATCGGCGACTTCGAGCGCATAGCGCTTGTCCGCCTTCCCAGCCGGGCTCACGCCGTCGAGCAACTGGCGCGCGCGCGCGTAATCGGCCTGCGCGATCGCATCGTCGGCCTGGCGCAGCACGAGCCGCAGCGACTGATCCTCGAGGCGCGCGGTCTGCGCCGCGGTGAGCGACGGTTCGCGGCGGAGCGCGTCGAGCCATGCGGCCAGTTCGTCATCGCGCGCCGCGCTCCCGAGCAGGTCGCCGTAGCGCAACCGCACGTCGGCATCCGCCTGCTGCGGATGCGCGGCCATCCACTCGCGCAACGGCGCAAGACCGCGTGCGGTTTCGCCGGCGTCGATCCACTGCGCGCCGACCGCAGCCAGCATGTCCGGATCGTCCGGCGCCGATGCCTGCGCGTGCGCGAGCGCCGCCTCCAATGCCGCGCGATCGCCGCGCCCAAGCGCACCCTGCGCGTCTGCCAGCGCGGCTTCGGCATCGAGCTTGTGCGCGAGCGCACGCATGCCGTCAGAGCGCTGCGCATCGGCGACCGGCGCAAGCGCCGCCTGTGCGCCCGCCACGTCGTCGGTCGAATTGCGGTACAGCGCCGCCGCGTAATGCATGTCGGGCGTATCGGATTGCGCAAGCCCGTCATCCATGACCGTGCGACCCAGCTGCGGCAGCCCCATATCGCGGTACAGACGCGCCAGCGCGAATCGCGTCCACGGCGCGTCGGGCGCCGCGCGCACGGCCGCCTCGTAACGCTGCGCGGCCGGCCCGCGATCGCCTTTTTCTGCCAGCGCGCGTGCCTGTTGCGCAAGCAGGTCTGCGCGAATGCCATCGAGGGCACGGCGGTCGCTGCTGCCCGTGACGCGCGCCTGCAGCGCGTCGAGCAGCGGGCCGATCTGGTCGGCTCGGCCGGTGTGCTCATAGAGCAGCGCCGCACTGTGCGCGACCGCCACGCTCGGCCTGGGTGCCGCGAGCAAGCCGCGCAGCAGCGGTTCGGCGCGCGCCCAGTCGTGCTGCGCGAGCAGCGCGTCGGCCAGTTGCAAGGTCGCGTCGGGACTGCCCGGTTGCATCGCAAGCGCGGCACGCGCCGCCTGTTCGGCGTCTCGCGGACGCCCCGCCGCCGCGGCCTCACGGCCACGTGCGAGCGCGCCCCAGAATTGCGCCGTGCGCGCGAGGCTGTCCCACTTCCCGCGCTGATCCGGCGCAAGCGCTGCGGCACGCGCAAACCATGCGCGCGCCTCGTCGTGGCGGCCTTCACGCAAACGCAGCAGGCCGAGCCCGCCGACGGCATCGGCATCCGTCGCGCGCGCCCGCGCCGCCTGCCCGAGCAACACGTCGGCCGCTGTCAGATCGCCGCGCGCCAGCGCCTGCAGGCCGCGCTGCTGCGCGATGTAATTCGGATCGCGCGCCAGTCGCTGCTGCGCGTCGCGCTGCGACTCCATCGCCGTCGCCTTGTCGCGAAATTCGCTGTCGTCCGGCACGAGCGCCAGATACGCACGTATCGCGTCAAGGTAGACCGGATCGTTGTCCGCCGACTGCAACACGCGCCGCCACACCGACATCGCTTCCCCATGATCGACGTCCGGCCGCCGCACGAGCGCCCATGCCAGGCGGTTCGCTTCCGCGCGCGTCTCGCTGCGCTGATTCAGTAGCCTGACAAGCCCGAACGCGGCTTCGCTGTCGCTCGGATCCGCCGCGACCGCACGGCGCAGTGCCGCAAGGGCCGGCTCGCATCCGCCCGGCCCGTTCGCGACGATCTGGTAATACTCGGCACCGAGCGCGCCCGACGGTGCGCCATGCGGAAACAGCACGACGATGCGCCGCGCGGCCTCGTCGGCGCGGCCGCTGCGTGCGAGCAGACGAATCTGCGCCATCTCTTCGCGCCCGCTCGTCGCGACGCGAAATTCGTCGCCGGCCCGCCGCGTGTCGGGCGCATCGGGCGCCAGCGCGTTCAGGCGAGCAAGCGCAGCCTGCGCGCCCTTGGCGTCGCCGAGCCGAAGCAGCACACGCACCTGCTCGGCGAGCAGCACCGGATCGCCGGGGGCGATCAGCAAGCCCTTGCGGATCGCGTCGCGCGCGAGATCGTCGCGGTGCTTGCCTGCCCACATTCGCGCGGTCGCCAGCAGTCGCCGCGCATCGGCGACATCGGCCGTTTCGGCCGCGCGCGGTGCCGGCGCGAGCGTCGCCCCGTGCGCCATCGCGCAGACGGACGAGGCGAGCCACGCGAATCCGGCCATGCGCGGCGCGGCGCGCTTCAGCGGACGGCGGCGCATGACCCGCTCCTCCAGCGCACGTCCAGCGTGCCGTCCGCGGCGAAACGGTAGCGCCCGTCGCGCCAGCCGAGGCCGAACAGCGTCAGCACGCTCGTGTAATAGCCCGGCAGCGACTGGCGCGCGAGCGCATCGACCCGCGCCGCCTGCGCATCCGCAAGGGCATGCTGGCCGCGCGCATCCAGGAACGGAATCGCTGCGGCCGAAAAACCGCCATTGCCGTCATGGGCGCCGGCCACGCCCGTCGTCGTATCGACTTTCTCCGGCGGTGCGCCGTGCGCGGCCACGTATTCGGCGAACGGCGCAAAACGCGCGAGCAACGGCGCGGCGAGCGGATCGGACGGATCGAGCGTGCCGGCCCACAGATAGACCCGGATCGCGTTGTACGCGCTTTCCGCATGCGAATCCGTGTCGGGCGCAAAGCCTGCGCCCGCGCGGTACAGCGCCCAGTCTGGCGAGAATCCCTTCGGCGCAGTATCGATCAGTACACGCCCGGTGCTGGCCGCGAGCCCGGCCCAGCGGCGGTCGTCCGGCAAACGCGTGCCGAGACCGCGAATCACCTGCGGCGGCGAATAGCTCGGATTGAGGCGCCAGCGGTCATTTGCGAGTCTGAAGCCGGTCGGCCCCGGCAGCAGCGTCACGCCGAGGCCCGGCAGCATCGCCGACTCGCGGTCGAGCACGCGCTTCGCGAGCAGCGCGCCACGCGCCGTGTAGCTGCGCTCACGCCACAGCTGTCCCGCCTCGACCAGCGCATAGGCAATCCACAGATCGGCGTCCGACGCGGCGTTCGCGTCGAGCACCCGCCATGCGCCATCGGCCCCGCGGCCCCACAGCCACGCAGGCAGATGGGCACTCAGGTCGCCCTGCGCAAGATTGTTCTCGGTCCAGTGCAGGATCGCGTCGAACGCGGGCCGGTCGTTCGCGACCAGCGCGAAAAACAGCCCGTATGCCTGCCCCTCGGACACCGTGCGTGCATCGGCCGATCCGACGTCGATCACACGACCGTCGGCCGATACGAAATCGCGCTTGAACGCGTCCCAGCGCGGCCACGCGGCG
>NZ_JAHACR010000257.1 GCF_018375725.1 Burkholderia sp. | reverse complement strand
GGCACTGTGATCGATCTGACCCACAATTGGGATACGCCGTCCTACGATCTGGGCACGGGCTTCGGCCATCTGTCGGTGGAAGTCGACGACGCGTACGCGGCCTGCGAGCGCATCAAGGCGCAAGGCGGCAAGGTCACGCGCGAAGCCGGACCGATGAAGCACGGCACGACCGTGATAGCGTTCGTCGAGGATCCGGACGGCTACAAGATCGAATTCATCCAGAAGAAGGCGCACTGAGCGCCGGATGATCGTATTGCGGCGCGTGCGATGCGCGCCGTGAGACGGGCGGCACAGGGCGACCTGTGCCGCCCGTTTGTTTGGTGTCTACAGCGACGGCAGCAACTCGGGCGGATGGTGTTTGAGCGTATGCCGCGCCTCGCGGAATTCCGGGAAGATCGACTCGACCGTCTGCCAGAAGCGCGGACTATGATTCATCTCGCGCAGATGCGACAGTTCGTGCGCGACGACATAATCGATGATCGACATCGGGAAATGAATCAGCCGCCAGTTCAGGCGGATTCTGCCGTCGCTCGAGCAGCTGCCCCAGCGCGTGGCGGCCGACGACAGCGCATACATCGAATACGTGACGCCGAGCTTTTCCGCATAGAACGGCAGGCGCTCGCCGAAGATCCGCTTGGCTTCGCCTTGCAGCCAGCCCTGCACGCGATCCTTGATCTGCTGTGCGTCCGCTTGCGCGGGCAACGGCAACGCGAGCCGCATCGTTTCGTCGTCAAACGTGACGGCGCCCGCATCGGGCGCGAGCACGAGCGTCACCGGTCTGCCGAGATACGGGATCTGCGCCCCGCCGCGCCAGTCGATCTGCGGCAGGGCACGCTGTTCGGCGCGCGTCTTCCATTCCGCGAGCTTCGCGAAGATCCAGCGCTGCTTCTCCGCGATCGCCGCCTCGATATCGGCCAGCGTGACCCAGCGCGGCGCGGTGATCGTCAGTCCGCTGCCGTCGATCGTGAAGCCGATCGTGCGTCGCGCGGAGCGCTTCAGCCGGTATTCGAGCACGCGGCTGTCGAGTGCGAACGTGCGCACGCGCGAGCGGTCGGTCGCGGGTTCCGGTGGAGCGGCGGGCGAGGACGGCGCGGCGGACGGCCCGTCGAAGAGCGGCAAGTCCAGCTGGCGATGATCGAGGGCCGCGACGGCGGGCCGTGTCCGCGTCCGCCTGCTCATCGGTTCGCTTCTCGTCGGCGTGCGCAACGGCGTTAACCGGCGCGGGTCAGACGCGCGCGGCATGGCGTTTGTCGGTGTCGCCCTGCCGTGAATACGCGTCCGGATCGATACGGCGCATTTCGGCTTCGATCCAGCTTTCGACACGCGCGTTCACGACATCCGGCGTGAGGCCCCGCACGTCGATCGGCTTGCCGATCGACACCGTGACGACGCCCGGGAATTTCGTGAACGAGTTGCGCGGCCATACGCGACCGGCGTTGTGTGCGATCGGCACGACCTGCGTGCCGGTTTCGATCGCGAAGCGCGCGCCGCCGGTCTTGTACTTGCCCTGCTTGCCGACCGGCGTGCGCGTGCCTTCGGGGAACATGATGACCCACGCGCCTTCGGCGAGACGCTTCTTGCCCTGACGGATCACCGAGTCGAACGCGTTCTTGCCTTCCTTGCGGTTGATGTGAATCATGTGCAGCATTCCGAGCGCCCAGCCGAAGAACGGCACGTACAGCAATTCGCGCTTGAACACGTAGCACAGCGGGCGCGGCATCAGCGCGGGAAACGCGAGCGTCTCCCAGGCCGACTGATGCTTCGACAGCAGCACGGCGGGCCCGTCAGGCAAGTTCTCGTAGCCTTCGATCCGGTATCGGATGCCGTTGAGCCAGCGCACGACCCACAGCGTCGACTTGCACCAGCCCGCCGCCATCTTGTAGCGCCCGTCGGGGCGCAGGAACGGAAAGGCGATGAAGCACGCGGTCGCGTACGGCACCGTGAATACGATGAAGTAGATCAGCAGCAGCAGGGAGCGGACAAAGCGCATCGGCGTGAGTCTGGCGTGAAGGAGGATGCGCGCGGCGCCCGCATCACTCGTGTTCGTGTGAAAGGAAATCGAGCGCGAATGCGCGCAAGTCGTCGTGGATTTTCGTGCCGGGCGGCAGGCCGCCCGCGGCGAGCGTCTTCTTGCCCTTGCCGGTCAGCACCAGATGCGGCTGGAAACCGAGCGCGACGGCCGCCTGCAGGTCGCGCAGCGAATCGCCGACGACCGGCGTATGTTCCGGGTCGGCCTCGAAACGGTCGGCGATCATCTGCATCAGGCCAGGCTTCGGCTTGCGGCAGTCGCAGTGGTCTTCCGCCGTGTGCGGGCAGAAGAACACGGCGTCGATACGCGCGCCGACCGCCGCCGCCGCGCGATGCATCTTCAGATGCATCGCATTGAGCGCCGCCATGTCGAACAGCCCGCGGCCGATGCCGGACTGATTGGTGGCGACAACCACGCGATACCCCGCGTGGTTGAGCCGCGCGATCGCCTCGAGGCTGCCGGGCAGCGGAATCCACTCGTCCGGCGACTTGATGAATGCGTCGGAATCGGTGTTGATGACACCGTCCCGATCGAGGACGACAAGCTTCTTGGTGGCGCTGATCGGCATCGTGCGGCCCTTATGCGGCAAGCTTCGAGATGTCTGCGACGCAGTTCATCTGCTGGTGCAGCGCGGACAGGAGCGCGAGCCGGTTCGCACGCAGCGCGGGATCCTCGGCGTTGACCATCACGCCGTCGAAGAACGCATCGACCGGCGCGCGCAGCGCGGCAAGCGCCGACAGCGCGCCCGTGTACGCACGCGCTTCGAGTTGCGACTGCACGCGCGGCGTCACTTCGGCGAGTTGCTCGTGCAGGGCCTTTTCGGCGGCTTCGACGAAGAGGGTCGGCTGTACCGTGCCGTTCGCGCTGCTTTCCGACTTCTTCAGGATGTTCGAAATCCGCTTGTTCGCGGCGGCGAGCGCTTCGGCTTCGGCGAGACGCGTGAATTCACGCACCGCGTCGAGGCGCGCGACGATATCGTCGAGGCGCGTCGGGTTCAGGCTCAGCACGGCGTCGACTTCGCCGGCCGAGTAGCCGCGCTCGCGCAGCAGGCCGCGCAGGCGATCCATGAAGAACGCGTAGATCGCGTCGGTCGATTCGGCGACGCCCGCCACCGTCGCGAAACGTGCGTACGTCGTGCGCAGCAGCGACACGAGATCGAGCGGCAGCTGCTTTTCGAGCAGCAGGCGCAGCACGCCGAGCGCATGGCGGCGCAGCGCGAACGGATCCTTCTCGCCGGTCGGCGCGAGGCCGATGCCCCAGATGCCGACGATCGTTTCGAGCTTGTCGGCGAGCGCGACCGCGGTGGACACGGGCGTCGTCGGCAGCGCATCGCCCGAGAAGCGCGGCTGGTAGTGCTCGGTGCAGGCGATCGCGACGTCTTCCGGCTCGCCGTCGTGGCGTGCATAGTAAGCGCCCATCGTGCCTTGCAGTTCGGGGAACTCGCCGACCATGTCGGTCAGCAGGTCGGCCTTCGCGAGCCGTGCGGCGCGCTTCGCGATGGCGGCGTCGGCGCCGATCGCGGGCGCGATTTCACCCGCGAGCGTCTCGACGCGTTCGACGCGTGCGAGCTGCGAGCCGAGCTTGTTGTGGTAGACGACGTTCGCGAGCAGCGGCACGCGCTCCGCGAGCGGCTTTTTCTTGTCCTGCTCGAAGAAGAACTTCGCGTCGGCAAGGCGCGGGCGCACGACGCGCTCGTTGCCTTCGACGATCTCGCTCGGCGACTTCGTCTCGATGTTCGACACGATCAGGAAGCGCGAACGCAGCTTGCCGGCGATGTCGGTCAGCGCGAAATACTTCTGGTTGGTCTGCATCGTGAGGATCAGGCATTCCTGCGGCACCTGCAGGAATTCGTCCTCGAAACGGCACGGATAGACGACCGGCCATTCGACGAGCGACGTGACTTCGTCGAGCAGCGATTCGGGCATCACGACGGTGTCGCCGTTCGCATGCTCTTCCAGCTGCGTGCGGATCGTTTCCTTGCGGTCGTTGAAATGCGCGATCACGCGGCCCTTGTCGCGCAGCGTGTCCGCGTAGCTGCGCGCATGCGTGATGGCGACGAGGCCGTCGGACAGGAAGCGATGGCCGAGCGTCGTATCGCCGGCGTCGATGCCGAACGCGGTGACGGGCACGACGCGATCGTCGTGCAGCACCGTCAGGCGATGCACCGGACGCACGAACTGCACGTCGCTGCCGTCCGGACGCTGATAGGTCATGACCTTCGGGATCGGCAGCTTCGCGAGCGTCTCGTCGAGCGCGGCCTGCAGGCCGTCGGCGAGCGTCACGCCGGCGGCCGAATAGTTGACGAAGAAGGCTTCGGCCTTGCCGTCCTGCGCGCGTTCGAGATCGGCGATCGACAGGTTCGGGAACCCGAGCGCCGCGAGCTTCTTCGCGAGCGGCGCGGTGGGCTTGCCTTCCGCGTCGAGCGCGACCGACACCGGCAGCACTTTTTCACGGACTTGCTTTTCCGGGGCGACGGCGCGCACGTTCTGGACGACGACAGCGAGGCGGCGCGGCGTGGCATAGCGTTCGAAGACGAGTTCGCCTTCGATCAGGTCGCGCGCCGCGAGGCGTTGCGCAAGGCCTTCGGCGAACGCGTCGCCGAGGCGCGCGAGGGCCTTCGGCGGCAGCTCTTCGGTCAGCAGTTCGACGAGCAGGGGGGCGGGATGGTTGTGCGTCATGATGTGAAGATATCTCGTCAGTCCTGATCGATCTTGCGTTCGACCTTGAGCGGCGGCGCCCATGCCGGCTGTGCGGCATCCTGGGCATCGGTGGTGAGGCCCGGCACGCCCGGCGGATTGCCGAGCATCGGGAAGCCCAGCTTCTCGCGCGATTCGTAATACGCCTGGGCGACGAGACGCGACAGCGCGCGGATGCGGCCGATGTACGCCGCGCGCTCGGTCACCGAGATCGCACCGCGCGCATCGAGCAGGTTGAACGTGTGGCCGGCTTTCAGCACCAGTTCATAGGCCGGCAGCGCGAGCTGCGCCTCGATCATCCGCTTCGCCTCCGACTCGTAGCTGTTGAAGAACGTGAACAGCAGGTCGACGTTCGCATGCTCGAAGTTGTAGGTCGACTGCTCGACTTCGTTCTGATGGTAGACGTCGCCGTAGGTCAGGCGGCGCAGCTCGGGGCCGTCCGGCCCTTGCTCTTCCCATTCCGTCCAGATCAGGTCGTAGACGTTCTCGACTTTCTGCAGGTACATCGCCAGACGTTCGAGACCGTAGGTGATTTCGCCGAGCACCGGCTTGCAGTCGAGGCCGCCGACCTGCTGGAAGTACGTGAACTGCGTCACTTCCATGCCGTTCAGCCACACTTCCCAGCCGAGGCCCCACGCGCCGAGCGTCGGGTTCTCCCAGTCGTCCTCGACGAAGCGCACGTCGTTCTGCTTCAGGTCGAAGCCGAGCGCTTCCAGCGAGCCGAGATACAGATCGAGGATGTTTTCCGGCGCGGGCTTCAGCACGACCTGGTACTGGTAGTAATGCTGCAGGCGGTTCGGGTTCTCGCCGTAGCGGCCGTCCTTCGGGCGGCGCGACGGCTGCACGTACGCGGCGCGCCACGGCTCGGGGCCGACCGCGCGCAGGAACGTGTGAACGTGCGAGGTGCCCGCGCCGACTTCCATGTCGATGGGCTGGAGCAGAGCGCAACCCTGCTTGTCCCAGTAGGACTGCAGCGTCAGGATGATTTGCTGAAACGTAAGCATGAGGAGCCTTCGTGGCGCTGGCGCTCCGTTGCGGGCGCGGCCGCGGGCGGGGGCCCGGGGTGCGCTCGCGCGGCGGCGCGGCTTATTAGTGTGCTGAAACGTGCAATTTTACCGGATCGGCGGCCGGCTGCGGCCGGAACGGGATCGAGGAGGATGTCGATGCGCGGATCAGGCGGCAAAGGCCGGTCGTTGCGATGTGCGCAGCCTGCGTGAACGCGCTGCGCACGGCATCGGGTTTTACTGCCGGCCGCGCCGGCGCAGCGCCGGCCCGAACGTGAAACCGAAAGCCAGCAGCATGAACGACACCGCGAGCACGGTGTTGTTGCCGCTCGTGACGTACGGCGTGAAGCCGCTCGTGCCTTCGATGCGCACGTCGAGCGAGCCGATCGTGTACGGCTTGAGCTGGCCGAGCACGCGGCCGCGCGCGTCGATCGCGGCCGTCATGCCGGTATTGGTCGCGCGCAGCATCGGCCGGCCGGTCTCGAGCGCGCGCATCCGCGCGATCTGCAGGTGCTGCCCAGTGCCGGACGCC
>NZ_JAHACR010000007.1 GCF_018375725.1 Burkholderia sp. | reverse complement strand
CGCCGCCCGGCGCGCGCTCGACGATGTCGAACGCGTCCGAATTCGCAATCGCGATCACCGACACGAGACTGTGCGCGGTGCGGGCGACCGCATCCTGGTCGAAGGTGATCAGGAGATCGCCTGCCTCGACGCGCGTCCCCGCCTCGATATGTGCGACGAAGCCCCGCCCGTTCAGCTCGACGGTGTCGATGCCGACGTGCAGCAGGATTTCCGCGCCTTGCGGCGTCGTGATCGTCACCGCGTGACCGGTGCGCGCGAGATGCGACACGACGCCGGCGCACGGCGCGACGAGCTTGCCGTCGAGCGGATCGATGCCGATGCCGTCGCCGAACATCCCGCCGGAGAACACCGGATCGGGCACATCGGCCAGCGGAACGATCGGCCCCGTGAGCGGAGCAAGCAGAACGATCGGATCGTGGGTGGGGCTCTTCAACTGGGACTCCTCGGCGCGTCTCATCGGCGTTCTCGGCTCATCAATGCGTTTCGGTGACTTTGTTCAGGTGGCGCGGCGTATCGGGATTGCGGCCGCGCACGACGGCAAGCTCCGCCGCCATCACGTAGAACGAAAGAATGGCGGCGATCGGATCGAGCGCCGGCTGCGCGGACGTGGCGATCGGCAGCGTCGCGCCGGACGTGCCGGCGGGCGCGGCAAGCAGCACGGCGGCGCCGCGCGCGCGCATGTCGGCCGCAAGTTGCAGCAGACCCGTCTGCTCCGGCCCGGGCGGTGCGAACACGAGCAGCGGATAGTCGCGGTCGATCAGCTCCATCGGGCCGTGACGAACCTCGGCGCTCGAGAACGCTTCGGCCTGGATGCCGGAGGTTTCCTTGAGTTTCAGCGCGGCTTCCTGCGCGATCGCGAGACCGGAGCCGCGGCCGATCACGATCATCCGTTCGACGTCGGCCAGCGCCGCGACAGCCGGCGACCAGTCGAGCGCGGCGGCCTGCCCGAGCACGCCGGGCAGACCGTGCAATGCGTCGACGAGCGCGGCGTCGCGCTGCCAGAACGCGACGATCTGCGCGGACAGCGACAGCATCGCGATATAGCTCTTCGTCGCCGCAACCGACAGCTCCGGGCCGGCGAGCAGCGGCAACGAGTGCGCGCATGCATCGGCGAGCGGCGACGGCAGCACGTTGACCGCGGCGACCGTGCGCGCGCCGGCTTCGCGCAGCGCGGCCATCGTGTTGACGAGATCGGGGCTCTGGCCGGACTGGGAAAAGGCGATCGCGAGTTGGTCCCTCACCCTCAGCGGCGCCTGCTGCAGGGTCGCGACCGACATCGGCAGCGACGCGACCGGCACGCCGAGACGGCTCATCGTCAGGCTCGCGAAATACGCCGCGGCGTGATCCGAACTGCCGCGCGCGACCGTCAGCACGACCGCCGGCGGATGCGCGGCAAGCTGCGCGGCGAGCGCCTCGACACGCGAGGTGTCGGCGAGTTGCGCGGCGACGACCCGGGTGGCCTCGCGCGCCTCGTTAAGCATATTCGACAATCGGTTCTCCTTCGACGTAGGTCGCGGTGAGGTTCAGATCGCGATCGAACACCGTGAGATCGGCCCATGCGCCGCGCGCGATACGGCCCCGATCGGCAATGCCGAGGTAATCGGCCGCATAGCGCGACATCCGGTTCGATACGTCGGCGAGCGGCAGGCCGAGCGACACGAGGTTGCGCAATGCCTGATCCATCGTCAGCGTGCTGCCGGCCAGCGTGCCGTCGGCAAGACGCACGCCGCCGAGGCACTTCGTCACGTGCTGGCTGCCGAGCCGGTATTCGCCGTCGGGCATGCCGGTGGCCGACGTGCTGTCGGTCACGACATACAGGCGCGGAATCGCGCGCAGCGCCGCACGGATCGCACCGGGATGCACGTGCAGCAGGTCGGGGATGATCTCCGCGTATTCGGCATGCGCGAGCGCCGCGCCGACGAGGCCCGGGTTGCGGTGATGCAGCGGCGACATCGCGTTGAACAGGTGCGTGAAGCCGCACGCACCGTGCTTGAGCGCGGCGACTGCGTCGTCGTAGGTCGCGAGCGAGTGGCCGAGCTGCACGCGCACGCCGCGCGCGGCCATCTCGCCGATGATCTCGATGTGCCCGGCGATTTCCGGCGCGAGCGTGACGACGCGGATCGGCGCGATCGACAGATACTTCAGCACTTCGTCGAGTACCGCCGACACGGCCGCGTCCGGCTGCGCGCCGAGCTTGCCGGGATTGATGTACGGCCCTTCGAGATGCACGCCGAGCACGCGCGCGCCACCCGGCGTGCGGGTGCGCGCAACGTCGCCGAGATCCGCGACGACCTGCATCAGCTCGTCGCGCGGCGCGGTCATCGTCGTCGCGAGCAGGCTCGTCGTGCCGTATTGCGCATGCGTGCGGGCGATCGTCTCGATTGCGTCGCCGCCTTCCATCACGTCGGCGCCGCCGCCGCCGTGCACGTGCAGGTCGATGAAGCCGGGCAGGATGTACGGCGCGTCGTTCCTGGCGGGATCGGCGGATGCGCCCGCGAGCGACGTGATGCGGCCGTTCTCGAATTCGATCGTGCCGTGGACCCAGCCTTCGGGCGTCAGTATGTTTCCGGTCAGCATGAGCGTTCCTTGATGATCGGGTGACGCGACGAAGCGCGTCGTGATTCCCGGCTGCCGCGGCGGCTGCGGCGGCTGCGATGGACATCGCAGCGCCCGTTCGGGCCAGCCGGTTTCCGGTGCCGCCGGGGCGTCGCGCGACGTCCGGACACCGTCGAAAGTGAACGAATTATATAACCACCATAATACCAGTCAACAAACTGGTATTAATCGCTCGGAATTCGTCGGAAGCCTTGTACCGTAAGCGGTTTAGTTCCGACAAACCCTTTGTTTACAACATCTTGCAGGATAGGTATTTACCCGATGAGGTGTGCGTTCACGTGACTTCGGGCGGCAAATACACAGCGCGGTGGTTCGGCAAATAGATACCGGAATAGAACCAGTCCACGCATCGGCATGCGCGACGCCATGTCAGTGGAATTCGCGGCTCGATGTGCGCAGGCCGCCAAGCCAGGACGTCAGATCCTCGAGATGCTGCGCGATCAGGTGTCGCACATCGCTCTCGACCTGCCAGACGCCCGACACCGCGAGCAATTGCGAATCGAGCGTCTCGCGGCGCTGCCGTTCGAGCAGCTCCGGCCGCACGATCACATTCACGCAGCCCGTCTCGTCCTCCAGCGTCATGAACAGCACGCCCTTCGCGGTGCCCGGCCGCTGCCGGGCCGTCACGATCCCGCAGGCGCGCGCGAGCTGGCCGCTGCGCCGGCCTTGCAATGCCTCGGCCGACGCCAGCCGCCGCGCGCGCAGCGCGGGACGCAGCAGTGCGACCGGATGCCGGTTCAGCGTCAGGCCCGTCGTATCGTAGTCGGCGAGGATATCGTCGGCCTCGGACGGTGCGCCGAGCACGGGCTTCACCGGCTCGTCGATCGGCGCGGCGGCGAGCAGGCCGCGCTCCGGCACCGCCGCAACCGCCTGCCAAAGCGCATCGCGCCGGTTGCCGGCGAGCTCCGCGAGCGCGTTCGCGGCGGCGAGCGCCGTCAGATCGCGACGCTCGAGCTGCGCGCGGCGCGCGAGTTCGTCGACACTCGCAAACGGCCCCGCCGCGCGCGCCGCCTCGATCCGTCGCGCGGCGGCCTCGCCGAGGCCGCGCACGAGCGACAGGCCGAGCCGCACCGCCGGCTGATTGCCGGGCGATGCCTGACCGGACGGCGCTTCAAGCGATGCCTCCCAGCCGCTTGCCGTCGCATCGATCGGCAGTACCGTCACGCCATGGCGCCTGGCGTCCTGCACGAGCTGCGCGGGCGGATAGAAACCCATCGGCTGGCTGTTCAGCAGTGCGGCAAGAAAGATCGCCGGCTCGTGGCACTTGAGCCAGCTGCTCGCGTAGACGAGATGCGCGAAGCTCGCCGCGTGGCTCTCCGGGAAGCCGTATTCGCCGAACCCCTTGATCTGCTCGAAGATCTGCTCGGCGAATTCCGGCGGATAGTCGCGCGCCCGCATCCCGTCGACAATCTTGCGGTGATACGGCTCGAGATTGCCCTTGCGTTTCCATGCCGCCATCGCGCGGCGCAGTGCGTCGGCCTCGCCCGGCGTGAAGCCTGCCGCGATGATCGCGATCTGCATCACCTGCTCCTGGAAGATCGGCACGCCGTGGGTACGCTCGAGCGCCGGCCTCAGCGCCTCCTTCAGGTAACTGACGGGCTCGATCCCCTGCCGCCGCTTCAGGTACGGATGCACCGCGCCGCCCTGGATCGGCCCCGGCCGCACGAGCGCGACTTCGATCACGAGGTCGTAATAGGTGCGCGGCTTCAGCCTCGGCAGCATCGACATCTGCGCGCGCGATTCGATCTGGAACACGCCGACCGTATCGGCGCGGCAAATCATGTCGTAGGTTGCCGTGTCGTCCAGCGGAATGTCCGGCATCCCGAATGGCTTGCCGCGCCATGCCCCCACCATGTCGAACGCGCGATGCAGTGCCGACAGCATCCCGAGTGCGAGCACGTCGACCTTCATCAGCCCGAGCGCTTCCAGATCGTCCTTGTCCCACTGGATCACGCGCCGCCCGTCCATCGCCGCATTCTCGACCGGCACGAGCCGCGTGAGCTTGCCGCTGCTGATCACGAAGCCGCCCGAGTGCTGCGACAAGTGGCGCGGGAAACCGAGCAGCCGCGCGGCGAACTCGGCCCATGCGCGGATCAGCGGTGTGTCGGGATCGAGCCCGACCGACGCGAACTGCTGGAGCAGATCGCGGCTGCCGTCGAACCGGCGATGCCCTTTCGCGACCCGTTCGATCAGCATCGGATCGACGCCGAGCGCCTTGCCGGTCTCGCGCAGCGCGCCGCGCGGACGATACGTCGACACGGCCGCGGCAAGTGCGGCACGGTTGTGGCCGTATTTCCCGTACAGATACTGGATGACTTCCTCGCGCCGCTGGTGCTCGAAATCGACGTCGATGTCGGGCGGTTCGCCGCGCTCGCGGCTGATGAAGCGCTCGAACAGCAGCGTGCTCTGCTCCGGACTCACCTCGGTGACACCCAGGCAATAGCAGACGACCGAGTTCGCCGCCGAGCCGCGGCCCTGGCACAGGATGTCCTGGCTGCGCGCGTATTTGACGACGTCATAGACCGTCAGGAAGTACGGCTCATATTTCAGCTCGGCGATCAGCTTCAACTCGTAGTCGATCCGCTCCCGCACATGATCGGGCACCTTGCCCGCATAGCGCCGGCACGCGCCCGCCCAGGTTTCCTGCTGCAGGTAGCTCGCGGGCGTGTGCCCTTCCGGCACGATCTCGTGCGGATACTCGTAGCGCAGCTTGCCGAGGTCGAAATGGCACGCGTCGAGCATCCGGCAAGTCTGCGCCAGCTCGTCGGCATCGAACAGCTGCGCCAGCCGCTGACGCGCACGCAGATGCTGCTCCGCGTTCGGCGCGAGCGCATAGCCGCATTCGGCGACCGGCATGCCGAGCCGGATCGCCGTCATCACGTCCTGCAGCGGCTTGCACGAACGCGCATGCATCGTCACGTCGCCGAGCGCTACGACACGCATCGCGCGCCGGCTGCCGGCCTTGCGGATGAGCTCGCGCTGCGCCCCGTCGAGCGCGCGCTGCAACTGGACGAGGCCGAGCCGCGCGCGTTCGCCGAATACCGCATCGAACCACGCGACCTGCGCATCGAGGACGTCCGCACGCACCGGATAGGCCGGCACGAGTATCGCGAAACAATCGGGCACGCCGCGCAGATGCGCATATTCAGGCGGCGGCGACGACAGCATGCGCGGCGTCAGCCGGTAGGTGCCCTTCGGCGCGGCCATGCGCCGCCACGAAATCAGCTCGGACAGGTTGCCGTAGCCCTCGCGATTCCGCGCGAGCAACACGAGGCCGAACGCGCCCGGGCCGGGATCGTGGCCCGGTGCGACATCGTCCGGCGTTACGTCGAAGTACGCGCCGACGACGAGCGGCAGCCCTTTCGCCTGCGCGGCGACGTGCATCCGCGGCGCACCGGCGAGCGAGCATTCGTCGGTGATCGCGATGCCGCGATAGCCGAGCGCCGACGCGCGCTCGACCAGCTCGTCCGCGGACGACGCGCCATGCAGGAACGAGAAGTTCGAGCGGCAGAACAGCTCCGCGTAGTCGGGCAGGAACCTGAATTCCTCACGCATCGCCGCTTACCCGAAAAGGCCGTGCAGATACCAGCGCGGCCCGGCGGCATCGCGGCTGCTCGTCCGCTCCTGATAGATCCAGTAGCACGCGCCGTCGTCGTCCTGCGCGACGTAGTAGTCGCGCGCAACGGGCTGGCCGTCGTACCAGCCCGCCTCGATCCGCTCGGCCGACGACATGAACCGGAGCGGCGTGCGGAAAAACGGCCGGTTCTCGCGGGTCGACAGCGGCTGCGGCTCGGCCAGCAGCCATGCAGGACGCGGCGCCGCGGCGGCCGGCGCGCCGTGCTTGCCGGCCGCCGCGGAAATCGGCAGCCAGCGGTTCGCCGCCTCGGGCCGGTGATCGGCGACGGGGGCCGCCTGCAGCACGTTATCCGCGCCAAGCCGCGCGATCAGCAATTCCACCAGCCGCGCACGCGCTTCCCGCGTGCCGCCGGGCTCGGGAAACAGGTCGTCGGCGGGTGGCGCGACCGACTCGACACGCGTGACCGTCAGCCGCACCGCGATCACCGCCGCGGGCAGGGCGACACGCGCGAGCCGCTCGCCGAGCAGCCGCATGAAATGCGCCTCGTCGCGCGCCGGCTCCGCGAACGCAAGTTCGAGCGACGTTGGCGGCACCGCTTGCCGGCCGCGCTCATGCTCGAGACCGAACGTCATCGCGGCCAGCGACAGCTGCCGCGCGGCAAGCCAGCCGCAGAGCTGCACGACGAGCCGCCGCGCGACGAACAGCACCGCCTCCGCGTACTCGACCCGCTCCGGCAATTCGAGCCGCGCATCGAACACGGGCGGCACCGGCATCCACGCGAGCGGCTCCGCGGCCGCGCCATACGCGCGGTCGAGCGCAGCAAGCAGCGCGGGACCGCAGCGACGCTGCAGCCCGGCACGCGGCAGGCGGCGCAGATCCGCGAGCGTGCGGCAGCCGAGACCGTCGAACCAGCCCGCATACGGACGCGCATCAGGCAGCAGTTCGCACGGCAGCGCATCGAGTATGCGCACGAGCGATGCCGTGCGGGCAACGCGCCGCCGTGCGCCCGAGCGGCCCGATACGCGCGCGAGCAGCCATGCGCCGCGCGCGGTCGGGGCGGCGGAAAGGTTCGCCGCATAGCCGAGCGCCGCGAGCGTCGCGCGCACCTGGCGGCACAGCGACGGCAGGCCGCCGAACAGACGCAGGCTCGCACCGACGTCGACGATGAGCGTCGCTTCGCCGTCGAGCGCGACGCACGGCGAAAAACGCAGCAGCGCGAGCGCGACCGCGCGCAGCGCATCGGCCTCGCGCGCCGGATCGCGCTCGACGAGCTGCGTGTCAGGCGACAGCGTCAGCACGCCGCCGCGCTTCATGCCCGCCCGCACGCCCCGCGCACACGCGGCCGCATCGGCGATCAGCACGACGCCCTGCTCGAGCACGGCGCAGCCCGCCCGGCCGTCAGGCGGCGCGGACGCGCACACGTCGAGCGGCAGGCGCGGCAGATGGATGCCGAGCAAGACGCGCATAGCGGCCCTCCACGATGGGCGAAGACAGTTCGAGCACGAGCGGCTCGCCGTGCTCGGGCCCGCGGCGCTTGACGATCTCGACCGACACGCCGCCCGGCACCGGCTGGAGCGCGATGCGCAGCACCGCCGGCGACGGCTGCCGCGCAGCCGCGAGCGGACGCAGCATCACGAACAGCGTGTCGCCGGCGCGCGCGGCGGCGAGATGCAGGCGCCGCAGCGCATCGGCGCGGACGTCCGGCTGCCAGAACAGCAGTGCGCCGCAGCAGCCGGTCTTGAGCGCCTGCTCGGCGGCCCAGAGCGCATCCGCGCCGCGCCCGGCGCGCAGCCACATCATCGCGTCGAGCGGCACGCCGAGCTCGGCGAGCGCGCCCGCGTGCGGCGACTGCGGCGGCGCGACGAATGCGAGCGGCCGCCGCGCGCTGACGGCGCGCGCCAGCGCCGGCGCGAGCAGCCGCATTTCGCCACAACCGGGCTGCGCGGCCAGCAGTTCGACGAGGGCGCCGACGGGCCAGCCGCCGCCCGGCAATTCGGCCGACAACGCCGCGAAGCCGGTATCGACCGTGCGCGGACCGCCCCGGGCGAGCTGGGAGCCGCGCCAGAGCGAAGGGTGCAGCGTTTCGGGGGAGAGGGAGGATGCGAGCATGACGCCACCGATAACTGTATGGATATACAGTATATGGCAAGACGCCGCTGCGTGACAGTCCCTGCGCGGGCATCCGCGACGGACGAAAAAAAGGGCCTGCATGTGCAGGCCCGGCTTACCGCTTGGCGTTCGACGCGATCAGAACGACGCGACCATCGAACCCTTGAACTGCTTCCGGATGAATTCCTTCACTTCCGGCGACTGGTATGCCTTGACCAGCTTCTTCACCCACGGCTGGTCCTTGTCCTTCGCGCGCACGGCGATCAGGTTCGCGTACGGGCTCGTCAGCGATTCGAGCGCGATCGCATCCTTGGTCGGCTGCAGGTTCGCGGCGAGCGCGTAGTTCGTGTTGATCACGGCCGCATCGACGTCCGGCAGCACGCGCGGCAGCTGCGCCGCATCGAGTTCGGAGATCTTCAGCTTCTTCGGGTTCTCGGCAATGTCGAGCACGGTCGCGTTGTTGCCGCCCGTGCCTGCACCCGCCTTCAGCTTGATCACGCCCTGCGACTGCAGCAGCAGCAGCGCGCGGTTCTCGTTCGACGGATCGTTCGGCACCGCGACCTTCGCGCCTTGCGGCAGGTCCTTCAGCGCCTTGACCTTCTTCGAGTAGACGCCGATCGGCGAGATATAGGTCAGGCCCGCGCCGACGATCTTGTAGCCGCGCTGCTTCACCTGGCTGTCGAGGTAGGGCTGGTGCTGGAAGCTGTTCGCGTCGAGGTCGCCTGCGTCGAGCGCCGCGTTCGGCTGCACGTAGTCGTTGAACTCGATGACCTTCACGTTCAGGCCTTCCTTCTGCTTCGCGACCTTCTGCACCAGTTGCCAGACTTCCGCGTCCGGACCGGCGACCGTGCCGACCTTGATCACCTTGTCCTGCGCCTGAACGCCCGCCGACATCGTCAGCGCAGCACCGGCCGCCAGCACGGAAAACACCTTCAGGAGACTGCGACGCTTCATCTGTTTCTCGCTTTCTAGCAAACTAAAAAAGGACGCGATGCGGGTATGCCCGGGCTCGCGGGAAAGTCGCAAATGGTGTCACAGGATCGAAAGGAAGTGAAATACATCCCGCTTATATAGGTATGCGTCATGCAGACGTCCGGCCGGAGAGCGGGCCGCGATCCGGCCGACGACGCCTTTGTTCATTGCGCCCGCCCCTTTCATCTCGTCGTCGCCCGCATGGTCCGCGTCACGCGACCGCGGTTTCCGCGACTGTCTCCGCGGCACGCACGGGCTCGTCCGTCCGGACCGCCGCCTTGCGTGCCGCCGCCCCGGCCTCGCCGATCCGGAACGCGCCCACCGCGTCGCGCAGGCTCGCGGCCTGTTCCTGCAGCGACGCGGCGGCCGCCGCCGCTTCCTCGACGAGCGCGGCGTTCTGCTGGGTCACCTGATCCATCTGCGTGACCGCGAGTCCGACCTGCGAGATGCCGCTCGCCTGTTCCTCGGACGCCGCCGCGATCTCGCCCATGATGTCCGTCACGCGCCGCACCGCCTGCAGGATCTCGCCCATCGTCGTGCCCGCCTGCCCGACGAGCGACGAGCCGTTGCGCACACGCTCGACCGAATCGACGATCAGTTCGCGGATCTCCTTCGCCGCCGTCGCACTGCGCTGCGCGAGCGACCGCACCTCGCCCGCAACGACCGCGAAGCCGCGGCCCTGCTCACCCGCGCGCGCCGCCTCGACCGCCGCATTGAGCGCCAGGATGTTGGTCTGGAACGCGATCCCTTCGATCACGCCGATGATGTCGGCGATCTTGCGCGAACTGTCGTCGATCTCGCCCATCGTGCCGATCACGCGGTTTACGACGTCGTGTCCCGTGCGCGCAATCTCCGACGCGTTGTTTGCGAGCCCGCTCGCCTGCCGTGCATTGTCGGCGTTCTGCTTCACAGTCGCGGTCAGCTGCTCCATGCTCGCGGCGGTCTCCTGCAGCGACGCGGCCTGCTCCTCGGTACGCTGCGACAGGTCGTCGTTGCCGGACGCGATCTGGCGGCTCGCCGACGCGATCGATTCGGCCGACTGGCGGATGCCGCCGATCGTCGTCTGCAGGCGCGCCTGCATGTCACGCATCGCCGCCATCATGCTCGTGCGGTCGTCGGCGCGCACCGGCACCGGCTGCGACAGGTCGCCCTGCGCAATGCGCGTGGCGAGCGCGGCGGCGGCGTCCGGTTCGCCGCCGAGGCTGCCGCGCACGTTGCGGATGATCACGATCATCGCCGCCGTGATCACGAGACCGATCACCAGCACGACCGCGAGATGGCCGAGCAGCGTTTCGTAGTAGACCGTATCGATGTCCTTCAGGAAAACGCCGCTCGAGATGTTCCAGTCCCACGGCACGAAGCGCGTGACATAGCTGATCTTCGGCACCGCGGTCTCGCTGTGCGGCAGCCGCCCGCGATATTCGGCGAAGCCGCGGCCGGTGGCTTTCGCTGCGTTCAGGATCGTGACGAACAGCGGTTTGCCGTCCGGATCCTTGTAGTCGCCGACCTGCGTGCCGACCAGTTTCGGCAGCGTCGGATGCATCAGCACGACCGGCTGCGAATCCATCACGAACAGATAGCCGGAATCCCCGTAGCGCATCGCCGCGAGGCTGGCGAGCGCGTCGCGCTTCGCATCGGCCTCGGACAGTTTGCCGCCCTGCGCGAGCGCGTGATACGCACTGACAATGCCCGCCGCCGAATCGACGAGATTCGCGATGCCCGCCTTGCGCTCCGCGAGCATGGTCGCGCGCGTCTCGAACGCGCTCCATGCGCCGACGCCCAGCAAACCGATCCATACCAGCGCAAGCGCGAGCCACAGCTTGCGGTTCAAACTCATTCTGCTCATCGTACGTGCCTTGTTGTCGATATCGATGTCGATGGTTGACGCAACGCATGCGCGCACGGCCTGCGGCGCGCAAACGATTGCAGCGGTATTACGGCAATGAGGCTTACTACTTGAATACGACGCGACAGGCGGGATCGCGCTGTGCTAAAAAATCGCCGTGCCGGGGCGCTGCGCCCGGGCGATATTCCGAGGCCAGTCATGTACGTCATCGACATCCACTACACCGCATCGCTCGAGCGCATCGACGACGCGCTCGAACGCCATCGCGCGTATCTTCAGCCGCTTCTGGACAGAGGGATTTTCATTGCGGCGGGACCGAAGGTGCCGCGCGACGGCGGCGTGATCCTCGCCGCGCGTATCGATCGCGACGAGCTCGAGGCGATCCTCCAGACCGACCCGTTCGTCATGGAAGGGCTCGCGACGTATCGCGTGACGGAATTCCGCATGACGCGCGCGGCGCCGGGCTTCAATCTGCCGGCGCTGCCGTAAGTCACGCATGTCGCAGGCGCGTGCGCATCCGGGCACGCGCGCGGCGCGCATGCGGCTCATGCCGATCGTGGCGGCAAAACAGGCAGGAAAAAAGAGAATGCGTGACGGCGCGCCGTCACGCCAGGCCGCCCGGTCGAGCAACCAGGCCGCCGACGCCGGTCAGTCGAGCAGCAGCTTCAGGTCGTGCACCCAGGAAGCCGGCCCCTGGCCGTCGCGCACGAACAGCCTCAGCTTGCCGTCCGGGTCGAACACATAGCTCGCGGCCGTGTGATCCATCGTGTAGCTGTCGGGCGTCTTGCCGGGCACCTTCGCGTAGTAGACGCGGAAGTCCTTCGTCACCTTCTTCAGCTGCGCTTCGTCCGCCGGACGCAGGCCGATAAACGCGGGATTGAACGCCGGCACGTACTGGCCGAGCAATTGTGCGGTGTCGCGCGCCGGATCGACGGTGACGAACAGCACCTGCACGCGCTTCGCCGCATCCGGCCCGAGCTGCTTCAACGCCTCGGACAGCTCGGCCATCGTCGTCGGGCACACGTCCGGGCAATGCGTATAGCCGAAGAACATCACGACCGCCTTGCCCTTGAAGTCGGCGAGCGTGCGCATCTTGCCGGTCGTGTCGGGCAGCGCGAAATCGCTGCCGAACTGCGTGTTGCCGGTGATGTCGAGATTCTGGAACTTGGGCGCGTTGTCGCATGCGGAGAGCAGCAGCGCCCCCGCGAACAGGCAGGCGAGCAACCCGCCCTGGCGCGCACGGCGCCCGAACCATGAGAGGAGCATCGCGTTCGATCCGTCCGGTTACGCGCCCAGCAGCGGGCGCGCGTAGTGATCGACGAGCAGCGCCGCGAACAGCAGCGACAGGTAGACGATCGAGTAACGAAACGCCTTGCGGGCAAGGTCGTCGGAATAGTCGCGGTAGATCTTCCACGCATACGCGAGGAACACGGCGCCGAGCAGCACGGCGCTCGTCAGGTACACGGCGCCGCTCATCCCCGAGATGAACGGCATCATCGTGACCGCGAACAGCACCACGGTGTACAGCAGGATATGCAGCCGCGTGAATTTCTCGCCGTGCGTGACAGGCAGCATCGGCAGGCCGGCATTTTCGTAGTCCTTGCGGCGATACAGCGCGAGCACCCAGAAATGCGGCGGCGTCCACACGAAGATGATCAGCACGAGAATCCACGCATCGCCATGCAGCGAGCCGGTCACCGCGGCCCAGCCGAGCGCCGGCGGCATCGCGCCGGACGCGCCGCCGATCACGATGTTCTGCGGCGTCGCGGGCTTGAGCAGCAGCGTGTAGATGACGGCATAGCCGACGAAGGTCGCGATCGTCAGCCACATCGTCAGCGGATTCGTGAAGGTGTAGAGCGTCCACGCGCCGAGGCTGCCGAGCACGCCCGAGAACATCAGGATCTGCGCGGTCGTGATCTCGCCGCGCGCGGACGGACGCCAAGCGGTACGGCGCATCTTCGCGTCGATCTGCTGCTCGACGAGGCAGTTGATCGCGAACGCCGCGCCCGCGAGCAGCCAGATGCCGACGGTGCCGCCGACCAGTACTTTCCACGGCACCATGCCGGGCGTGGCGAGGAACATGCCGATCACCGCGCAGAACACCGCGAGTTGCGTGACACGCGGCTTCGTCAACGCCATGTACTGGGAAAGCCGGCTACCGGGCGATTGGGAGAGGGTGCTTTGCATGGGAACGGTCACGCCGGCGCGGCATCGCGTGCAGACAACGCGACAGGGCCCGGGCGGCTTGTAAGGATTCGAAAGTTTAGCATGACGACCAGCAACAGCAGGATCGCGGCCCCGCCGTTATGGGCGACCGCAACCGGCAGCGGCCACTGCAGCACGATGTTGGTCAGACCCGTCACGAACTGCAGCACGACCACCAGCAGCACGCCGTCCGCCGGCCGCCGCAGCGACGCGAAGCGGCGCATCTTCAGCGCGAACGCGGCCAGGTACGCGACGACCACGAACGCGAACGTGCGGTGCGTCCAGTGGATCGCGACGAGCGCATCCTGCGTGATCGCGTCGCCATCCTTCGTCATGCCGAGCGCGCGCCACAGATGGAAGCCGTGTCCGAAGTCCATCGGCGGGATCCACTGGCCGTTGCAGGTCGGGAAATCGGTGCACGCGAGCACCGCGTAGTTCGTGCTCACCCATCCGCCGAGCGCGATCTGCACGACGAGTAGCACGAGCGCCGCGAGCGCAGCCGCGCGATAGCGCCCGGCTTCCGGTTCGTACGCGGGCAGCGGCGTCTGCCGCGCCGCGAGCCAGCCGAGCGCGCCCAGCAGCGTCAGGCCGAGCAACAGGTGGATCGAGACGATCACCGGCTGCAGCTTCATCGTGACCGTCCAGGCGCCGAACGCGCCCTGCACGACGATCAGCGCGAGCAGGCCCGTCGGCCACCACGGCGAAACATGAAGCGGACGGCGGCGCAGCCGCGCGGCCCATGCAATCACCGTCTGCGCAATGATCAGCACGCCGATCGCCATCGCAAAATAGCGGTGGATCATCTCGATCCATGCCTTCGTCATGCTGACCGGGCCAGTCGGCATCGCCTGATGCGCGGCGGTGATCGCCGCGTGCGCGATGAACGGCGACGACGTGCCGTAGCAGCCCGGCCAGTCCGGGCAGCCGAGCCCGGAATCGGTCAGCCGCGTGAAGCCGCCGAACATCACGAGGTCGAGCGTCAGGAACGTGGTGATCCACACCAGCTTGCGGAACTTGTTGTCGTCCGCCTTCACCCACACGTAGGACAGCGGCAGGAGTGCGATACAGAAGCCGATCAGGCCAAGTTGCAGTAGATACGACATCGGATTCCCTCGTTGCCTTGCCTTATCCGATGCTCGACCACTTGAGCAGCTTCGTGATGTCCGACTTGATCTTGCTCGGGTTCGGATCCTTCGGGAAGCGCATCATCAGGTTGCCGCTCGGGTCGACCAGGTAGATATGCTCGGACGCCTGCGTGCCCGCATCGGCCGGCAACCATGCCGCCACCGCGGCCGGATCGGCAATGAGCTTGCGCGTGTCCGGATACACGTCGCCCACCTTCTGCGGGATCGCACTGCCATCGCTGCGCAGCCAGACCATCGTGATCCGGTGCCGCTCGCCCGCCTGCGTCGCGCGCACCTGGCGCATGAAGTAGAGCTTCTTCGCGCACGCATCGTCGCACGCGCTGCGATCGGTCATCACAAGCAGCCACACCCCGCGCAGCGATGCGAGCGGCATCGTGTGGCCGCTTTCGTCGGTGACGGTCAGGCCCGGCGGAATCGGGCGTTGCGGATCGATCAACGCGCCGTAGTTCGTCGAGCCGCCCTTGGGCTTGATCACGTAATAGGTGAAGTACGACGCGATCACGGGCGCCGCGCAGACGAGCCCGAGGAGCAGCAGCATCCAGCGGCCGCGTTTGCGCGCACCGGGATCGGGCATCGGCGAAACGGGCGCTGCGCCCTGGCCTTGACGGGAAGATTGCATGGACAAATCAGACCTCTCGAAACAAGGCGCGGCATCGCTGCCGCGCATGGGCATCGCGCCGCTTACGCACCGGTCGACTTCTTCGCCGCGCGCCGCGCCGCGTACAAGCCGAAGCCGAGCGCGGCCGCCGCCATGCCCCACCACTGAAACATATAACCGTAGTTGCGCTCGACACCGGTCGTCGGCGCCGGCCAGTCGCGCACCAGCCGGTCGCCGTCGTCGCTCGTCTGCTGAATCACGAACGGCTGCAGCGGCAGGCCGGTTTCCTTCGCAAAGACGGCGACGTCCAGATTCTGGCGAATCTTCTGGTGCGGCGCCGAACCGCCCTCGCCCAGTTCGAATGCGCGCGACGCGTCGGCGCGCGCGATGCCTTCGATTTCGACGTCGCCCGCCGGTGTCGCGAACGGCTCGATCGCCGTGCGATCGGCGATATTGCGCGGCAGCCATCCGCGATTGACGAGCACGTAGCCTCCGCCGGAAAGTTTAAACGGCATCACGACGTAAAAGCCCGGCTGGTCGTTATAGGGCCGATTATCCAGATAGACCGCCAGCTCCGGCATGAACCGCCCCGTCGCGCGCACGCGATGGAATTCGATCGACGCGAGCGGAATCGGCTGTGCGCCGACCGGCACCGGCGACGCGCGCTCGTAGCGCACGATGTTCGCCTCGAGCGCCTCCTTCTGATGCGCGCGGTCACGCTGCCAGAACCCGAGCCGCACCGTGACCGCGATCACCGCCAGGATCAGCAGTGCGGGAAGCCAGCGAATCTTCATCGATCCGCCCGCGGAATGCGTTCGTGAAAGCGCAGTGCGATAATCATCGCCCTCCATTCGAATTGCCGTCGCCCGGTTCGCTTCATGCACATCCTCGTTGCCATCGCCTTCGTCCTCATCATTGCCAGCATGGGCTCGGCGCTCTACTTCATGATGCACGACCGCGGTCATACGAAACGCATGGCCTGGTCGCTCGCCACCCGCGTCGGGCTGTCGATCTCGCTGTTCCTGTTCATCCTGCTCGCAAACTGGATGGGCTGGATCCATTCGACCGGCATTCCGATCGGGCGCTGAATTCCGATCGCCGCCCCGTCAAGCAAAAGCGCCGCCTGACTGAGTCGCGGCGGCGCCCGGTGCAGCTCGCCGACGATGCGTCCCCGCGCCGCCGGCATCAAGTCAAGCGGCCCGCGCATCGCTGCGCGGGCCGCTTTTCATTTACAGCCAGTAGACGACGACGTACAGGCCGAGCCAGACGACGTCGACAAAGTGCCAGTACCAGGCCGCGCCTTCGAACGCGAAGTGCTGATCCGGCTTGAAGTGGCCGCGGATCATGCGCACCAGCACCACGGCGAGCATCGTGCCGCCGAGGAACACGTGGAAACCGTGGAAGCCCGTCAGCAGGAAGAACGTGGAGCCGTACACGCCCGAACCGAGCGTCAGGTTCAGTTCGTTATACGCGTGGAAGTATTCGAAACCCTGCAGGAACAGGAAGCAGACGCCGAGCGCGAGCGTCGCGGCCAGCCATGCGATCGCCTTGCTGCGGTGATTGTCGCGCAGCGCGTGGTGCGAGATCGTCAGCGTCGCGCCCGACGACAGCAGCAGTGCGGTGTTCAGCGTCGGGATCGGCCACGGGCCCATCGTCTTGAAATGGCCTGCGAGCGCAGCGGGACCTTCGTTCGGCCACACGGCGGAGAAGTCCGGCCAGATCAGCTTGTAGTCGAGGCTGCCGAGCTGGTGCAGCGCGATCTCGCGCGCATAGAACAGCGCACCGAAGAATGCACCGAAGAACATCACCTCGGAGAAGATGAACCAGCTCATGCTCCAGCGGTACGACACGTCGACCCGCTTGCCGTACATGCCGCCTTCGGACTCGCCGATCGCATCGCCGAACCAGTGGTACAGCGTGAAGAGGAACCACAGCAGGCCGAGCAGCGCGGTATAGGGCGCCCAGGCCTCACCGTTGATCCACAGTGCGAACGATCCGAGCATGACCAGCAGGCCGACGGCGGCGCTGATCGGGTGCTGCGACGGATGCGGCACGAAATAGTACGGGGTCTGGTTGTGACCGCTCATGCTTGATTCTCCACTTCAGTCCAATTTATGTACCGGAACCGCTCCGGTCTTATTTCTCTCGCGGCGTGACAGCAGCCGCGCTTTCCTGCGCGAACGCCGGAGCGTCCGCAAGGCATCCCTTCGTTTCGCCGTGCGCTCAGCCCACGACCGCGCGCACGATCAGGATCAGCACGGCGATGAACATGCCGGCCGCGATCAGCGCGACGATCAGTACGTGCAGCGGGTTCAGCTGCGTGGCGTCCGCCTCCAGGTCGCGCCGCTTGCGCACCCCGAAGAACGACCACAGCACCGCCTTCAATGCCTGGCCGAACGTACCGCCCCGTTTCGCTTCCGTCATCGTCCCGCCCTCCTTCCTCATGCGCCCGGCTTCGGTGCGTCGGTCCGCCCGGCCGTGCCGCGCGCCGCCGGCGCGGGTGTATTCAGTTCGAAGAACGTGTACGACAGTGTGATCGTCTTCACGTCCTTCGGCAGTTTCGGATCGATCACGAACACCACCGGCATCTTGCGCGATTCGTTCGCGGCCAGCGTCTGTTGCGTGAAGCAGAAGCATTCGATCTTCTTGAAAAACTCGGTCGCCTGCTTCGGCGCATAGCTCGGAATCGCCTGTGCGACGACCGGACGGCTCTGGCCGTTCGTGACGTCGTACACGACCGTCGTCAACTCGCCCGGGTGCACGTCGATGCTGTTCCGCTCGGGCTTGAAACCCAGCGGACCACGCGCGTTCGCGTCCAGCTCGATCGACACCGTGCGGCTGTAGTCGATCTGCGTATTCTTCGCCTCGCGCGCACTGACGTCGCGCTGCACCAGGTTGTTGATGCCCGTTATCTGGCAGATCGCGCGATACATCGGCACGAGCGCGAAGCCGAAGCCGAACATCAGCCCCGCCACGACGAAAAGCTTCACCAGCATCGAACGGTTGAAAGCGCGGTCCACATGGACTTCCGGCTTCGACATACGGCAACTTCCTCGCTACTGCGTCAGTGAGTGGACAACCACCACTGCTTGATCACGACACCCACAAAAAAAACGGCGACGATGCCGAGCAGGATCAGGCCGAGTCGCTTGTTGCCCGCGCGGATCTCTTCGGGCGTACGTCTTTGTTGTGGATTCCGGTTCATCTGGATCTGGGTATTGAACGCCCCGCGTCGCCTGCCTGCGGCGGCAGGCGACAGCGGAGCATCCGGTGGAACTGACTCGATTACTCGACGGTCGGCGGGTGCTCGAACGTGTGGAACGGTGCCGGGCTCGGCACGGTCCACTCGAGGCCCGTCGCGCCATCCCACGGCTTGTCGGAAGCCTTCTCCAGCTCGCCGCCGCCACGGTATGCCGGCAGCACGACCGCGAACAGGAAGTACACCTGCGCGAGACCGAAACCGAACGCGCCGATCGTCGCGATCTGGTTGAAGTCGGTGAACTGCGCCGGGTAGTCCGCATAACGGCGCGGCATGCCGGCGAGGCCCACGAAGTGCATCGGGAAGAACGTCAGGTTGAAGAAGATCATCGACGCCCAGAAGTGGATCTTGCCGCGCGTCTCGTTGTACATCCAGCCGGTCCACTTCGGCGACCAGTAATACCAGCCCGCGAACAGCGCGAAGAGCGAGCCCGCGACCAGCACGTAGTGGAAGTGGGCAACCACGAAGTAAGTGCCGTGGTACTGGATGTCGAGCGGCGCCATCGCCAGCATCAGGCCCGTCAGGCCGCCGAACGTGAACACGAACAGGAAGCCGATCGCGAACAGCATCGGGGTTTCGAACGTTATCGAACCGCGCCACATCGTCGCGAGCCAGTTGAACACCTTCACGCCGGTCGGCACCGCGATCAGCATCGTCGCGTACATGAAGAACAGCTGGCCCGTCACCGGCATGCCGGTTGCGAACATGTGGTGCGCCCAGACCATGAACGACAGGATCGCGATCGAGGCCGTCGCATACACCATCGAGCTATAGCCGAACAGCGTCTTGCGCGAGAACGCCGGGATCACTTGCGACACGATCCCGAACGCCGGCAGAATCATGATGTACACCTCGGGGTGGCCGAAGAACCAGAAGATGTGCTGGTACATCACCGGGTCGCCGCCGCCTGCCGCGTTGAAGAACGACGTGCCGAAGTGGCGGTCGAACAGCACCATCGTGATCGCGCCTGCCAGAACCGGCATCACGGCGATCAGCAGGTAGGCCGTGATCAGCCACGTCCAGGCGAACATCGGCATCTTCATCAGCGTCATGCCCGGCGCGCGCATGTTCAGGATCGTCACGACGATGTTGATGCCGCCCATGATCGACGACGCGCCCATGATGTGCACCGCGAAAATCGCGAAGTCCATGCCCGGGCCCATCTGCGTCGACAGCGGCGCATACAGCGTCCAGCCTGCGGCCGTCGCGCCGCCCGGCGCGAAGAACGAGCCGACGAGCAGCACCGCGGCGACCGGCAGCAACCAGAAGCTGAAGTTGTTCATCCGCGCGAACGCCATGTCCGACGCGCCGATCTGCAGCGGGATCATCCAGTTCGCGAAGCCGACGAACGCCGGCATGATCGCGCCGAACACCATGATGAGGCCGTGCATCGTCGTGAGTTCGTTGAAGAACTCCGGACGCATGATCTGCAGGCCCGGCGAGAACAGCTCGGCACGGATGGCGAGCGCCATCACGCCGCCCGACAGGAACATGATGAACGAGAACAGCAGGTACAGCGTACCGATGTCCTTGTGGTTGGTGGCGAACAGCCAGCGCCGCCAGCCGTGCGGGGTTTCGTGCGCGTGGTCGTCGTGCGCGTGGCCCGCGACTACGTCGTGCCCGATGCTAGACATAAAAATCTCCTAATGCGAATACGTCGACAAACACAACGGCACGTCAAGCCGCCGGGCCGATCTCGACACGCCGGGCTTCCTTCGCGTCTGCCCCGCCCGTGATCGTTTCCGGTTTCTTCATGATGATGCGGTCCTCCGCCACGCCCGCCGCCTTCAGCGCGTCGCGCACGGCCTGTGCGCGGTGCTTGGCGAGTTCGGCGTTCGCGTCGGCCGAGCCCGTCTTGTCGGTGTAGCCCGACAGCGCGAGCTTCGCGTCCGGATGCGCCTTCGCATAATCCGCCGCCGCAGCGATCGCCGACTTCGCGTCGGCCGGCAGCGTGCTCTTGCCGGTTTCGAAGTAGATCGTCGACAGTGCCGCCGCGGCCGTCGCAGCGGGCTGCGATGCGGCTTCCGCCGCCGGTGCGGGTTCCGCCGGCGCTGCCGCCGCGGTGTCTTCCGGCAGCTTGCCGTTACGTGCGGCTGCCACCTGCTTCGGTTGCAGCAGGTCGTTCTTGTGGTTGCCCCACGAATTGCGCTCGTAGGTGACGACCGACGCGATGTCCAGATCCGACAGCGACGCCCACGACGGCATCGCGCCCTTGCCCTTCAGCACCTGCTCGAGGTGGCCGGCGATCGGGCCGTTGACGATCTTGCCGCCGTCGATGGCCGGGAATGCGCCGATGCCCTTGCCGTTCGGCTGGTGGCAAGCCGCGCAGTTCGCCTTGTAGACTTCCTCGCCGTGCGCCATCAGCTCGGCCATCGTATAGACCTTGTTCGGGTCGACCGCCGTGCCGGCCATTTTGGCCTTCTGCGCGCTGACCCACTTCGCGTAGTCCTCGTCCGACAGGACTTCGACGACGACCGGCATGTACGCGTGCTCCTTGCCGCACAGCTCGGTACAGAAACCGCGGTAGGTGCCGACCTTCTCGGCCTTGAACCACGTGTCGCGCACGAAGCCCGGGATCGCGTCCTGCTTCACGCCGAACGCAGGCACGTACCACGAGTGGACGACGTCGTTCGCGGTCGTGATGATGCGGATCTTCCGGTTGACCGGCACGACGAGCGGGTTGTCGACTTCCTGCAGGTAGGTTTCGCTGATCGGCTTCTTGCCCATCACGGCGTCGCGCGGCGTCGTCAGCGTCGACAGGAAGCTGATGCCCTCGCCCGGGCCCTTCACATAGTCGTAGCCCCACTTCCATTGATAGCCGGTGACCTTGACCGTGATATCCGCGTTCGTCGTGTCCTTCATCGCGACGACGGCCTTCGTGGCCGGCAGCGCCATCAGCACGACGATGATGAACGGCACGATCGTCCAGATGATCTCGACGGTGGTGCTCTCATGGAAATTGGCGGCTTTATGGCCTTTGGATTTGCGGTGCGCGAAGATCGAATAGAACATCACCCCGAACACGCCGATGAAGATCACCGTGCAGAGGATCAGCATCATCGTGTGGAGGTCGTAGAGCTCCTCGGCGATCTTCGTGACAGGCGGCTGCAGATTGATCTCGTTGACGCGGGGACCGCCCGGGCTATCACCGACCGCCAGAGCGGCACCGGCAAAGAGCAGTCCGCTGCATGCCAGCACGCCCGAAAGGGCTCGCTTGATTGTTTTCATAGCATCCTTACCCAAAATTTCCATTCAAACCCTCCCCGCCGCACCTGCCGGCATCGCATCGGCTGCCTCATCAGCCGCAGCGCCGCAGCGACACGCGAAGCTCGTCTGCGAACTGCGCGCGCCGGTACTGCGCAAGATGCCGCCCGATCGCGACGGTCTGCCCGCGCGAAACGAGTCGAATCGGATCGCGTGGGGTCGCGCCCGGCTCGACCCGCACCCAGCGCGGGTTGAATTCGATCTGCGTGAGCCGCTCCGCACTCATCCGCTCGATCACGAGCCGGTGCGGAAACAGTCTGATGCGTTCGTAATCGATTGCATGGCGCGCATGGATCGCGAAAGCGATACCGACCGCCAGCAGCTCGATTCCGGTGAACGGCATGACGAGCCATGCCCCACGCCACATCATCATGGCCGCGATCGCCAGCGAGACGCCCGCGAGCGACGCGTAAAACAGCACGAACTGGCGCGGCGACACCGAACAGTTGCGCTTCATGAGCCAGTCCTCGAGGACCGGTTCCGGAACCGCCGCGGCATCTGCCGCGTCTGTCGAAACCCGCGCTGCTTCCATCGCCGTCTCACGCGAATGGCATGCGATGCATGCCTGCATCGGACTCGCCGCCCCGTATTGAGGAGACCCCGGGAGCGACAAACTGACGCATTATAGGCGGGTTCAATGGCATCCACAAGCAAGCGGCTATCGGCTCGCGAGCCAAGCGCGACAAGCTTTCCGGCCATTTCAGACGTGTTTTTACCCCGGCTTTGCGCCGGTAATTTCAGACATAACAAAATCGCGCGTTACCGCGTCAGCGATCTTTCGGACGCCCTTTTCCGATGTCCTCGATGCGGACGATGCCGTGCCCTTCGGGAGTCGTGCGCGGCACGGCCTTCCATGCATGTCCGTAGATCACTTCGAATGTGAGGGGAATCGTGCCGTCCGCACGCCGGCGCGCTTCGAGCGCGTCGGCCAGCGCTTGCCGGAAGCGCCGCGTCACGCCGTGCGGCGTTGCCCGCCCGAATGGATAGGCGCCCCAGCGACGTACGTCGGCCAGCAGCGAATCGGGGGACTGGTAGGTGACGGTGAGGACTTCCTGGTCCATCACCGGTATTTCGAAACCGCTCTCGACGAGCATGTCGCCGAGATCGTGCATGTCGACGAAATCGATCACGCGCGCGCCCGCAGGCGCGATGCCGAGCGCCGCTTCGGCGTCCGCGTAGGCGGCGCGCAGCTCGCGCAGCGTGTCGGGACCGAGCGTGCTGAACATCAGGAGACCGTTGACGCGCAGCACGCGCTGCCATTCAGGCAGCACCTCGTCCGGACGGGCGTGCCAGTGCAGCGCGAGATTCGACCACAACAGGTCGAAGGCGCCGGCCGCGAACGGCAGCGCGGAGAAATCCGCCTGTGCGACGCGCGGACCACGCTGGCCGAGCGCCTTGCCGAGCGATGCGGGGAGCCAGCGGCGCCAGCTCGTCTGCTCGACTTCCCGCTGCCCTGCTCGCGCGAGCATCGCGCCGGACAGGTCGACCCCGAATACCGGCGCCTCCGGGAAACGCGTGCGCAGCGCCGGCAGGTCGTCGCCTGCGCCGCAGCCTGCGTCGAGCACGCTTGCGGGGTTCACCTTGATGTATTCGAGACGTTCGCACATCCGCTGCGCGATCTCGCGCGGCAGGAACGAGACCGTGTCGAACGCGGCGGCGCGACGGTCGAAGATCTGCCGCAGACGTCGGGCGTCATAGGCCGGACGGCCGGATGTGGTCGATGCAGAGGACATGGCGGGCAAACTGGCGAAGAGCCGGAAGTATACTCGCTCGCCCTGCGCCCTTCAGCGAAGCGGGGCAGGCTGGCAAGGAGCATTCGCGATGGATCGTCGCCCCGTGTTTTCGCCGCAAATACGCGGCGTTATGTCGCATGCGCGCATGTTTGCCGCGCGAATCGCAGCCATCGCATTGCCGAATTGCTGCGCACTGTGCGGCAATATGTCGCACAGTGCAATTTGCGCCGCATGTGATGCCGCCTACTGGAACGAGCCGCGCCTGCGCTGCACGGTTTGCGCGGCACCGCTGAACCCGGGGCATGCGCACTCGCGTCGCGCCGGCCGATCGGGGGTCTACCGGTGCGATGTATGCCGCACCACGCAGCCGCCGTTCGATGCGACACTCACGCTCGCCGACTACCGCGCGCCGCTCGATGGGCTCGCGCGTGCGCTGAAGTTTCGCGCGCGGCTTGCGCTCGGCGCGGAATTCGCGCGCCGGCTCGCCCGGCGGATCGACGACGAACACGACGCAGTCGGCGATATCGACGTGCTCGCGCCGATACCGCTTGCGCACGGGCGGCTCGCGTCGCGCGGCTACAACCAGGCGTGGGCGATTGCGCGGCCGCTCGCGCGCCGCCTCGGCGTGCGCGCGATGCCGACACTGCTCGTGCGTGTCGCGGAGACCGCCCCGCAATCCCGGCTCGACCGGCAGGCGCGACGCGACAATGTCGCATCGGCATTCGCGGTCGCGCACGACGTCGCGGGGTTCCACGTTGTCCTCGTCGACGACGTGATGACCTCGGGTGCAACGCTGTCGGCTGCGGCCCAGGCGCTCAAGGCGGCGGGCGCCGCACGCGTGACGAACGTGGTTGCGCTGCGCACCGCCAGAGATTAATCAGATAGAGAAGCCGGCCGCCCGAACGCGGCCACGAAGTCCGTAAACAGAAGAATCATGTTCAATGTCGTCCTCGTCGAACCCGAAATCCCGCCGAATACCGGCAACGTGATCCGCCTGTGCGCGAATACCGGCGCGCGGCTGCACCTGATCGAGCCGCTCGGCTTTCCGCTCGACGACGCAAAAATGCGCCGCGCCGGGCTCGACTATCACGAATACGCGGATATGTGCGTGCACCGCGACTGGGACGCGTTCGTCGCGGCCGAATCCCCTGATCCCGCCCGGATGTTCGCATTCACGACGCGCGGCTCGGGACGCTTTCACGACCATGCATTCCTGTCTGGCGACTGGTTCGTGTTCGGCGCCGAAACGCGCGGCCTGCCCGCGGCGGTGCTTGACCGCTTTCCGAACGAACAGCGCGTACGCCTGCCGATGCGGCCGGGCAACCGCAGCCTGAACCTGTCGAACACCGTTGCGGTCGTCGTATTCGAGGCCTGGCGTCAGGCCGGCTTCGAAGGCGGCGCCTGAAGCAAGGCGGGCTGCGCGCGATGCCGCGCGCAGCGATCGGATGACAAATACGCGAGCCCCGCACGCCCGGGATTCGGCGCGTGCGGCAGCATGTGGACGATCTGCAGATCGAGCGTCGTGAAGCCGACCGGCATCACGCCCCCCCCGCGACAAGGTGGGGATTGTTACAGCGCAGTGCGCCTTGCGGCGCCCCGCCGTCGTATCACTCGGCGCGTGCGTCCCGGCGCAGCAGGCCGCTGACCGCGTCGCGCGGCGCGACACCGTCGAACAGCACGCCGCAAACCGCCTCGGTGATCGGCATTTCGATCGACTGCGCACGTGCGATCGCCAGCACGGCCTGCGCACAGCGCACGCCTTCGGCGACGTGGCCGAGCGCGCCCAGAATATCGTTCAGCGAGCGCCCCGCGGCCAGTTGCAGACCGACCGTGCGATTGCGCGACAGGTCGCCCGTCGCGGTGAGGATCAGGTCGCCCAGGCCCGTGAGGCCCGTGAAGGTTTCCGCACGGCCGCCGAGCGCGACGCCGAGCCGCGACATTTCCGCGAGGCCTCGCGTGATCAGTGCGGCGCGTGCGTTCAGGCCGAGGCCGAGGCCGTCGGCAATCCCGGTCGCGATCGCCAGCACGTTCTTCACGGCACCGCCGACCTCGACGCCGACGACATCGTCGCCGGTATAGATTCGCATGGCGCCGTGGTGGAACGCGGCGAGCGTCCGCTCGCGGCAAGCAGCCGAAGCACTGGCGACCGTCAGCGCCACAGGCAGGCCCTGGCCGACTTCGCGCGCGAAGCTCGGGCCGGACAGCACGCCGTTGCTGGTCTGCTGCGGCAGCTCGGCGGCAATCACCTGATGCGGCAGCAGATGCGTGTCCGCCTCGAAGCCCTTGCAGACCCAGACGATGTGCGCCGGCACGCAGCCCGCGTCGTGCATCGCGCGGCACAGCGCGCGCAAGCCGGCGACGGGCGCGGCGATCACGCACAGCGCGTCGTCCGCGGCGCCGTGCGCGAGCGCCGCGGCGAGATCCGCGTCGTAGCGCAGCGCTTCGGGCAGTGCGATGCCGTCGAGATAGCGGGAGTTTTCGTGCCGGGCCTGCAGCCCGGCGATGAGCGCAGCGTCGCGCGCCCAGAGAAGCGTATCGTGCCGCGCGGCCAGATGGCCCGCGAGCGCGGTGCCCCAGGCACCGGCGCCGAGAACGGCTACTTTCATACCCAGCACCGGTCCCCGATCAGCCTCAGTTCAGCGTCGAGCCGTTCGGCGCGCCGGCCGCGGCCGCCTGCTGCTGTTGCAGCTGCGCGAGACGCTGCTCGTAGAGCGCCTGGAAGTTGATCTCGGCGAGATGAATCGGCGGGAAGCCCGCGCGCGTGATCGCATCGGCGATGTTCGAACGCAGATACGGGAACAGGATCGTCGGGCAAGCGATGCCGACGAGCGGGTCGAGCTGTTCGTCAGGAATGTTGCGAATGTCGAAAATGCCGGCCTGCTTCGCTTCGATCAGGAACGCGACCTTGTCCTTCACCTTCGCCGTCACGGTGCCCGACACGACGATTTCGAACACGGTTTCCGCGAGACGCTCGGCCTTGACGTCGACCTCCACTTCAACCGACGGCATGTCCTGCTCGAGGAAGATCGCCGGCGAATTCGGCTGCTCGAGCGACATATCCTTCAGATAGACGCGCTGGATGTTGAAGAACGGTTGGTTTTCGACGTCGGACATGTTGTTTCCCTAAAAGTGATGACGGGACCGCCGGCATTCGCCGGCCGTCCCGGTTGACCCTGCCGCCGTGTCACGCGGCCGGCGGCCATTCTGCCCGAATTAGGCCGCTTGCAGAAGCGGCACGAGACCGCCTTCGCGATCGAGCTTCGACAGATCGTCGTAGCCGCCGACGTGCGTGTCGCCGATATAGATCTGCGGCACCGTGCGGCGGCCGGTGCGGGACATCATTTCCTCGCGGCGCGTCGGATCCTTGTCGATCAGCACCTTCTCGATCTGCTCGACGCCGCGCAGCTTCAGCAGCCGCTCGGCCTGGATGCAATACGGGCACACCTGGGTGCTATACATGACCACCTTGTTCACTTCGTCACTCCTTGTTTGACGACCGGCATCCCGGCCTGCTGCCAGGCGGCGACGCCGCCCTGCAGCACGTGCACCTCGGCGTAGCCGGCCGCTTCGACCGCGCGCGCCGCCTTCTGCGACTGCTGGCCGTTCTGGCAGACCAGCAGCACCGGCGTGCTCTTGTTCTTCGCGACCTGCGCGATCTTCGCGCCGATCTCGTCCGCCTCGACCTGGCGCGCGGACGGCAGGTGGCCGGCGGCGAATTCGGACGTCGGCCGCACGTCGATCACGACTGCGTTGCGGCGATTGATGAGCTGCGTGGCCTCCGCAGCGGACAGGCCGCCGCGGCCGCGGCGCAGACCGGGCCACGCAAGCAGGCCGCCGGAGACGAGCAGGATCGCGACGAGGGCCAGGTTCGTGTAATCGGTAAAGAACTTCACGGAATTCCGCCGGAAAAAGAGAAATCGGAAAACGACAATCCGGGCATTATAAAATAACCGTCTTGCGCGGGCGCGATGCCCGGCGCACCGCATCCTTACTACCGACCGCAAGCATCTATGTACAAGCTCGTTCTCATCCGCCACGGCGAATCGACGTGGAACAAGGAAAACCGCTTCACCGGCTGGGTCGACGTCGACCTGACCGAGCAGGGCTGCAACGAGGCCTACCAGGCCGGCGAACTGCTCAAGGAAGCCGGTTACACGTTCGACATCGCCTACACGTCGGTGCTCAAGCGCGCGATCCGCACGCTGTGGCACGTGCAGGACAGGATGGATCTGATGTATCTGCCCGTCGTGCACTCGTGGCGCCTCAACGAGCGCCACTACGGCGCGCTGTCCGGCCTGAACAAGGCGGAAACCGCCGCGAAGTACGGCGACGAGCAGGTGCTGGTCTGGCGCCGCAGCTACGACACGCCGCCGCCCGCACTCGAGCCGACCGACCCGCGCGCGCCGTACGCCGATCCGCGCTATGCGAAGGTGCCGCGCGAGCAGCTGCCGCTCACCGAATGCCTGAAGGACACGGTCGCACGCGTGCTGCCGCTGTGGAACGAGTCGATCGCCCCGGCGATCAGGAGCGGCAAGAAAGTGCTGATCGCCGCGCACGGCAACTCGCTGCGCGCGCTGATCAAGTATCTGGACGACATCTCGGACAGCGACATCGTCGGCCTGAACATCCCGAACGGCGTGCCGCTCGTCTATGAACTCGACGAAAACCTGAAGCCGATCAAGCATTACTACCTCGGCGACCAGGACGCGATCGCAAAGGCGCAGGCCGCCGTCGCGAAGCAAGGCAAGGCAGGCTGATCCCGCCCGAGCCGCGCCGGTGTGTCCGGCGCGGCCGCCCGCCGGCGCGCGAACCTCCCTTGCCGGGCGCTGTCGAACCGGTTTCGCCCCGACCCGGTGACGAGTCGGACGGAACAGTTATACTTGACCGCTACATCCCCGCTACCGCCACGCGCTTCCCGACCGCACCAGACTCTCTATGCGTATGAAATTGAAGAACATCGGCCTGATTGCCGCGGGCCTCGCAACGGGCGTGTTCGCCACGCTGCAAATCTCCGCATCGGCCGAGCAGACTGCCACGGCACCGCTTCCTCTCGACCAGCTCCGCCTGTTCGCGGAAGTGTTCGGCCAGATCAAGCGCGAATACGTCGAGCCGGTCGAAGACAAGAAGCTGCTGACGGCAGCGATCAAAGGCATGGTCTCGAGCCTCGATCCGCACTCGTCGTTCCTCGACAAGACCGATTACGAAGAGCTGCAGGAGCAGACGAAGGGCCGCTTCGCCGGTCTCGGCATCGAGATCTCGCAGGAAGACGGCCTCGTCAAGGTGATCTCGCCGATCGAGGACACCCCCGCGTTCCGCGCCGGCATCCGTCCGGGCGACCTGATCACGCGCATCAACGACAAGCCGGTGCGCGGCATGACGCTCGACAAGGCGGTCAAGCAGATGCGCGGCGAGCCGGGCACCAAGGTCACGCTGACGATCTTCCGCAAGAGCGACGACCGCACGTTCCCGATCACGGTCACGCGTGCCGTGATTCGCGTGCAGAGCGTGAAGATGAAGATGCTCGATCCGGGCTATGCATACGTCCGCATCACGAGCTTCCAGGAACGCACGACGCCCGATCTCGTCGCCAAGCTGCAGGACATCGCGCGCCAGCAGCCGAACCTGAAGGGCCTGATCCTCGACCTGCGCAATAACGGCGGCGGCCTGCTGCAGAGCGCGGTCGGCGTCGCCGGCGCGTTCCTGCCGCCGGATTCGGTCGTCGTGTCGACGAACGGCCAGATCCCGGATTCCAAGCAGGTCTATCGCGACAGTTACGACAACTACCGCCTGCCGTCCTTCGACAGCGATCCGCTGAAGAGCCTCCCGCCGATCTTCAAGACCGTGCCGATGGTCGTGCTGACCAACGCATACTCGGCATCCGCGTCGGAAATCGTCGCCGGCGCCCTGCAGGACGCGCACCGCGCGATCATTCTGGGCAAGACGACGTTCGGCAAGGGCTCGGTGCAAACGGTGCGCCCGATGACCGCCGATTCGGCGCTGCGCCTGACGACCGCGTACTACTACACGCCGAGCGGCCGCTCGATCCAGAACAAGGGCATCACGCCCGACATTCCGGTCGACCAGTACGCGGACGGCGATCCGGACGACGCGCTCGTGACGCGCGAGGTCGACTACACGAACCACCTCGCGAACACGCAGGATCCGAACGAGAAGAAGGAACAGGAAGAGCGCGAGCAGCGCCGCATGGATCAGCTGCGCATCCTGGAGGAGCAGAACGACAAGAAGACGCCGGAGCAGCGCCAGAAGGATCGCGACCGCAAGCCGATCGAATTCGGCAGCGCGGACGATTTCATGATGCAGCAGGCGCTCGCGAAGCTCGAAGGCAAGCCGGTGCAGGAGTCGAAATCGCTGCTCGCCGAGAGCACGAAGAGCCCCGCCGGCAAGTCGGCGCCGGCCTCGAAGCCGGCGGCGGCCAAGCCGGCCTCCGCACCGAAGCCCGCGTCGGCACCGCAGTAAGGTACCGACAGCGCCCCGACGGGCCATCGCGGCATCCCCGCGATGGCCCGTTTTGTTTGCGGCTCGGCCAGCGCGGCCCCGCACCGCGCAAGCGTGCGCAGATCAGTGCCGCCGCAGCCGGTACAGCATGCCCCAGGCCGCGACTCGCGCGAACAGGCCCTAGAATGAATAGATCCGCACCGCGCATCACCCGCATCCGCCCATGAACGACGATCAACTCCTCCGCTATTCCCGCCACATCCTCGTCGACGAAATCGGCATCGAGGCGCAGCAGCGCTTTCTCGACGCGCATGCGATCGTCGTCGGCGCGGGCGGCCTCGGCTCGCCCGCCGCGATGTATCTCGCGGCGGCCGGCGTCGGCACGATCACGCTCGTCGACGCCGATACGGTCGACCTCACTAACCTGCAGCGGCAGATCCTGCACGCCACCGCGTCGGTCGGGCGCAAGAAGGTCGAATCGGGACGCGACACGCTCGCGCAACTCAATCCGGACGTGACCGTGCATGCGGTCGCAGAACGTGTCGACGATGCGTGGCTCGATACGCACGTGCCACAGGCGAGCGTCGTGCTCGACTGCACCGACAACTTCGCGACCCGTCACGCCATCAACCGCGCGTGCGTCGCGCATCGCGTGCCGCTCGTGTCGGGCGCGGCGCTGCGTTTCGACGGACAGATCAGCACGTTCGATTTCCGGCGTCCGGACGCGCCCTGCTACGCATGCGTGTTTCCGGAAGACCAGCCGTTCGAGGAAGTCGCGTGCTCGACGATGGGCGTGTTCGCGCCGACGGTCGGGATCATCGGCGCGATGCAGGCGGCCGAAGCGCTGCGCGTGATCGGCGGCATCGGCACGACGCTCAACGGCCGGCTGATGATGCTCGATTCGCTGCGGATGGAATGGACGACGATGAAGATCGCACGCCAGGCGGATTGCCCGGTGTGCGGCAGCGCGCACTAGCGCGCCATTCGCGCGGATTCGCCGCGCACCGCCCGCGCCGCGTCGCGCCGGATGCGCGCGGTTCAGCGGTTCAGCGGTTCAGCGGTTCAGCGGTTCAGCGATGTTGGCTCAGCGGCTCAGGCGGCGGCGTCCGCGCGGGGCTCGGCGGTCGACAACCGCTTGAGCGCCGACTGCACCTCCTCGGGTTCGAACGCGGCCAGCACGTCCGCCGTCGGCTTTTCCAGCGCCTTCAGATGCGCGCGCAGGATCTCCTGCTTCACGACGAGCAACTGGCTCGGATGCATCGAGAATTCGGTGAGCCCCATGCCGAGCAGCAGGCGCGTCAGCGTCGGATCGCCCGCCATCTCCCCGCACACCGAGACCGGCACACCCGCGCGCTTTGCCTCGCGCAGCGTATAGGCGATCAGGTGCAGCACCGCCGGATGCAGCGGGTCGTACAGATGGGCGACCGCGTTGTCCGCGCGGTCGATCGCCAGCGTGTACTGGATCAGGTCGTTCGTGCCGATCGACAGGAAATCGAAGCGCTTGAGGAACAGCGGCAGCGCGATCGCCGCCGCCGGGATCTCGATCATCGCGCCGATCTGCACGTTCGGATCGTAGGCGAGCCCGGCGTCGTCGAGCTGACGCTTCGCCTCGCGGATCAGGTCGAGCGTCTGGTCGATCTCCTGGGCATGCGCGAGCATCGGGATCAGGATCTTCACCTGCCCGAATGCCGACGCGCGGAGAATCGCGCGCAATTGCGTCAGGAACATCTGCGGCTCGGACAGGCTCCAGCGGATCGCACGCAGCCCGAGCGCCGGGTTCGGCGCAGTCTCGTAGCCTTCGTCGAGCGCCTCGAGCGGCTTGTCCGCGCCGACGTCGATCGTGCGGATCGTCACCGGCATGCCCTTCATCCCTTCGACCGCGCGCTTGTACGCGGCGAACTGCTCCTCCTCCTCCGGCATCTCCTTCTGGTGCATGAACAGGAATTCGGAGCGGAACAGCCCGACGCCGACCGCACCCGCGTCCACCGCCGCCTTCGCATCGTCGGGCAGTTCGATGTTCGCGTACAGGTCGATCTTGGTACCGCACAACGTTTGCGTCGGCGAGAATTTGAGGCGCTGCAGCTTGCGCTGCTCGAGCACCTTTTCCGACTGGCGGTACGAATATTCTTCGAGGACGATCGGCGCCGGATCGACGATCACGATGCCCTGATCGCCGTCGACGATGATCAGATCGTCCTGGCGGATCAGCGTGCTCGCATGCTGTACGCCGACCGCGGCCGGAATGCCGAGACTGCGCGCGACGATCGCCGTATGCGACGTGCGGCCGCCGAGATCGGTGACGAATGCCTGGAACGACTGCGTCTTGAACTGCATCATGTCGGCCGGCGCGATGTCGTGCGCGACGACGATCATCTCTTCGGTGCCGTTCGCGGCCGCGCCGCCAAGCGCCTGCGACGCCGACGGCGCGCCCGCCAGCGCCTTCAGCACACGCTCGACCACCTGTTCGATGTCGGCCTTGCGCTCGCGCAGGTACTCGTCCTCGATATCGTCGAAATGGCGCGTGAGGTGGTCGAGCTGCTCGGTCAGCGCCCATTCGACGTTGTAGCGCCGCGTGCGGATCAGGTCGATGGTCTCCTGCAGCAGCATCGCATCGTTCAGGATCATCGCGTGGACGTCGATGAATGCGCCGACCTCGCTCGGGGTATCGTCGGTCAGGTCGGCGCGCAGCGCATCGAGCTCGCGCTGCACGGTTTCGCGCGCCACGCGGAAGCGTTCGACCTCGGCGTCGATCTGATCCGCCTCGATGAGGTAATGCGCGACGTCAAGCGCCGCCGGCGCGATCAGATACGCACGTCCGATCGCGATGCCTCGTGAGACGGGAATGCCATGCAGCGTGAAAGACACGCGCACCTCCTCTGTACATGTAAAAGCCGCGGCACACTGCTGCGATGCGCTTATGACCCCGGAAACCGATTATAAATTCCATGGTGCGCGGCTGACTGCATGCGGCGCAGCATTACACATTCCGGATCAATGAGCTTGACGAAAAAAATGCCGCGGAATCCGCGGCATGCTCATTGAAAAGCCATGATCGGACGCCGCGCGTCACTGGCCTTCGCCGAACTTGTCGGCGATCAGTTTCAGGAGCGCATCCATCGCCTCCTTTTCGTCAGGCCCTTCTGTCTCGATCATGACCGAGCTGCCGATGCCCGCTGCGAGCATCATCACGCCCATGATGCTCTTCGCGTTGATCCGCCGGCCGTTGCGCGACATCCAGACCTCGGACTGGAAATTGCCGGCCAGTTGCGTAAGCTTGGCCGATGCACGCGCATGCAGCCCCAATTTATTGACGATAGTGGTTTCTTGTTGAAGCATGGTTCTCGTTCGGTCGAGGCCGCCGGCATGCCGGCAGAACGGTCGGATAAGCTAAAACAGCACGCGAATTGCCGGTCGCGGCAACCGGTTACTGCTGCTCGGTGCGCGGTCGTGGCTCGGGCGGGATCGGCGCGCATTCGCCGCATCCCACCTCGGTCGGCGGCGGCGGCGTGCCGGACGCCACCTCGTGAACGCCTTTCGCGCCGCCGGACAGCGTCTTGTCGACGAGCGTATCGAGCGGCACCGTCCGGTAGCAGACCGCACGCACCAGCATCGGCAGGTTGACGCCCGCCAGCACTCTGACGTTCTCCACCTTCGCGAGCTGGCCGGCGATGTTCGCGGGCGTCGCGCCGTACATGTCGGTGAGCACGAGCGCGCCGTTTTCTTCCTTCAGCCGTGCGAGTTCGGCATGCGCGAATGCCATGACCTGGGCCGGATCGTTGTCCGCCTGCACGTCGATGCAGCCGATGCGCGCGGGCACGCCGCCGTAGATGTGCGCGATACAGTCCCGCAGGGCAGTCGCGAGCGGGGCGTGCGCGATGATCAGAATCCCGGCCATGTCAGTACGCGCCGGATCGCCCGAGGCAAGCCGCCATGCTGCCGGAGGGCAACGAGCGAAGCGAGTGAGTGGGTCGTTTCATGTTCAGCCTTGCATGCAACGCAACAAGTGGATCCGGCCGTCGGGCCGTGACAACGGCGCCGGGCAAGCGGGCATTGTAGCAGGGCAGGCACGCGTGGCCGGCGCCGCCTCGCCGGCCGCACCTCGCCGGCCGCACCTGTCCAGCCGTGCATCCCGGCCGGCGCCGTCCCGCAAGAACCGCCCTGCCGGACCGCTCCGGCGGACGGAAACCTGCAAGGCCGCGCCATGTCGCGGCAGTTACGCGATCGCGCGCTCCAGCGCATCGACGAACATCGCGGCGACGTCGAAGCCCGTCTGTTCCATGATCTCGCGGAAGCACGTCGGACTCGTGACATTCACTTCGGTCAGCCAGTCCCCGATCGCATCGAGACCGACCAGCAACAGGCCGCGCGCGACGAGCACCGGCGCGAGCGTCTCGGCGATTTCCCGGTCGCGCGCCGTCAACGGCTGCGCGACGCCGACCCCGCCGGCGGCGAGATTGCCGCGGACCTCGTTGCCCTGCGGAATCCGTGCAAGCGAATACGGCACCGGCTCACCGCCGATCAGCAGAATGCGCTTGTCGCCCGCCTTGATCTCCGGAATGAACTTCTGAATCATCAGCGAGCGCGTGCCGTCATGCCCGAGCATCTCGATGATCGAACCGAGGTTCATGCCGTCCGCCTTCACACGGAACACGCCCATGCCGCCCATGCCGTCGAGCGGCTTGACGATCACGTCGCCGTGCTCGGCGTGGAATGCGCGCAGCCGCGCCGCATCGCGCGTGACGAGCGTCGGCGCGACGAACTGCGGGAACTCGCCGATCGCAAGCTTCTCGGAGTGATCGCGGATCGCCTGCGGCTTGTTGAACACGCGTGCGCCGGCGCGCTCGGCGAGTTCGAGCATCCATGTCGCCGTCACGTATTCCATGTCGAACGGCGGATCCTTGCGCATCAGCACCGCATCGAACGAGGTGATGGCGCGCGACGCGTGCGCCGCCGCCTCGTACCACGGATGACGATGCAGGTCGGCGGGATCGCCGACGATCGTCACGCGCCGCACGTCCGCCTCGACGCCCGACCCGGTCCACGCGAGCTGGTGCGGCTCGCACGCGTAGATCGCATGCCCGCGCCGCGCGGCCTCCGCCATCATCGCGTAGGTCGAATCCTTGTAGATCTTGAAGCGCTCGAGCGGGTCGGCGATAAAGAGAATGTCCATGCGGATCCTGTTGCGTGACTGCCGGCCGTTATACCTGAATGGCTTCCGGATCGGTCTTTTCCAGTTCGATCGACGACGCGATCAGGCTCAGCCGCGCGACGACGCCGTACATGTAGAAACGGTTCGGCGGCGCCGCGCCCGGCTTCGCGCCGGCATCCGGCAGCGCCGTGTGCTCGAAGCCGAGCGGCACGTAGCGCATGCCCGGCGCGTTCAGGTTCTCGTCGCGCTCGCGGCAGCCGTGCGTGCGGTAGAAGCCGCCGACGACGTAGCGGTCGATCATGTAGACGACCGGTTCGGCCACGTCGTCGCCGATCCGCTCGAACGTGTAGACACCTTCCTGCACGATCACGTCGCGCACCGCGAGGCCCGCTTTCGACTCGGCCATCTGAGCGCGCTCGGCCTTCGACAGGCGGCCGATCTCGGCCGCATCGTGCACGGTCATCACGCCGCGCCCGGCGGTGCCCGCGTCGGCCTTCACGACGACGTAGGGCTTTTCGCTGATGCCGTATTCGCGGTACTTGCGCGCGATCTTCTTCAGCACGCCGTCGATCGCGTCGGCGAGCGCCTGCTCGCCTTCGTGCGCCTGCCAGTCGACGCCTTCGACGTGCGCGAAGTACGGATTCACCATCCACGGATCGACGCCGACCATCTTCGCGAACTTCTTCGCGACATCGTCATAGCACGCGAAGTGCGTCGACTTGCGGCGCACCGCCCAGCCCGCGTGCAGCGGCGGCAGCAGATACTGCTCGTGCAGGTTTTCCAGCACGGCCGGGATACCCGCGGACAGATCGTTGTTCAGCAGGATCGAGCACGGATCGAAGTTCTTCAGCCCGAGGCGGCGCTGCGTGCGCTCGAGCGGCTCGAGCACGATCTTCTGGCCGTCGGCGAGCGTGATCGGCGTGATGTCGGTGATGCCCGGATCGAGCGAACCGAAACGCACGTTCAGCCCTGCCTGGCGCATGATCGTCGCGAGCCGTGCGACGTTCTCGAGATAGAACGCGTTGCGGGTCGGCAACTCGGGAATCACCAGGAGGTTCTTCGCATCCGGGCAGATCTTCTCGATCGCGGCCATCGCCGCCTGCACGGCAAGCGGCAACACTTCGGGCGGCAGATTGTTGAAACCGCCGGGGAACAGGTTGGCGTCGACCGGCGCCAGCTTGAAGCCGGCGTTACGCAGGTCGACCGAGCAGTAGAACGGCGGCGTATGTTCCTGCCATTCGAGCCTGAACCAGCGTTCGATGGCAGGCGTGGCGTCGAGGATCTTTTGCTCGAGCTCGAGCAACGGGCCGTTCAACGCCGTAACGAGGTGGGGAACCATGAATCACTCGCGAGCGGGAGAATGAAGATTGTAGAGCAATTGCCCCACGCATTTGAGGATTGAGCCCGGATTTAAAAGGTTTTTAAGAAAGTTTCTCACTATTGACCCGATAGGAAAAAGCGATATGCGCGGCGGCATCGCGCCCGCGACAAAAAAAAACCCGCCGGAAAGGCGGGCCGAAGTCGCTGCGCTCGTTCGTGATGGGGGCGGCGTCACGGCCGCCCGTCATCCATCGTTTCGTATTACTCGACATGCTCGCCGTGGAGGATCACGTCGAGACCTTCGCGTTCCTCCTCTTCCGACACGCGCAGGCCGATCACCATATCGATCACCTTCAGCAGGATGAAGCTCACGACACCGCTGTAGATCAGCGTGATCGCGACGCCCTTCGCCTGCAGCAGCAGGCTGCCGTCCATGCCGCCGATGTCCTTGACTGCGAACACGCCCGTCAGCAGTGCGCCGAGAATGCCGCCGACGCCGTGCACGCCGAACGCGTCGAGCGAATCGTCGTAGCCGAGCTTCGACTTGAGCCACGTTGCCGACCAGAAGCAGATGACGCCCGCCGCGATGCCGATCGCGAGTGCGCCCGCGACACCGACGAAACCGGCTGCAGGCGTAATCGCCACGAGCCCGGCGACCGCGCCCGACACGATGCCGAGCACCGACGGCTTACCCTTCGCGATCCATTCGGCGAACATCCAGCCGAGCGCCGCGCAGGCGGTGGCGACTTGCGTCGTCAGCATCGCGAAACCGGCACGGCCGTCGGCGGCGACCGCCGAACCGGCGTTGAAGCCGAACCAGCCGACCCACAGCATCGAGCCGCCAATCATCGTCAGCACCAGATTGTGCGGCGCCATCGATTCGCGGCCGTAGCCGACGCGCTTGCCGAGTACGAGGCACGAGATCAGGCCCGCGATACCGGCGTTGATGTGCACGACCGTACCGCCCGCGAAGTCGAGCACGCCGTCCGCCGACAGCCAGCCGGTCGGCTCCCAGACCATGTGCGCGATCGGCACATAGACGATCAGCGACCAGAGCGCCATGAACACCAGCATCGCCGAGAACTTCATCCGGTCGGCGAACGCGCCGCAGATCAGTGCCGGCGTGATGATCGCGAACGTCATCTGGTAGACGAAGTAGACAGACTCCGGAATCGTCGTCGCCAGGTGGCTCACGGTCAGTGTCGTCGCCTTGTCGCCCTTGACATAGCTCATCCCGGACAGGAACACCCGCGACAGGCCGCCGATGAAGCCGTTGCCCGGCGTAAATGCGAGGCTGTAGCCGACGACCGTCCAGAGCACCGTGATCAGCGCGGTGATCGCGAAGCTCTGCATCACGGTGGCCAGCACGTTCTTCTTGCGAACCATGCCCGCGTAGAACAGCGCGAGGCCCGGGATCGTCATGAACAGCACGAGCGCGGTGGAGGTCAGCATCCACGCGGTGTCGCCGGCGCTGATCTTCGACGAATCGACCGAGAACGGCGCGGCGGCGGCCGAGGCCGGCGCGCCGGCGGATGCCTCGGCGGCGCCCGACGCCGACGTGCTCGCGACTGCCGGCGCCGAAGCCGCCGGGGCGGTCGCGGCGGACGAAGCGTCGGCGGCCGAGGCGGCAGGCGCGGATGCGGCGGACGCCGCGTCGTCCGCGAGCGCGGAGCCGACGCCGGTCGCGATCAACGAGCCGGCCATCAGCAGTGACATCAGAAGTTTTCGCATCTTGGTTTCCTCTTGTCGCTCGTCTTGTATTACAGGGCGTCCACGCCCGTCTCGCCGGTGCGGATCCGGATGACCTGTTCGATCGGGGTCACGAAGATCTTGCCGTCGCCGATCTTGCCAGTGCGCGCCGCGCGCTCGATCGCCTCGACCGCCTGATCGACGAGATCGTCGGACACGGCCGCCTCGATCTTCATCTTCGGCAGGAAATCGACCACGTATTCGGCGCCGCGGTACAGTTCGGTGTGCCCTTTCTGGCGGCCGAACCCTTTCACCTCCGTCACCGTGATGCCGGAAACGCCGAGGGCCGACAGCGCCTCGCGCGTCTCATCGAGCTTGAACGGCTTGATGATTGCGGTAATGAGTTTCATGAAATCCTCTCGCTGGGTTGTCCCGTCGCATTGGTTGGATGTGTGGCGGACTCTCCTCAGCAACTCGCGTGCCATATGCGCCCGAGCGCCGCCTCGAACCGGGCGGGGAGATCAGATTGCGTTTCCGGCACCGGCACAGCCCGGCCAAATGGCCAACGGGGGCCGGGTTCGCTGGCGCCACGCGAAGAACGTTGCTAGAGTGCACGCACGTCTCGCATGACGAGACTTTCACCCATGCGGGCGCCATGCCCGGAAATCGCGCCCCGGGCGCACCATTTCCGGTCACGCGTGCATCATGGGCATGTACGCAACTGAATATGCACACTTTTTGTGCAAAGAAGGGGATCACCATGAAGCAACCCAGCGACGTTTTCAACGACATTCAGGCACGCGTCGGCGACCTGCTGAAAAACTCGCCGGTCAAGGATGTCGAACGCAATATGAAAGCCATGCTGACGCAGGGTTTCGCAAAGCTCGACCTCGTCACCCGCGAGGAATTCGACACGCAGGCTCAAGTGCTCGCACGCACCCGCGTGCGGCTCGAGGAGCTGGAAAAGCGCGTCGCGGAACTCGAACAGAAGCTCGCCGCGTCGCAGTGACCGGCATGCCGCATTCCGCGGCACGGTCACGCCCCGCAGTCCTGTAGCCCTGTAGTCACGTAGTCCTTCACCGCGCCACGCCGGCAAGCGCGCAACGCTTTCTCCCTTTACCGCGGCGGGCGGCCTGAACGGCCGCCCACACCGCCCGACAGGAGCCTCGCCATGTCGCTTGCCTTGGTGCGCAGCCGCGCGCCGGCGGCCGGCCGCGCGCCGGAAGTCACCGTCGAAGTCCATCTTGCCAACGGGTTGCCGTCGTTTTCGATCGTCGGCCTGCCCGATCTCGAAGTCCGCGAAAGTCGCGAGCGCGTACGCGCCGCACTGCAGAACTGCGGGTTCGAGTTTCCCGTCCGCCGCATCACCGTCAATCTCGCACCCGCCGACCTGCCGAAGGAGTCGGGGCGCTTCGACCTGCCCATCGCGCTGGGCATCCTGGCCGCGAACGGCCTGATCCCGGCCGATGCGCTGGCTGGCCGCGAATTCGCCGGCGAACTGTCGCTCACCGGCGCGTTACGGCCGATGCGCGGCGCATTCGCAATGGCCTGCGGCACGGCGCGCGACCGGCAGGGCGGGCGCGTCGATCCGGCCGTGCCGCCGCCGCGCGAGCCGGAGCTGTACCTGCCGCTCGACAGCGCCGCCGAGGCGGCGCTCGTGCCTGGCGTAACCGTGTTCGGCGCGCCTGATCTGCCGGCGCTGTGCGCTCACCTGACCGGTGCGCCCGACGGGCGGCTGTCGCCCGTCGCCGCTCCCTGCCTCGATCGCCAGCCGGTGCCGGCCGCGCCCGACCTCGCCGACGTGATCGGCCAGCGCGGCGGGCGACGCGCGCTCGAAGTCGCCGCCGCTGGCGGGCATCACCTGCTGATGGTCGGACCGCCCGGCGCGGGCAAGTCGATGCTGGCCGCCCGGCTGCCGGGGCTACTGCCGCCGCTGACCGACGACGAGGCGCTGGCGTCCGCCGCGCTGCTGTCGGCGAGCCGCGCGGGTTTCTCCCCGGCGCAGTGGCGGCAGCGTCCGTTTCGTTCGCCGCACCATTCGTCGAGCGCAGCGGCGCTGGTCGGCGGCCGGAATCCGCCCCAGCCGGGCGAAATCACGCTCGCGCATCTGGGCGTGCTGTTCCTCGACGAACTCCCCGAATTCGACCGGCATGTCCTGGAAATGCTGCGTGAGCCGCTGGAAGCCGGGCGTATCACGATCTCGCGCGCGGCGTTGCAGGCTGACTTCCCGGCCGCTTGCCAGCTGATCGCGGCGATGAACCCCTGTCCATGCGGCTGGCACGGCGATCCGTCCGGCCGCTGTCGCTGCTCGCCGGACGTCGCCGCACGCTATCTGCGCAAGCTGTCCGGACCGCTGCTCGACCGCATCGACATCCAGATCGATCTCCCCGCGCTCACGCCCGCCGAACTGGCCGCGCGCGCGACAACGCCCGGCGAGCCGAGCGCCGCGGTCGCCGCGCGGGTCGCACTGGCGCGCACGCGGCAATTCGATCGGCAAGGCAAGACGAATCACATGCTGACTGGCCGCGAGACGGACGAACTCTGCCGGCCGACCGACGAAGGTGAGCGCTTGCTACGCGAAGCCGGCGAGCGATTCGGCTGGTCCGCACGCGGGTATTACCGGGTGCTGAAGGTCGCCCGCACGATTGCCGACCTTGCCGGCGACCCGCTGCCGAACGCCGCACAAATCGCCGAAGCGATTCGTTACCGGCGCGCGCTCGCTCCCGTCAGACTATAAAACCCAGATGTCAAGACTTGACTTATTCACAATTCCACGAATCCGGGCGTTGATTGCGTCATGGCCGGAAATATTCGAGTCTGATTTTGTAAATCGTTGTTTTTATTGATTTTTCTAATTCACGAAAAATACCGGAGATCGGCGGGAATGCCGTCCAGCACGCTATTGCGACGGATCCGACAAACTTTTCAACAAAGTTATCCACAAACACTATGGATAGCCGAAAAACCCAAGCAAAATCCGGCGATTAGCGACGCCTGCTGCGAAGGAACATGCAGTTTCCAGCGTAAGTCGACACATCCCCGGCCGCTCGCCCGCATCAGTCGAGCTTCAGCGAACCGAAAAACGCGTCGAGCTGCTCGGTTGACAGCGGCGCGTCGGAGATCGCGACCGCCTGATAGACATGACGCCCGCGCGCCACGAGACGCGCGACGATCGTCTTGCGTGCGCGCTCCGGGCCGGCCGCGGCGCCCGCCACGCGCAGCTCGAGCCCGTCCACCGCGCCGCCCGCGGCCAGCGGCACCCGCACCGCGGCGGTCTGCGGCACACCGGCCAGATTGCGGGACAGGCCCGCACGCAGATAGTCGAGCGCCGCGCGCCGGGTCGCGTCACGGTCGTCGGGCAGCATCACCGTGCCGACCGCAAACACCGCGCCAGCGACATGCGCCGCCTGCATGCGCATCGTCATCGGCGTGCCGCCGATCAGGAGCGCGTGCTCCTCGACGGTCGGCTTGGCGGGCAGATCGACGGTGTAACCGGCGTCGTTGTGCAGCGTGCGCCAGTCGTTGGCCGGCGAGCAGGCCGCCAGCACGGTACTCGCGCATACGAGCACGGCAAGCCGCCGAAACGGAAGAAAACAGGGGCGCAGCGTTTTGGAACAGACCTTCGACATAGTGCGGATCGCGGCAGGCAAAGTGCGCATTATGCGTCGAACCGGACGATCGGCATGCGCGGCGGCGGCCGGTGCACGCGCCGGATACGCGCTAAAATGTGCGCCAAATTTCGACATCCTTTGCCGTTTCCGCGTCATCGACCGATTCGATTCCGAGAGCCTCCGCAGATGAACTCCCCGTCCCCTTCCCAAGGCCGCCGCGCCAGCCCGATGCGTTATGTCGCGGCGCTCGTCATCGTCGCCGCGATCGCCGTGGCCGGCTTTTTTGCGTTCAACGGGCAGTCCTGCGCACCCGATGCCACGTTCACGCTGCTGTCGGGCCAGAAGATCTCGACGGCCGCCGACCTCAAGGGCAAGGTCTACCTCGTCAATTTCTGGGCGACGAGCTGCGCGACCTGCATGCAGGAAATGCCGCAGATGGTCGAGACCTACCAGCGTTTCAAGGGACAGGGCCTGGAATTCGTCGCCGTTGCGATGAACTACGATCCGCCGATGTACGTCGCGAACTACGCACAGACGCGCCAGCTGCCGTTCAAGGTCGCACTCGACGACGGCAGTGCCGCGAAGCTGTTCGGCAACGTACAGCTCACGCCGACGACCTTCGTGATCGACAAGGACGGCAAGATCCTGAAGCGCTACGTCGGCGCGCCGCAGTTCGCGGAGCTCGACCAGCTGCTGCAGAAGGCGCTGAAAGACGCCGCCTGAACGGCTGGCGTCATGGCGCGCGCCGCTTCCGCCACGAACCGCGTAAACGAGCGCGGCAATTTCGGCGGCCCACGTTCGCCCGATCCGCGGCACATGCCAACCGCGTCTAGCGGTCCGCCTCCCCTTTGGCCGACAGGCCATAACGCTTCATCTTTTCATAGAGCGTCGCCTTGCCGACGTGCAGCCGGTCGGCGGTCGCCGCGACCGCGCCGCCCGTCTGATTCAGCGCCTCGGAGATCACCGCGCGCTCGAACTGCTCGACGCGCTCCTTCAGCGTCTGCTCGCCCGCCTCGTCCGGCACGTCCGCCGCGCCGCCTTCCGGCGGCATCTCGGCGACGCCGAGCACGACCCGGTCGGCCGCATTGCGCAGCTCGCGCACGTTGCCCGGCCAGTCGCGCTGCATCAGGTTCGCACGCTGGCGATCGGTGAGCACCGGCGCCGGGCGCCCGTAGCGCACTGCCGCATCGAGCATGAAGTGCTCGAACAGCGGCACGATGTCCTCGCGGCGCTCGCCGAGCGGCGGCAGCGCGATCGTCACGACGTTGAGCCGGTACAGCAGGTCGCGCCGGAACGTGCCGGCCGCGACCAGTTCGCTCATGTCGCCCTTCGCGGCCGCGACGATCCGGCAATTGACGCGGATCGGCTGGTTCGAGCCGAGCCGCTCCAGCACGCCATCCTGCAGCACGCGCAGCAGCTTCACCTGCAGCGCGAGCGGCATGCTTTCGATTTCGTCGAGGAACAGCGTCCCGCCGGACGCGTATTCGAGCTTGCCGACCCGGCGCTTCGCGGCGCCGGTGAACGCGCCGGGCTCGTAGCCGAACATCTCCGATTCGAACATCGGCTCCGGCAGCGCACCGCAGTTCACCGCGATGAACGGCTTGTCGCGGCGCGGCGACATCTCGTGCAGGCTGCGCGCGATCAGCTC
>NZ_JAHACR010000256.1 GCF_018375725.1 Burkholderia sp. | reverse complement strand
TGCCGATCACCTGGTCGATGAAGTGGATGTGGCGATGCGTGGTGCTGATCGTTCCGCAGATCATGCCGTCCGCCTCGCCCTTCCTGACCAGCATCGCGCCGATCAGCGTCGTGCGGCGGCGCATCTCGACGCGCGCGAGCTGCTCGCTGATGCCCTTGCGCGCCATCATCTTGTAGTACGTCTGCCAGAAGTCGCGGTAGCGTTCGTCGTGCTCGGTGTTGACGATCGTGAAGTCGACGCCCGGCGTCAGGCGCAGGCCATAACGCTGGATCCGGTGCTCGATCACGGCCGGCCGGCCGATCAGGATCGGCTTCGCGAGTTTTTCGTCGACGATGATCTGAACGGCGCGCAACACGCGCTCTTCTTCGCCTTCCGCGAAGACCACGCGCTTCTTCTCCTCCGGCGCGTTGCGCGCGAGCTGGAAGATCGGCTTCATCGTCGTGCCGCTGTGGTAGACGAATTGCTGCAGGTGAACCTTGTACGCCTCCATGTCCTCGATCGGTCGCGTCGCCACCCCGCCGTCCATCGCGGCCTGCGCGACAGCCGGCGCGATCGTCACGATCAGGCGCGGATCGAACGGCTTCGGAATCAGGTATTCCGGGCCGAACGACAGATCCTGGATGCCGTACGCGGTCGCGACGATGTCGCTCTGCTCCTGCTGCGCCAGTTCGGCGATCGCATTCACCGCCGCGGTCTCCATTTCACGGGTGATCGTCGTCGCGCCGACGTCGAGGGCGCCGCGGAAAATGAACGGGAAGCACAGGACGTTGTTGACCTGGTTCGGATAGTCGGTGCGACCGGTCGCGAGCACGGCGTCCGGACGGACTTCCAGCGCGAGTTCCGGCAGGATTTCCGGCGTCGGGTTGGCGAGCGCGAGGATCAGCGGACGCTCCGCCATCCCCTTGACCATCTCCTGCTTCAGCACGCCGGCCGCCGACAGGCCGAGGAAGATGTCCGCGCCGTCGATCACCTCGGCAAGCGTGCGCGCGTCGGTTTCGCGCGCGAAACGCGCCTTGTCCGGATCCATCAGTTCGGTGCGGCCCTTGTAGACCACGCCGGCAAGGTCGGTGACGATGATGTTCTCGATCGGCAGGCCGATGTCGACGAGCAGGTCGAGGCACGCGAGTGCCGCCGCGCCTGCGCCGGATGCGACCAGCTTGACCTGCTTGATGTCCTTGCCGACGACCTTCAGGCCGTTCGTGACGGCGGCGGCCACGACGATCGCGGTGCCGTGCTGGTCGTCGTGGAAGACCGGGATCTTCATCCGCTTGCGGCATTCGCGTTCGACGATAAAGCAGTCCGGCGCCTTGATGTCTTCGAGGTTGAGGCCGCCGAAAGTCGGCTCGAGCGCGGCGATCACGTCGACCAGCTTGTGCGGATCGGACTCGTTCAGTTCGATGTCGAACACGTCGATGCCGGCAAATTTCTTGAACAGCACCGCCTTGCCTTCCATCACCGGCTTCGACGCGAGCGGGCCGATATTGCCGAGGCCGAGCACCGCCGTACCGTTGGTGACCACGCCGACCAGATTGCTGCGCGCGGTGAAGCGGGCCGCGTTGAGCGGGTTCTCGACGATCTCCTCGCAGGCGAACGCGACGCCCGGCGAATAGGCGAGCGCGAGATCGCGCTGGTTGATCATCTGCTTGGTCGGGGCAATCGCGACTTTGCCCGGGGTCGGGAATTCGTGATAGTCGAGGGCGGCTTCGCGGAGCTTGGCTTTGGAGGATTGTGAGGTCGACATGTGTCTCTGACGTGCGGATTAGAATAAATAGTCGACGCATTGTAGCGCCAATCAATCCCTCCAGACCTCCGTTTCGGGTGCAACAGCCGAGACAAAATGTACTGAACGGTCCAGAAACGGCCCCGTTCGCGCCGTACAATGCCGTCACCCTCAACACTCCGGATCCGCCCGCCGTGCCAGCCGCACTCTCCGAGTTCTCTCTGATCGATCGCTTCTTTGCCCGCCGCGCTGCACGCGGCACGCGCGCCGCCACGCTCGGCATTGGCGACGATTGCGCGCTGATCGCACCTCAATCCGGAAAATTGCTGGCCATTTCGACGGACATGCTGGTCGAAGGCCGTCATTTTTTCGCCGATGTCGCGCCGGACGCACTCGGTCACAAGGCGCTGGCGGTCAATCTGTCCGATCTCGCCGCAATGGGCGCCGAGCCGCGCGCGTTCACGCTCGCGTGCGCGCTGCCGCGCGCCGACGAGGCATGGCTCGCGGCGTTCAGCGACGGCCTGTTCGCGCTCGCCGAGCGCTACGGCTGCGAGTTGATCGGCGGCGACACGACGAGCGGGCCGCTCAACCTGTGCATCACCGTGTTCGGCGACGTCGCCGCCGGCACCGCATTGCGCCGCGACGCCGCGCGCGACGGCGACGACGTCTGGGTATCCGGCACGCTGGGCGACGCGCGGGCCGGGCTCGGCGTCGCACGCGGCGAATGGACGGCCGGCGCGCACGAAGCGGCGGCGTTCAAGGCGGCGCTCGAGCGCCCGGAACCGCGCATCGCGCTCGGACGCGCGCTCGCCGGTATCGCGCGTGCGGCGCTCGACGTGTCGGACGGGCTGACCGGCGACCTGCAGCACATCCTCGACCGCTCCGGCGTGCATGCGGAAATCGACGCGGATGCCGTGCCGCGCTCGGCCGCGCTCGCGACACTGCCGCCCGACGTGCAGCGCCGCTGCGCGCTCGCGGGCGGCGACGACTACGAACTGTGCTTCACCGCCCCCGTTGCCGAGCGGGCAGCGGTCGAGGCGGCAGGTGCGAAGGCGAAGATCGCGGTGACGCGAATCGGTACAATACGCGCCTTGTCCGCACCGTCGGAGCGGCCCGCGATCGCGTGGCGCGATGCTGCCGGCGCACCCCTTTCCCTGACGTTGCACGGTTTCGATCATTTCCATGCAGACTGACCCGACGCCCCTGCGCGACCCGGCCGATACCGCGCCGAAAGCGCCGAATGCACCGCGGCGCGCGACCCTGCGTTTCATGCTCTCGCATCCGGTGCATATCGTGTCGCTCGGATTCGGCAGCGGCCTCGCGCCGTTCATGCCCGGCACCTTCGGCACGCTGTTCGGCTGGCTGTCCTTCGTCGCGCTCAACCGCTACCTGACCGTGCCCCAATGGTGGGCGCTGATCGCGGTCGGCTTCGTCGGCGGCATCTGGATGACCGGCTTCACCGCCAGGAAGATGGGCGTCGCCGATCCGGGCTCCGTGGTGTGGGACGAGATCGTCGCGATCTGGCTCGTACTGCTGTTCGTCACGCCCGCGACCTTCATCGGCCAGCTATCGGCGTTCCTCGTGTTCCGCCTGTTCGACATGGTCAAGCCGCCGCCGATCCGCTACTTCGACCGCCACCTGAAAGGCGGCTTCGGCATCATGTTCGACGACCTGGTCGCCGCGTTCCTGACGCTGCTCGTCATCGCGCTCTGGCGCTCGGGCGCCTGACGCATTCCCGACTCTCCGTTCCTTTCCGCATGGCAACCGATTCCGTCGTCCATCAGCTTGCGATCCGCGCAGGCAACCAGCTGCGCGATGCGCACCTGATGCTGGCCACCGCCGAGTCCTGCACCGGCGGCATGATCGCCACCGCGATCACCGACATCTCCGGCAGCAGTCAGTGGTTCGAGCGCGGCTTCGTCACTTATTCGAATCAAGCAAAGACCGAGATGATCGGCGTGCCGGCCGAACTCATCGACAAGCACGGCGCGGTCAGCGAGCCGGTCGCGCGGGCGATGGCCGAAGGCGCGCTGCGCAACAGCCGTGCGCAGGTCGCCCTGTCCGTCACCGGCATCGCCGGCCCCGCGGGCGGCAGCGAGAAAAAGCCGGTCGGCACCGTGTCGTTCGCGTGGAGCAACCGGCTGCATACCGACGCCGAGACGCTCGTGTTCAAGGGCGATCGCGAGCAGATCCACGCGCAGGCGGCCGCGCATGCGCTGCGCGGGCTGCTGAAACTGCTCGACGAGCGCGAAGGCTGATGCGCAAGCGCGATGCGGCGCGTCGCGTCGTCGCGCGCCCGCGTGGGGTCCCCGGCGCCGCCTTTCGTTGCATGCCCGCACGGGGCGCTCCCGGCGCCGCCGCGTGTCTCCACGATGCAACGCGCCCTTCCGTGCCTGTCGTCTACTGAATCGCGTCGGGCTTCACGACGATCCAGTTCTTGTCCGCCGTCACGGGCAGGCCGAGCGCCTGCTGCTTCGCGGCCGATTCGTCCGACCACGCGCGGATCTGCGCCGTCTGCTTGTCTTTCTTGTTCACCCACACGCGCACGCCGCCGCGCGCGACATCGGTCGCGTTCAGCAGCATGTAGCCGTCGGACGCCGGTGTATCGCCCGCGACGAGCACCGGCTTCCTCCACTGGTCGATCCATCCGGCGATCGAGCCGAGCTTGCCTTCGTACCAGGTCATCGGATTCATCAGGAACGGCGTGATCACGAGATCGCGATTCGCGGCCTCGTCGTACTTGCCGGCCTTGATCTGCAGGCGCGACGTCGTCAGCGAGCCGGTCGCAGGGTTGCGCAGCAGCGTCGTCACGCCGATCACGTTCTCCGGCTTCACGTTGTAGCCGTACTTCGGATCGGACAACACCAGCCGCACGAGTTCCTCGTGCGCGGCCGTCATCACGTAGACGTCGATCCCGTTCTCGCGCAGCGCGTTGTACAACGCCTGCATCCCGCGGAAGAAGCGCGGCGGGTTCACCGTGCCGTCGACGACCTTGTCGCCCTGCCAGTAGCGGATCGGGATCGGCTTGCCGTCCGCGAGCATCGCGTCGATGTGCCGCTTCAGCTCGGCAAGCGACAGTCCTGCGAATGCCTGCGCGATCCACGGATAGCAGACGAGATCGTCGATCTCGCACAGCCGGTAGTAGTAACTCGTCAGCGATTCCCTGGCGTCCGGCGAATCCCTGAACGGAATCAGCTTCAGCGATGCATCGAGCGTGTCGCGCGTCAGCACGCCGCGGTTCTCGAGGTACGGCAGCAGCGATTCCTCGAGGTCGTAGCGATACGTCGTGTTGTCGGCATCGAATACCGCATAGTCGCCGCGGTGCGCGTGCGCGGCGATCATCGCGTTCAGCGCCTTCGCGCTGTCGGCGGGCCAGTGCGCGAGATCCGCCGCGTGGGCGAACGTCATGCACAGCGACGCGGCGAGCGCGCTCAGAAGACGTCGGGACAGCTTGGGCATGGCGTCGCTCCTTTTCCTGACACGTTCATGACGGATCAATGACAGGCAGCAGCATCGCGCGATTGCCGCGCGGGCATGCAGTATGGAAACGACAGGAAATTGTCCGGGTACGCCAGTGCGGACCGGAAAAGGCAGCGGAAGCGGCCCGCGCCAGCGCGGGCCGCATGGAACAGGCGCCCGGGCGGGCGGCCGTCCCGATCAGCGACAGGCGTTGATCGCGTCGCGGGTCTTTTGCGCGGCGAGCGCCGCGGCTTCGGCAAAGTCCTCGCCCTTGCTCGCGTACAGGATCGCGCGCGACGAGTTGATCATCATCCCCGTGCCGTCGGCCGTGCGGCCCGCGTTGACGGTCGCCCGCACGTCGCCGCCCTGCGCACCGATGCCCGGAATCAGGAGCGGCATGTCGCCGACGATCCCGCGCACGATCTCGATTTCCTTCGGGAAAGTCGCGCCGACGACGAGGCCGAGCTGGCCGTTCTTCGCGTTCCACGTGTTCGCCGCCAGATCGGCGACGACCTGATACAGCGGACGTGCCGGCTGGCCGGCCGCGCCCACGTCGAGGAACTGCAGGTCGGAACCGCCGGGGTTGGACGTGCGGCACAGCACGATCACACCCTTGTCGTCGTATGCGAGATACGGCTCGATCGAATCGAAGCCCATGTACGGGTTCACCGTCACGGCATCGGCGCGGTAGCGCTCGAATGCCTCGCGCGCATATTGCTCGGCCGTGCTGCCGATGTCGCCGCGCTTGGCGTCGAGGATGACCGGCAGGCCCGGATGCTGAAGATGGATGTGTGCGATCAGCCGCTCGAGCTGATCCTCCGCGCGATGCGCGGCGAAGTATGCGATCTGCGGCTTGAATGCGCTTGCATACGGCGCGGTCGCGTCGACGATCTCCCGGCAGAATTCGAAAATCATGTCGGGCTGGCCGTCGAACTGCGTGGGGAAGCGCGACGGCTCGGGATCGAGGCCGACGCACAGCAGCGAATTCGTGCGCTGCCACGCGGCGCGCAGCGATTCGATGAAAGTAAGCGGGGAAGACATGAGGATTCTCGCGGCAAACCGTTGGGAATCGCGTATTTTACCCGCGTCAACGCGCCGAT
>NZ_JAHACR010000255.1 GCF_018375725.1 Burkholderia sp. | reverse complement strand
GAACGAAGGCGCCAAGGGGTTCTACCAGGGCAAGACCGCCGACCTGTTCGCGGCATCGATGAAAGAGGGCGACGGGCTGATCACGAAGCAGGACCTGCTCGAATATCGCGCGGTGTGGCGCCAGCCGATCGAGGCGAACTGGGGCGGCTATCGCGTGATTACGGCGCCGCCGCCGAGCTCGGGCGGGATCGGGCTCGTGCAGCTGCTGAAGATGAAGGCGGACCTGAAGCAGGACTTCGAGGGTGTGAAACTCAATTCGCCGCAATACATCCATCTGGTCGCGGAGATCGAGAAGCGCGTGTTCGCGGACCGTGCGCAGTACCTGGGCGATCCCGACTTCTACAAGGTGCCGGTCGCGCAGCTGACCGACGATGCGTACCTCGCGAAGCGCGCGGCCGAGGTCAACCCGAAGGAGCCTTCGGACACGAAGAGCGTGCAGCCCGGACTCGGCACGTCGATGCCTGAAAAGGCCGAGACGACGCATTTCTCGGTGGTCGACAAATGGGGCAATGCGGTGTCGAACACGTACACGATCAACGGCTACTTCGGTTCCGGGATGATCGCGGAAGGCACCGGCATCGTGCTCAACGACGAGATGGACGATTTCTCGGCGAAACCGGGCGTGGCGAACATGTTCGGCGTGGTGGGCAGCGACGCGAACGCGATCGAACCGAAAAAGCGGCCGCTGTCGTCGATGTCGCCGACGATCCTGACGAAGGACGGCAAAGTCGCGCTCGTGATCGGCACGCCGGGCGGTTCGCGGATCTTCACGTCGATCTTTCAGGTCGTCAACAACATCTACGACTTCAAGATGCCGTTGAAGGAAGCGGTCGGCGCGATGCGCTTCCATCACCAGCTGCTGCCGCCGAACACGATTTTCTGGGAACCGTATCACCCGATTGAGGGCGAGCTCGCGAAGGCGCTCGAAGCGCGCGGCTACACCCTGAAGGGCCAGGATTTCAGTGGCGATATCCAGGTGATCCAGATCGACGGAAACGTGCCGGAGCCTGTGGCCGATCCGCGCGGACGCGGCGTGACGCGGGTGATTCGGTAAGGTGCGAACAGGCGTGGCCGTTAATGGCCGCGCATTCGGTATCGGACGCCGGGCGCCTGCCCGGCTTTCATCAAATTGACGTATGCGCCTGCGATAATGGCGCGTTTTCGCTGCGCCATTGAAGGAGGCCCTCATGGACGACAACGATACCCGTACCGATGCTGAATCGAAGGAGGCGCGTCAGCGCCGGCTCGAGGAGGACCTCGTCGACGCGTACGACGAGGAGCTCGAGATGGAACTGGACGACCGCCGTTTCGATGAGGGTGAGGATCTGCTGTTCTCACCCGAGCGGCGCGAGGCGCGCAAGCGCTACTTCCGCGAGCTGTTCCGGCTGCAAGGCGAACTGGTGAAGCTGCAGGACTGGGTGGTGAACGCCGGACACCGGCTCGTCGTGATTTTTGAAGGGCGGGACGCGGCGGGCAAGGGCGGCGCGATCAAGCGCATCACGCAGCGCCTGAACCCGCGCGTGTGCCGCGTCGCGGCGCTGCCTGCGCCAAACAGTCGCGAACGCACGCAATGGTATTTCCAGCGTTATGTCGCGCACCTGCCGGCCGGCGGCGAGATCGTGTTGTTCGATCGCAGCTGGTACAACCGCGCGGGCGTCGAGCGCGTGATGAATTTCTGCTCGGACGAGGAGTACGAGGAGTTTTTCCGGTCGGTGCCCGAGTTCGAGAAGATGCTCGTGCGCAGCGGTATCCAGATCGTGAAGTACTGGTTTTCGATCACCGACCCCGAGCAGGAGCGGCGCTTCCAGAACCGTATCGACGATCCGTTGAAGCAGTGGAAGCTGAGTCCGATGGATCTGGAGAGCCGGCGGCGCTGGGAGGCGTATACGGCGGCGAAAGAGGAAATGCTCCAGCGCACCGATATCCCCGAGGCGCCGTGGTGGGTCGTGCAGGCCGTCGACAAGAAGCGCGCGCGCCTGAACTGCATTCATCACCTGCTGAGCCAGGTGCCGTATCACGACGTTCCGCGTCCGACGGTCGACTTGCCGCAGCGCGAGCATCATCCGGATTACATCCGCCGGCCGGTGCCGGAAAGCATGATCGTTCCGGATGTGTACTGAGCATGGTGGATTGCGGCGCGTTTGCCGAGGCCATGCTTGTCACGCCTTTATCGGAAAGGACGCGCGACGTGCGGGATGTGAATGGAGGCGCAATGCACCGGCGCACCGTTCGTTACAGGGTGGGAAAGCCTGCGCGGCCTTGAGTGAGGTCGAATAGCTCGACGCGGGCCTGATCCTCGGCGGTGACGGGAAGCCGCACGACGAGACGCACGGTCATTCCGTAGGCGCTGTCGGCCAGTTCGTAGCCCGCTTGCTCGATCCATCGGCGGACACGCGCCTCGTCCGGATAGCCGATTTCGATCGCAAGACGCGTCAGGCGGATGCGCTCGACGCGCTCGGCATCGATGAGGGTGGAAGCGATTGCGTCGGTATAGGCGCGCACGAGGCCGCCTGCTCCGAGCTTGACGCCGCCGTAGTAGCGCACGACGGCGCCCAGCACACCGTCCAGATCATGATGGCGCAGCACTTCCAGGATCGGCCGGCCCGCGGTGCCGGACGGCTCGCCATCGTCGGACATGCCCGACTGGCCGCCTGCGAGCAGTGCCCAGCAGACGTGCGTTGCGGTCGGATGCGCATCGCGAAGTCGCTGGAGCTCGCGCATCGCCGCGTCGCGATCCTCGACCGGGATCGCAAATGCGATGAAGCGGCTTTTGCGGATTTCGAGTTCCCGGGTGTAGGTGGTGGCGAGGGAGTAGGGCATGGTCCGGGAAGGGGCGGTTGTACAAAAATCAAATGGATAGGATGGCTGCTGCGCTGCATCGATGCGGATGCATGCGGACATGATTTGCCTGCATGGTGCCTGCACGAGTCGAGCGGCATGGAGCGGAGAATTTTACCGTGGTGCGCGTCGATGCATTTCGGTGTCATGCAGGCGAGATGCAGTCAATCTACCGGGATGCCGAGGCGCCGGGATTGGGGGCGAGGGTTACATCAACCGGAGCGTGCGCCCATGTGTTCGAGTCGCGATTGTTTGGAGCTGCAATCGGTCTGACGGATCGACGATCCGCGAACCCGGGATTTGCAGCGGCACTGGTGAAAACAGCGCGGATGAATACGCTGGTCGACGAAGGTGGCGATCCTGGCGCGCTGAAAGCCGAGCAATGCGCCGCCTTCCGCAAGAAGATCTACGAATCGATCGACGCCTTGCGGAGCGATCTTGATGCGTGGCTCGACCAGTACAACAATGAACGCGAGCATCAGGGGCGATGGTGTTACGCAAGACGCCGATGCGTACCTTCCTCGATTCACTGGAACTCGCCAAGGAGAAACTCGTTCCTCATTGATCGCTTCTCCTCTAACGGCCCGACTACCTGTCAGATCGAGTTCCGGCTAATACACGTAAATGATGTGGCAGCAAGCCATTGAACGTGGCTCGCCTCATCGCCTGACCCGAGCAAATCTCAGTCAGCCGTCACAACCGCATGGCCGTCGATTAGACAATATACGGGGATTGTCGCGTTGCCGTTACCGGCACGCCGATACCGTGCCCACGGATCAACATTTCGCCAGTCGGCTAATGTGCCGGGGAACGTGCTTTTCGGCAGCAGATCGCTCTCCTGCCTCAACATGACGACGCCGATGCAAAGGCGTTCCAAGAAATCGTAGACTTCATTGGCGTTCATGAACGGCGACCGCCAGGGCTCGAAGGGCATTTCAGTCGCCTTGCTTTCCTTGTATGGCGAAGGCCCGATCACATAGTCACGGATCACGCTGCGCGGCACGGCGTGTTCGAAGTGATAGACCGCGCGAGGCTCATCCTTGTTGTACGCTTCGAGTGCGCTTTGCGACCAGTAGGGGCAGCCGGTCGTTGGTACTTTGTGGTAACTGACCAAGGTCGCGGACACATCGCTGCGCGATGTGTGACGGAGCCAGCTTCGTTTTCTTGCAGCCGCGTCGAATTTTCCGTACCACTCGGGCCATTCTATCTGGATCTGTTCGAGCACCGCTCTTCTCGTGGCGAACGCGAATTCGTCCTGCTGGAGCACGCGAAACAGGTCTTCTGTCATGCGTCGTTTGCTTTCGTAATGCCGTGATGCTGCCGCCATTTCCAATTTCCCCGTCGAAGTGCTGTTTTTCTGATGTCATGTCCCATGCGATGTCCTACTGTCGACTCCGCTTCGGTTAGGCCTGGCGGTCGGAGGAATGGGGCGTGCATCTGGATTGCCGCATTAGCCTCGGTCAGGGTCGGGCGAGTAACCATAATACCTCCCGTCCCAGGCACGTTGCTTGAGCGTTGCACCGGCACCGAACCAGGCGGCGTCGATCCGGTGATCATCGGTACGGGCACGACGATGGTGATCGACGTATGAGCCGGGCGGGACGAAGGAAAGCAGTGAAAGGAAAGACGCGGGCGGGGTCAGTCGGGATAGACGGTGAAGGTGCGTCCGCACGCGAAGTATCGCCAGTTGTTCAGAACCTTGAGGTCCAGCGCTTCGCCCAGCGCCGCGCCAGTGGTGCAGCCGGCTGCGCCAGCCAGGAGCTCGGCGAGGACGGCGCCCGCGATACCACCGCATACAGCGCCAATGGGGCCGCCAAGCGCGCCGATGACCGCGCCGGTCTCCGCGCCGGACAGCGAGGCGGCGACCGCACTCGTCGCGCCCGCCGCGGCGCCGACGGCGCTGCAGATTCGTCGCGCGATATGGCGTTGCTCGGTGCGGAACGACTCGCACGACGGACACGGATATGTCACGTCACCGATACCGGGACGGTAGCGCGGTGATTCGCTGGCATCTGGCTGTTCCATCTGGTATAGCTCGTGGTGGCCGCGCTTCCACGCGTCGTCTTCGTCCTCGTCGCCGTACTGAAAGAACGGAGGGCGATCAGGCATGAACGGGGGCCTCGCGTTCAAGGGCGCGGGCGTCGTGTCGGACCTTGCTCACGTACTTGCAGTGGCACGCGGCGAGCAACGCGCCGCTGAGAAAGGTGAGCGCGAAGGCGGCGAGATAGTCGAGGGGAGAAGGGGAGAGCATTGCTGGACTCCGTGCGCCGATCAAAACCGGCGAGATGTAGTGAATGAAGCGGACATACGTTGCAGGCATAGCCATCCGCTGGCATGCGAGCAAGCAGTGTGGAGGTCGCTGCAAAACCTCCTGAGCGAAGTGCATCGAGGCGAAATCGCATCGGCGGAGCAGCCGTCGCGGGCTGTGCTCAGGAGGGTTATATGTGATTCAAAAATTCTGGATTGCAGGATGTGGACGCAAGCGTTTGGACCAGTGTGTGTTGTAAATCGGAGACACGACGGAGTGATGTGCCAATCCCGATCAACATGGAGTTATCTGATTGTTCGCGTGATCGAAAATGTCAAGAGTGTAATCTTTGATTTGTCCATCTTCCTTTATCCGATCAAAACACCTTCGTATTTTTAATGTGCGTTTCGAGTAACCGGTATGGCTTTATATTGAAAGGCGCAGATGCCGACGTTCTCAAGGGTTTTTATCGGCAGATTGACGTCTGCGCGGAAATTGAGCAGGTGTCAAAGTGGTTCGTAAGCATCGGTAAATGCATCGAGAATTTTGGCTGCGTGAAGCTTTAAAAAATGTATTCGAAGTGTCAAATTTCACTGAGGGAAACAAGTGTTTCTGCCTGTATTGACTTTGGCGTATTTTGATTGAGTGTCTGTATGGTGGCCTGCGTCGACCTTCGTCGATGAGAAGTGCAGTACTTCCTTGCAGTCTCTGACACTGTGTTGGCAAGTATTTCGATAAATTTCGGCGTGAGAGACCAACCATTACGCCGCTAACAAGTGAAGAAACGAGAAACTTCGGCCGCGTTGATTTCGGCGTTGGCGAGCGTTTCTGCGCTAGCCCAAGGCGTTCCGCCATCCGAAACTACGTCCGGCCCACAAATCCAGCGTTTGCAGCAACAGCAACTTGAGGCCACCAAGGAACTGAATCCACGCCCCAAGGCATCGCAGCAGTTTGGGTTGAACGTCGGTACGGCACTGACTGATGCGCAGATGCGGTCGGCCTCGTTGCTCGTAGGTCATTTCCAACGCCCGCACGACCAAATCGGCGTCCGGGCGCGTCGAGAAAGCCAAACCGACAACTCGCCGCGTGAACAGGTCGAGCACGACCGCCAGATAATGCCAACGGCCTTGTGCCCAGACATACGTGATGTCGCCGCACCAGACCTGATTCGGCGCATCAACCTCAAACTGACGGTTGAGATGGTTCGGAATGTCGATCCGCTCAACCGTCGCCTGCTTGTACGCATGG
>NZ_JAHACR010000254.1 GCF_018375725.1 Burkholderia sp. | reverse complement strand
GGGCGCAGCCCCGGTCGTCGCGCAAATCGCGAAGGAAATGGGCATCCTGACGGTCGGCGTCGTCAGCAAGCCGTTCGAGTTCGAAGGCGGCAAGCGGATGCGCGTCGCGGAAGCCGGCTCGCAGCAACTGGAAGATCACGTCGACTCGCTGATCGTCGTGCTGAACGACAAGCTGTTCGATGTGATGGGCGACGACGCCGAGATGGACAAGTGCTTCCAGTGCGCCGACGACGTGCTCAACAACGCGGTGGCCGGCATTGCGGAAATCATCAATGTCGATGGTCTCGTGAACGTCGACTTTGAAGACGTGAAGACCGTGATGGGCGAGCAGGGCAAGGCGATGATGGGCACGGCGACGGTCGCCGGCGTCGATCGCGCCCGCCTCGCGGCCGAACAGGCCGTGGCGAGCCCGCTGCTCGAAGGCGTCGATCTGTCGGGCGCACGCGGCGTGCTGGTCAACATCACGTCGAGCCGTTCGCTGCGCCTGTCGGAAACGCGCGAAGTGATGAACACGATCAAGAGCTACGCGGCGGAAGACGCAACGGTGATCTTCGGTGCGGTGTACGACGATGCGATGGGCGACGCGCTGCGCGTGACGGTCGTCGCGACGGGCCTCGGCCGCGCGGTGAAGAAGCAGCAATCGGCGCCGATGACGCTGCTGCGCACCGGCACGGACAACCAGCCGGTCAACGCGGCGTCGCACAGCTACGCACCGGCGCACGTCAGCACGGCCGACTACGGCGCGCTCGACACGCCGGCGGTGTGGCGCAATTCGCGCGAAACCGCGGCGTCGCATGTGCAAGCGCTGCAGGAAAAGGGTGTCGATACGTACGACATTCCGGCATTCCTGCGCAAGCAGGCCGACTGAGGCACGAACAGGCGAAGCCGCGGCGGTGTCGCCGCGGTGAAGCCGGCGTGACGGATGTGACGGACCGTACAGGCCGGACCGTGACAGGCCGCGTCGCACGCGACGCCGGGCCGGGCAGCGTGTCCTCTTCGCATCGGCGAAGCGGGCGGGGCCGTGTCGTCCGTGACGTGCAGTAACGCAGCAAACCGTATCGCTATGAGGGACCAGACATGATTCAAGTGGGCGACGCGCTGCCCGACGCGCAGGTGTTCGAGTTCATCGACGACACGCGCGCAGGCTGCACGCTGGGGCCGAATGCCCGCAGCGTGCGCGAGCAGACGGCGGGGAAGCGGGTGGTGATCTTCGGGTTGCCAGGCGCATTCACGCCGACCTGTTCAGCGCAGCATGTGCCGGGCTATGTCGCGCAAGCCGAGCAACTGCGCTCGGCGGGCATCGACGAGATCTGGTGCGTGTCCGTCAACGACGCATTCGTGATGGGCGCTTGGGGACGTGATCTGCACACCGCGGGCAAGGTGCGCATGATGGCGGACGGCAGCGCGGCTTTCACTCATGCGCTGGGGCTGACGCAGGATTTGTCCGCGCGTGGCATGGGAATCCGTTCCCGCCGCTACGCGATGGTGGTCGACGACGGTGTGGTCAAGACGCTGGCCGTCGAAGCGCCGGGCAAATTCGAAGTGAGCGATGCGGCAAGCGTGCTGGCAATGTTGACGTCCTGATCGCGCAATGCGCCGTTGCTCGAGGGCAACGTCACGCATGGGCCGCAGGGCAGTTGTAACACGGGCCGATGACCGGAAACGCCTCCGTTCCGGACATCGGCCCGTCCTGTATCGGTGTCGGGTAAACGACCGAAACAGTTTGATACGCAGTTTCAAACAGCGTTGAATAGGGAATTACGCTATAATCTCACCTATCGAATTAACCTCCTGATTGATATATTCAATCAAGAAGAAGATCACCATGCTGAAGCAGCGCACCATCAAATCGATTGTGAAGACCGTGGGTATCGGTCTGCACTCGGGCCGCAAGGTCGAACTGACGCTCCGTCCCGCCGCGCCGGGCACGGGCATCGTGTTTTCGCGCGTCGACCTGCCCACGCCGGTCGATATTCCGGCATCGGCGATGTCGATCGGCGATACGCGGCTCGCATCGGTGCTGCAGAAGGATGGCGCGCGCGTGTCGACCGTCGAGCACTTGATGTCCGCCTGTGCGGGGCTCGGCATCGACAACCTGTATGTCGACGTGACCGCGGAGGAAATCCCGATCATGGACGGCAGCGCAGCGTCGTTCGTGTTCCTGATCCAGTCGGCCGGCATCGAGGAGCAGAATGCGCCGAAGCGCTTCATCAAGGTCAGGAAACCGGTCGAAGTGCGCGACGGCGACAAGTTCGCGCGGCTCGACCCTTATTTCGGTTTCAAGCTGAAATTCACGATCGATTTCCGGCATCCGGCCGTGGACAAGACCGGCCAGGAGCTCGAGGTCGACTTCGCGAACACGTCGTATGTGCGCGAGATCGCGCGTGCTCGCACGTTCGGCTTCGCACACGAGGTCGAGATGATGCGCGAGTTGGGCCTGGCGCGCGGCGGCAGCATGGACAACGCGATCGTGCTCGACGAATACCGCATCCTGAACAACGACGGGCTGCGTTACGACGACGAATTCGTGAAGCACAAGATGCTCGACGCGATCGGCGATCTGTACGTGGTCGGTCATCCGCTGCTGGCGGCGTACACCGCATACAAATCGGGCCACGGGCTGAACAACGCGCTGCTGCGCGAATTGCTCGCGAATCAGGATGCGTACGAGATCGTTTCGTTCGACGATCCGCAGAAGGCGCCCGGCGGTTTCGCGTTCGACACGCAGACGGCTTTCGCCTGACCGGCGCACCGGACACGTATCCATGAAAAAAGCGGCCATCGAGCCGCTTTTTTCGTTTACCGCCCGGTCAGCCCGGTGTCTTGCCGCCGTGTCGTGCCGCCATCCGTGCGAGTGCGGCCTGCAGCGGCGACGGTGCGAGGTGGTCCGCGAGATCGCGCAACGCAGCGGCGCCCGCGGACGTCATGCGCGCCTGCTTCACGCGCGGCGGTTCCGGCATTGCCTGGGGACGCACGCGTACGCGCAGTGCCGAGACCGGCCAGCCGCGCTGCTGGAGTTCCGCGAGCAGCCGCCGCTCCACTTGACGCAGTCGTGCGGCCAGCGCGTTATGCGCGGCAAACAGGGGCAGCACGCCGTCCTTGATCGAGCCCGGCTCGACGTGGCTGGCGAGGTAATCGGGCAGCAGCGCGGCGAGGTCGCGCTGCAGCGACGCGACCTGCTCGACGCCGGCGCGCAGCGCGGCGAACGCATCGGTGCGCCTGAGCACATCGGATACGGCTTGCGGACGAGGCGGCCCGGCTGGGGCGCGGCGCTGGGAAAATCGGTTCATCGAGGTTTGCTTCGGGCGCGAGGGCGCGCGTAGGTTGACGCCGATTGTACCCGCGGCAGGACAGGCGCGCCGCGCTTTCCTGCCGGCCGGCTCATCCGCGCGGCGAGCTGCCGTCCTGCCGGGACGCCGCAGCGAGGACACAGGCGCGGGCTTCCTCGCGTGCTAAAATTTGTCGTTTGAATTCACTCATATGCTAAGCCGCCGAGGCTCGGGCGTCAGGGCGCGGGATGCGCGCCGGATGCCGGTGCTGCGACGCAGGATCCGATCCGATGACAACCGGTTTTCTCCAGAAGATTTTTGGCAGCCGTAACCAGCGGCTCGTCAAGCAATATCAAAAGACCGTCGCGGCGATCAATGCGCTCGAAACGCAGATCGAGAAGCTGACGGACGACCAGTTGCGCGGCAAGACGGACGAATTCCGCCAGCGGATCGCGGCCGGCGAATCGCTCGACAAGCTGCTGCCCGAAGCGTTTGCGGTCTGCCGCGAGGCCAGCCGCCGCGTGCTGAAGATGCGCCACTTCGACGTGCAGCTGATCGGCGGCATGGTGCTGCATTACGGGAAGATCGCCGAAATGCGCACCGGCGAGGGCAAGACGCTCGTCGCGACGCTCGCGGCGTACCTGAACGCGCTGCCGGGCCGCGGCGTGCACGTCGTGACGGTCAACGACTACCTGGCGCAACGCGACGCGGAGTGGATGGCTCGCCTCTACAACTTCCTCGGGCTGTCGGTCGGCATCAACCTGTCCGGCATGGACCACGAGCAGAAGCAGCAGGCGTATGCGGCCGACATCACGTACGGCACGAACAACGAGTTCGGCTTCGACTACCTGCGCGACAACATGGTCTACGAGACCGAGGCACGCGTGCAGCGCGCGCTCAACTTTGCTGTCGTTGACGAAGTCGACTCGATCCTGATCGACGAGGCGCGCACGCCGCTGATCATCTCCGGCCAGGCCGAGGATCACACCGAGCTGTATGTGCGGATGAACGCGCTGCCGCCGCTGCTCGAGCGCCAGATCGGCGAAGAGAAGGCCGACGGCACGGGCGTCGAGAAGCCGGGCGATTACACGCTCGACGAGAAGGCCCGCCAGGTATTCCTGACGGAATCGGGTCACGAGAAGGCGGAGCGCCTGCTCGCCGAATGGGGCCTGATTGGCGAGGGCGAGAGCCTCTACGCACCGCAGAACATCACGCTGATGCACCACGTGTATGCGGCACTGCGCGCCCACACGCTGTTCCATCTCGACCAGCACTACGTCGTGCAGAACGGCGAGGTGGTGATCGTCGACGAATTCACGGGCCGCCTGATGGCGGGCCGCCGCTGGTCCGACGGCCTGCATCAGGCGGTCGAGGCGAAGGAGCACGTGAAGATCCAGAGCGAGAACCAGACGCTCGCGTCGATCACGTTCCAGAACTACTTCCGGATGTACGCGAAGCTGTCGGGCATGACCGGCACGGCGGACACCGAAGCGTACGAATTCAACGAGATCTACGGTCTCGAAACGGTCGTGATTCCGACCAACCGTCCGCCGAAGCGGATCGACAAGCAGGATCAGATCTACAAGACCGCGAAGGAACGCTACGACGCCGTGATCCGCGACATCCGCGAGTGTCACGAGCGCGGCCAGCCGGTGCTCGTCGGCACGACGTCGATCGAGAACTCCGAGCTGCTGTCGCATCTGCTGACGCAGGCCGGCCTGCCGCACGAAGTGCTGAACGCGAAGCAGCACGCGCGTGAAGCGGCGATCGTCGCCGAGGCGGGCCGTCCGAAGCGCATCACGATCGCGACCAACATGGCGGGCCGCGGTACCGACATCGTGCTCGGCGGCAACGCCGAGAAGCAGGCGGCGTTCATCGAGGCCGACGAGTCGATCCCGGCCGACGAGAAGGCGCGCCGCATCCAGCAGCTGCACGACGAGTGGGAAACGCTGCACGAGCAGGTGAAGGCCGCGGGCGGCTTGCACATCATCGGCACCGAGCGTCACGAGTCGCGCCGGATCGACAACCAGCTGCGCGGCCGTGCGGGCCGCCAGGGCGATCCGGGCTCGTCGCGTTTCTACCTGTCGCTCGACGATCCGCTGCTGCGCATCTTCGCCGGCGACCGCGTGCGCGCGATCATGGACCGCCTGAAGATGCCGGAAGGCGAGGCGATCGAGGCAGGCATCGTCACGCGCTCGATCGAATCGGCGCAGCGCAAGGTCGAAGCGCGCAACTTCGACATCCGCAAGCAGCTGCTCGAATACGACGATGTGTCGAACGACCAGCGCAAGGTCATCTACCAGCAGCGCAACGAACTGCTCGAGGCGAACGACATCACCGAGACGATCGCCGCGATGCGTCACGGCGTGATCGGCGAAGTCGTCCGTCAGTTCGTGCCGGCGGGCAGTATCGAAGAGCAGTGGGACATCCCCGAGCTCGAGGAAGCGTTGCGCAACGACTGGCAGCTCGATCTCGCGATCCAGGAAATGGTGAACGAATCGTCGTCGATCACGGCGGACGAGATCCTCGATGCGGTGACGACTGCTGCCGACGAGCAGTACGAAGGCAAGGTCGCACTGGTCGGCCGCGAGTCGTTCAGCGCATTCGAGCGCTCGGTGATGCTGCAGTCGGTCGACCGTCTGTGGCGCGAGCACCTCGCCGCGCTCGACCACCTGCGCCAGGGTATCCATCTGCGCGGCTATGCGCAGAAGAATCCGAAGCAGGAATACAAGCGTGAGGCGTTCGAGCTGTTCGCCGCGATGCTCGAGGCGATCAAGCAGGAAGTCACGCGGATCGTGATGAACGTCCAGATCCAGTCGCCGGAGCAGCTCGAGGAGGCGGCCGAGCAGATCGAGGAACGCGGCGGCCATCTCGAGAACGTCGAATATCAGCATGCCGAGTTTGCCGAGGCGGGCGTACCGGCAGCGGGCGTACCGGCAGCGGCCGGCGCGGCCGCGGCGACGGCGACCGCCGAGATGGTCGGCAGCGCGATGAGCCACAGCGGCCCCGGCGGCGAGATGCCGAAGGTTGGCCGCAACGACCCGTGCCCGTGCGGCAGCGGCAAGAAGTACAAGCACTGTCAC